>JAJPZT010000107.1 GCA_021204175.1 Clostridiales bacterium | reverse complement strand
TCATCCTGAGTCTAAGAGGGTGATTTTGTTCAAAAAGGTTATTGATCGCTTACGAAGCTTCTCGGTGCGTTTGAGTAAAGCGTCATTATAAAGCACGCCGTTGTGAGCAAGGGCGAAGTCATTGTTTTCGGACAGGAAAGGGTGGTTGTTGCAGTTGATTTTTTCACTGCCCTGAGTTGACAGTCTGGTATGACCCATTATTACAGTTGGGTTGCCCTTGAAATAGATATTCATCTTTCGTGCAGGGAGAGGTCTTTTGTAGACAATTAACCTGTCTTTGTAAACGTAAGCAACACCTGTTGCATCGGTTCCCCTTGCTTCGCATTCCTTGGAGAGAACCTTTATAATCCTCTCTTTTTTCTTTACGTTGAGTACGTCTCCGTAGTCAATTAAGCCAAATAAGCAGCACATAATTAATTAGCCCCTTTCGTATATAAATTTCTCTCTTTGAGATAGGTTATAAGTTCGCTGTGGTTTTCTTTTGTCAGACGGGAAATGAACTACTCCCATGTCAGGGCTTCCATTTCTTCATCGGACAAAGAAACAGCCACGTTACAGATCTCATTTACGAACTGCAATGTGGCTATAAAAGCGTTGTATTTAAGAGTTCCTCTGAACATTCGGAACTCAATTGTACTGTAGTTTAGTATGTTGACCGCTCTATATCTTGAGCAATATCCTTTTTTGATGTCGTCATACAGCTTTTTGGGTTTGCCTTTGTTTCCGTATCTTGCCGCCCACCTGTCCATCTGTTCGGCGGTACGTCTTGAAAACTTAAGAATTTCGTCCCAGTGATGTTCTACGAAATAGAGTATTCTGGCAGTAGCTTCTTCCTGCTTTTCGTAGCAGTCGCCCAAAGCGGCTCGACTGACGTGGCAGTGTAAGCCGCAAGTGCCGGCCTGATGGCTTTTATAACCCATATGGATAAGTTTTTTCATAATTTGCTCCCAAGGCATTTCGTTCTTGTGATAGCTGAGAGTCATTGGGTGGCTTACAAGTTCAAAGCCGTTATTAAGGCTGCCGTCACTCTTGATATAAAGTCTGTCCTCTCCGTTTTTGTTTGCTATTTCCAAAACTTCTTTGGCATTGTAGTCATCATAGCCGCCGCTGTCAACTTCAAGTTCTACTCCGATAACCATCTTGCCGCCGCCGTAGAATATGGGGTCAGGCTTGTAGCTGTAGTCGTGAATACCTCTGTCTTTCTTGAGCTTCATATAGCAGCTGTAGCAGTAGGGGTATTCCTCATATTCATCGCTGTCCAAGTAGTATGCGTTGTCGCTGTGGATAATGCAGCCGCAGTCTTCGCAGTAGTAATAGCTTTCATTGAAACAGTCCCGGCAAAGAGCATTGTCGGCATCGGTGACGGCTTCGTCAATCCGTACTCTTTCACCGCATTCCTCACATACAACAGTTTCGTCTTCGAGACAGTCAAGGCAGTAAATTTTGCCTTCAAATTCATAAGCATCCTCCGGTGCTAATTCTTCACCGCAGATACAACATACCAATGTTTTTTCATCCATTTTGCATTTCCTCCTTGTAATTTTTCACCAGCTTATAAAAAGTGGTTTTCTTTAAATGTACTTTGTTTCTGAACTCCGAAGCTGAAATTTTGCTTTCAGCCCAAAGTGAATAATACGTTTCCCATTTATCGGGAAATATAATTGCCTTTCTTCCTAAGTGCTTGCCCTTGCACTTAGCCGCATCAATACCTTCTCTCTGTCTAAGACGGATAGTTGTCCTCTCCTGCTCGGCAATAGAGGAAAGGACCTCAATCAGGATATTGTTAATCATCTCGAATATCCAATCCTGACCTTTAGGCAGTTCGATTAGGGTTGTGGGCAGATCAAGAATCTTAAACCTTATGCCGTTGACTTTGAAATATTCAAGCTCAGACTTAATATCGGCTTTGTTCCTTGAAAGCCTGTCAAGTGATTTGACAACAAGCGTATCGCCTTTTCTGAGGATCGTAGTTTTCAGTGCCTGATAACCGCTCCGCTCAAAGTCCTTTCCGCTTGCTTTGTCGGTTATAATATTTCGATCATCGGCACCCATACTTTTGAAGGCTTTCATTTGTCTGTCAAGATTCTGATCTGTGTTTGACACTCTTGCATAGTAGTAGGTTCTGCTTTCCAAAAAATCACCTCCCAAACGTTCGGAAAGGTCTAACCATTTCCGAACACGTTCGTAAATTAAAAAACCAACCTTTTCGAACGCTTTTTTGGCACTTTTTGAGGCGTTCGTTAAGGTATACCTTTTCGGACACAGAAACAGCCCGGTCAAGTTGACCGGACTGCTGTGTTCCTGCGTTCCTAATAGACATCACTAGGTATATCCTAATGTATGCACTTCTATAATATACAATTAAAAAATATAACTTACAAAAAATTTAAAATATTTCTTTAATTTGTTTATTTTACATCTTGAAAAAATATTCTAAATAAGATACAATGTTATCTATAAAGCTATTGGAGATGGTATTTTGATATTGAGGATTGCGGGGTACTGTCGAATTTCTGTTGATGAGGAAATGGACAGGGACAACACGAGTATAGAAAATCAGAAGGCTATAATTGAAGATTATGTCAGGAACAATTTCCGTGGGGCGGAATTGAATTTTTATTGTGACAGGGATCGGTCGGGATATACTTTTGAGCAGAGAGAGGAATATCAGCGGCTTAGGAGACAGCTGCTTGACGGAACATACAAAATTCTTATTATTAAGGATTTCAGCCGTTTTTCAAGGCGAAACAGCAAGGGGCTTGTTGAGCTTGAGGATTTAAGGGATGCCGGAGTTAGGATTATTTCCATTGGCGACAGCATAGACTATCCTACCTACGATGACTGGACGGCTATACAGTTTCGGTTTCTTATAAATGAAATGCCTGTTACGGACACGAGCAAGAAGGTTAAAAATGTTATTAGAAGAAGGCAAAGCGACGGAAAGTGGATTTGCTCTGTGCCTTACGGCTATATAATTACGGACAGCAAGAAAATGCTGTTTGAGGTTGACGAGGCTGCCGCAGAGGTAGTCAGGACGGTATTTGACCTTTACAATAAGGGGTGGGGCTACAAGAAAATAGCCAATTATCTTACAGACAGCAAAATTCCCACACCGAGAATGTGTGAGAAGGCAAGGAAGGATGCCTTGGGAATCGAAAATAAAATAAAGGCAAGGTCTGTTTGGAGCATTGTTACCGTACAGGGGATAATTGAAAATGATTTCTATATCGGAACACTCCGGCAGGCAAAGTATAAAAGGAAAAAAATAAACGGCGCTGATGTTAAGAATGATGTCAGCGAGCATATTGTGTTTGAAAAAAATCACGAAGCGATAGTAGATGAGAAGGTGTTTGCAATGGCTCAGGAGCAGCTTAAAAAAAGAACAAGATCAAATTACAGAGGAATAAAGAAATACGATACCCACTATTCGGGCTTTCTTTTCTGCGGTGACTGCGGAAGTCCTATGTTTTCTATGAGCAGGGGAGATTTGGCTCCTGCCTATGTTTGCGGAACATACCACAAAAGAGGCTTGAAAGGCTGTACCTCACATCACACAAGAGTTGATATGCTGGACGGTCTTATTAAAAGCTATTTGAGGATTGTACGGGACAATTCTTTGGACATGCTTAAGGAGCTTGAAAAGTCTATTAAGGACGAACCGGATTATTTGAACAAGAATACAAATATTATTGACAAGCTTCAGGAAGAGCTTGACGGTGCAAAGCTTCAGCTTAAAAATTTATCTAAGCAGAAGCTGAGGGAGCTTACCAAAAGACCGGAGCACGCAGACAGCATAGAAGAGCTTTATGACGAAATGGAGAAGGAGCTTCTTGAAACCATAGAAGGAATCAAGAGCCAAATTTCTATGAACACAGACAGGCGAAACAACATAATCAACATTAACCGAAAGGCTAAGACGGTCATTGACATATTCAACAATATACTTGTTAAGGATAAGCTTGACAAAACGGATTTAAGCTATATAATTGAAAAGATAGTCATATATGAGGATCATATTGACATAAGACTTAAATCGGACATAGATACCCTTTTAAGACTTAATACGGAACGCAAACCGGAGGAAAACAGCCCAAATTTTAATTTAGACATCGATAAGAAAAATTCGTCACAATATATACTTACCCAGAAGACAAGAAATCAGAGGGCTAAGATTATCGGTGTCAATGTTATCAGTGACGGTGACCCGTTGGAGATTTTCACTGACAGGGAAGGGGAGATTATTCTTAAGAAGTATTCGCCTATTGGGGAGCTGGGGAACTTTGCTAAGGAATATGCGGAAAGCTTGGCGCAGAACGCAGGGCATATTGCCTGCATTGTGGATAAGGATCACATTATAGCGGTGTCGGGAGGACTTAAAAAAGAGCTTTTGGAAAAGCAGATAAGCGGCGAGCTTGAAGAGGCAATTAACAGGCGGAACACACTGTTTGCCCACAGGGAGGAAAACGATTTTGTGCCGATTTTGGAAAACGAAGAGGACTCAAAGTATAAGTATGAGCTGATTTCGCCTATAATATGTGAGGGGGACGTTTTGGGGGCTGTGGTTATGCTGTCGGAAAACGATAAGCTGGGCGAGGTCGAAGGAAAGCTTGTGGAAACGGCGGCGGTGTTTTTGGGTAAACAAATGGAACAATGAAGGAAAAAGGGGAAATAGGCTGTTGATACAAAGCTTTTCCCGACAAAAAACAAGTCCCTTGCTTTGCAGGGGGCTTGTTTTAATAGAATTATTTGATTTATTGATTAAAGACCGCAAGAACAGGGCTGCTGTCCGTTTCGGTATTCTGAACAAAGCTGCATTCGTCACTGCCGTCGTTTAACAGCCCGGCAACCACTCCGTTTTCAAATTCCTCTGCGGTTTTGCTTTCAACCCCTTCCAATTCAATGCCCAATGTGCCTGTTTTTGCTGTGGTATCAAGGTAATAGCAGTTTTCATAATTAAGATTATAGTATCTTCCGTATGCACCTTGGGGCTCAGAATTTCTTGCACAAATTCCGGCTACAGAGCCGGTCCAGCCGTTAAGTGTGCCTGTATTGTAGCAGTGACTTATTAATGTGTCTCCCCAAAATGCGATGTTATTAGCGCATATTCCACCTGTATAATAGCCGTAATAACGGTTGGTTGTTATTTCACCTGTATTATAACAATAGCTTATTGTGCCGCCATGCTCATTCGAGCCGCAAATTCCGGCGGCATAGTCATGAGCACTTACATCTCCGGTATTATAGCAGTTTGTTATTGTTCCGCCTTGGCTTGCTCCGCAAATTCCACCTGTACCGAAAGAGCCGTTTTTAACGATTCCGGTATTATAACAGCCCGATATTGTTCCATCCTCCACTTGACCGCAAACAGCTCCGCAGTGAGTTCCGCCTTCAACAATTCCCGTATTATAACAGCCTGACATTGTTCCCTTACTCATTTGACCGCAAACAGCTCCCACCAAGTATCCGGCTCTTATATAGCTGTCGGTTATACCTAAGTTTTTAATAATTCCGCCCTCAAAAACAGTGCCGAACAGACCTCCGTAACTATCGGAAGTGTTTACATATAAGCCGCTTATTATATGGTTCTGTCCGTCAAAAGACCCTTTATACCTTTCTATCGGTATCCATTCCGTAAGGCTTTCGCCGTTAGTGCCGTCATAGGCTTCGCTGTTTATAGTAATATTGTCCGTAAGCACTGCATTAATCTCAGTTTCACCGCTGTTCACCTTTTCGGCAAACCAAAATAAATCCTCTGCGGAATCAAGCTCATAATAAACATCACCGTCAATTTCCCTTTCAGGCGGAGCAGAGGGATCAGTCTCTTCAACAATTTCTTCCACTTGGGCTGTTTCATCTTTCTTCAAAGAAAACGATTTGCCCAAGGTCGGCTGACACATACTTAAAGCCCCCGTCAAAGCCAAAACAAAGAACGCCGTTTTCTTAACTCTTCTCTTCATAACAAATTCCTCCAAATTCAAAAAAAACAAAATATAATTATACAATTATTATAATACAAAATTATCGGCTTGTAAAGTGATTAACTCTCAAAATTATTAAAATTTGCAGTCAAGACCACCGGCTTAGCCGGTGGCTTGCTCTGCCCCTATAAGGGGCTGTTA
>JAJPZT010000003.1 GCA_021204175.1 Clostridiales bacterium | reverse complement strand
CTTCAGAAACTTTTAAATGGATCAATTATTTATTTAATATTTCCACTGCCTTGGTTTTTGCCGCTGTTAAGGCTTCTTCAAGCTTTGAGGGGTCTTTGCCTCCTGCCTGAGCCATATTGGGGCGTCCACCGCCGCCTCCTCCGCAGAGAACAGCTGCTGTTTTGACGATGTCCCCTGCTTTAACTCCTGCTTTAACCGCACTGTCGGAACAGGAAACAACAAAGCTTACCTTTCCGTCTGCGGCACTGCCCAAAATAATTACCGCATTGGGGTTCTTATCCTTAAGCTTGTCGCTTGAACCTCTTAATGTGTTCATATCCGCCGAGTCAAGACTTCCGCAGATAATATCTACGCCGTTTACGGTTTCCTTGCTGTTTTCTATATCGCTGAGCTTTCCGCCCGAAAGCTTGCCCTTAAGGGCTTCGATTTCCTTCTTAAGACGCTTGTTTTCGTCTGTTACATCTGAAATTCTGCCCACAAGGTTGTTCATATCGGTTTTAAGAACAGCCTTAGCCTTGTCAACGATTTCCTCTGTTTTGTTGTAATAGTCGATTGTGCCGAAGCCTGTCAGGGCTTCAATTCTTCTTACACCTGCGGCAACGCCGTTTTCCGAAAGAATTTTAAAGTGACCGGCTGTAGCTGTGTTTTTAAGGTGAGTTCCGCCGCAAAATTCAACTGAGAAGTCGCCTACGGAAACAACTCTTACGGTCTTTCCGTATTTTTCGCCGAAAAGAGCCATTGCTCCTAACTTTTTGGCTTCCTCAATATCCATTTCCTCGCATTTAACGGGCATATCGGAAAGAATAACATCGTTTACGATAGCTTCAACCCTCTTAAGGTCACTGTGAGAAATAGGCTCGAAGTGTGTAAAGTCAAAACGGAGACGCTCATCGCTTACATAAGAGCCTGCCTGTTCAACATGATCGCCCAAAACGGTTCTCAAAGCCTTTTGAAGAATGTGGGTTGCGGTGTGGTTTCGACAGATTGCAAGTCTGCGTTTTGCGTCAACCTCGGCTGTTACATTGTCGCCTAACTTAATTACGCCGCTTTTAACAACACCTGTGTGAAGGAATTTGTTTCCCCCGAATTTGGTTGTGTCGCTTATTTCAACAACTGCGCTGTCCGTTTTAATTGTTCCCGTGTCGCCTATCTGACCGCCCATTTCCGCATAGAAGGGGGTTTTGTCAAGAATAAGTGTTACGTTTGCTCCAGCTGAAGCCTCTTCGGCTATTTCGCCTTCCGAAACAAAGGCGATAACCTTTCCTTCGTCTGAAGCAAGGCTTGTGTAGCCTGTAAATTCCGTTGAAAGTGAGGGGTCAATGCGGTTGAAAACAGTTTCCTCAGCACCCATATATGTGTCTGTTTCTCTGGCGTCTCTTGCCTTTTGACGCTGAGCCTCCATTTCCTTAACAAAGCCCTCATTGTCGGCTTTATAGCCGTTTTCAGCTAAAATATCCTCTGTTAAATCAGTGGGGAAGCCGTAGGTGTCATAAAGTCTGAAAACCTTCTTTCCGTCCAAAACGGGGTTTTCCTTTGAAAGGTCTTCCATATATTCGTTAAGCTTTTCAAGACCCTTGTCAAGAGTTTTATAGAAGTTTTCTTCCTCTGTGGAAATAATCTTTTTAATTGTAGCCTGTTTTTCCTTAAGCTCCGGGTAGGCTTCGCCTGAATTGTCTATAACCACCTGAACCAAATCGGTTAAGAAGGTTCTGTCAATGCCCAAAAGCTTTCCGTGACGTGCTGCTCTGCGGAGAAGTCTGCGGAGAACATAGCCTCTGCCGTTGTTTGAGGGGAGAACGCCGTCAGCAGTCATAAATGTCATTGAACGAATGTGGTCTGTAATAACTCTTATGGAAACATCATCGCTGTGATTTTTGTGATATTCCTTGTTTGCGATTTTGCAAACTGCGTCACGGATTGCCTTAACTGTATCAACGTCAAAAATAGATTCAACATTCTGCATAACTGTGGCAATTCTTTCAAGCCCCATACCCGTATCGATGTTGGGGTGTTCAAGACGGGGATAAGAGCCGTCCTCCTGCTTGTCAAACTGTGTGAAAACAAGATTCCAGATTTCCATATAGCGGTCGCAGTCGCAGCCTACAGTACAGCCGGGCTTTCCGCAGCCGTATTCCTCACCCTTGTCATAATATATTTCGGAACAGGGTCCGCAGGGACCTACGCCATGCTCCCAAAAGTTATCGTCTCTGCCCATTCTGAATATTTTCTCAGCGGGGATTCCCACTTTTTTATTCCAGATTTCAAAGGCTTCGTCGTCATCCTCGAAAATGGAAACATAGAGCCTGTCCTCGGGGAGCTTCAGAACATCCGTAAAAAATTCCCAAGCCCAAGGGATAGCCTCTTCTTTAAAATAATCGCCGAAAGAAAAGTTGCCCAGCATTTCGAAAAATGTGCCGTGACGGGCTGTTTTTCCTACGTTTTCAATGTCGCCGGTTCTTATGCACTTTTGACAGGTGGTAACGCGCTTTTTAGGCGGTATCTGCTGACCTGTGAAAAAGGGCTTTAAGGGAGCCATTCCCGAATTTATAAGAAGCAGAGACTTGTCGTTGCGAGGAACAAGCGAAGCACTCGCCATTCTGAGATGCTCCTTGCTCTCAAAAAAGGATAAAAACTTTTCTCTCAGTTCGTTTACACCCATATATTCCATTTTAAAACTGACCTCCGATAAATAAAAACTGCTTTAAAATATTTTTTCTGATTATATTTTTAAATAATGTCCTTAAGTATTATAATTTTTTTTGCAATAAATGTCAACATATTATTCTGTTATTTCAGCCTTCTTCTTTAAGAACCTGTTCCTTAAGAACCTCAAGGGCTGTTGTTATAAAGCTTTTTGCGGCGGGAGACACAAATTCCTTTGAGCGAAGAGCAATTCCCAGTGTTCGGGAAATGCTCTTGTTTAAGGGTCTGATTGAAAGACGGCTGTCGTGCCTTGTGTCGAAAAGAAGCTTAGGCATAAGTGAAACCCCCAAGCCCTCGGACGCCATAGCCAAAATTGCCTCATCGCCCTTAACTCTGTATTTTATGTCCAGGGCTATGCTGCTGTCCGAAAGTATCATCTTATAGATTTCCTCGTAAGAGCTTTCAGTTGAATATATAAATGGGTATTTTGTAAGCTCCTTTAAATCAACAGTCTCTTTTTGAGCAAGAGGATGTCCCTTAGGCAAAATAGCCATAATGGGGTCTTTCGTAATAGGGATGAAGTCTATGCCGCTGCAGTCCGTTTCGGAAATAAAGCCTATGTCAAGAGATCCGGACTTTATGCCCTGGGCAACCTCTGCTCCGTCGCCTTCGGAAAGACGGAGACTTATGTTGGGGTGCTGCTTTTCGAAAGCGCTTATTATTTTAGGCAGCCAGTAGACGGAAATCGAAAAATAAGTGCCTATACGCACCTGACCGGATTCTATGCCCTTTATCTGCTTCGAAATTTCATAAATTCTGTCCTCGGCGTTTATCATTTGGCGAATGTGGGGCAGAAGTATGTTTGCCTCTTCTGTGGGGATTACGCCGCTTTTAAGACGTGTCAAAAGAGAGAAGCCCAGCTCCTTTTCAAGATAGTCTATCATATGGCTTATTCCCGGCTGGGAATAGCTCAGTTTCGCCGCCGCTGCGGTTAGGTTGCCCTCTTCGATTGCGCTTAAAAGGGCACGGTATTTTATATTGATCATAATTTCACCCTTATTATAACAAATCAGAATACTAAATATTCTTACTATTCATTTTACTTATTTATAAATCTGTGATATTATTATTTCATAAAGATATACTCCCTAAGGAAATGACGAAAGTTTCCTTAAAAGCTATAAAGATATAAGACACACAGAGAAAGAAGAAAAAGCTTTTCTGCTTAAAGCTTAATTCCCGTTCTTTTTCGAAAATTTTCCTTTCTACACACACTTAAGCCGCAGGTCTTCCGCCTGCGGTTTCGTGTTTACTTAGATGTTTCATAGGTGTTAAGTGCTTCCAAATAGTCTAAAATTCCCCCTACCAAATTTATTTTTAAGTCCTTGCGGAAGCGGTCATAGGGGACTGATTTTCTCCCTCCGGACTTAGCTTCATCCCAAAAACGGAGAAAATCCCTTAAGGGCAGATAATAATATTCGTCATAGAGAGAAAAATGCACAAGGAAGAAGGACGCTCCCCCCTGCTTTTCAAATTCGCTCATAAATTCAATCTGATGAGGGTGAATATTGTGAAAGGGCAGGTTTTTTATTTTGGTTTCCTTGGCGTCAAAGCACACAGGCAGCCCCTGAGCCGCCCCTATATAGTCAACCGTTGACTGCTTTTCGAAATAAGCCAGTGTAATCTGCTTTGTTTCCGGGTTTATTTTAACGGGCGTAATAGGAGTGGAAACCTTTTGAATTACCGCAAGCCCCTTGTGTTTATATTCTTCATTTGTAAAGTTTATAAGCTCCTCAAGACCTGCGCCCCTTAAGCCCCGTGTGTTCCAATAGCCCAAATTATTCATTCCTTTAAATATCTTTTCATTAAAATATTATACTATTTAAAATATATTTTTTCAACCGCCTTTTTAAGATTTTACAGTTCAGCCAACCTATTCGCAAAACGTCTGCTTCGCATACGTCGCCGCTTAAGCGGCTTGTTTTTTGCTCATTTGTTGGCGCTCCGCTCGTGGCTTATACAAAAGCTTCATTTGTGTGCAAGCACCCACAGGAGTTCTTATATAAGCCACGGCTGAACTGTTGCTAAATTTTAATAATTTCTTAATCTTTTACAGTTGAAAAATATTGCCTCTTTGGTGTATAATTAATGTACAGTTAAAAGGAAAATTTTAAAGGAGGAATGATCAATGAAAAAGCTTATTTCACTTTTGATGGCTGCGGTCTTGCTTTTTAATGTGCCTGTTTATGCGGCATCTTATGCAAGTCTTAATAAAGTAAGAACTATCAGAGACGATGTTGAACCGTCGGATCAATATTTGACTATAACACCGCTTGACGAGGTTTCCACCGGGTCATCGATTATTATTTCATTTACAAACGCAAAGGTAGTGAGTCAAACCCAGATTGACGCAGTATATCAATATGACCGCTATAACTGGAAGGGCTCAAGCGAGGGCTTTTGGACAGTTATGACACAGATTAAAACCAACGAGCTGCCCTATAAAATCAGACGTGTGGGCTTAAGAGAAATTCAGGTTGACTTAATTAATCTGCCGGGAAGATTTGCCGACGGATCGCTTTATACGGTAAACGGTGTTTCAAAGAGACCTGTTTATAAAATAAGGCTGCCTTTTATTTCCGACGGCGAGGGAACAATTCAAATAAAAATCAATAATAACGAATCCACTATTTCAAGCGCAACCCTTTCGGGCTATTATATTTGGACTAAGGGCAGCAGCAGCGCAGGCGTAGACGGGCTTACAAACACAGAAGGTTCAGACGGAGAAATTATCTCCGAAATAACCACGGAAGCCACAACGACAGCTGCTTCTTCAAGCTCTTCGGGCTCTGCTGAAGCCGAAACCGAAACAACTACGGAAACCCCCAATATTTTCGACTTAAACTATAACGATTATATTGCGGTAAGGGATTTGGAAGACATACTTGAAAACAGTCTCTTTGAAGAAAAGGACGAAACCGACACAGAAGACGAAACTGAAGCCGTAACAGAAGAAACTTCAGAAGATGAAGAAATTGAAGCGGCTGAAGCCGGTGAAGCGGAAGCCTCGGAAGACGAAACAGAAGCTGTTGAAGCAGCTGAAGAAGAGGAAAAAGCCGAAGAGGAAGAAGAACCGGAAATCAACCTTAACGTTAAGTGGGACGCTTCCACAAAAACAGCCACAATCAACTATAACGGAACAGAAGTTCAGTTTATAAGCTACTCAGACTATTATGTTGTAAACGGTGAAAACATATATTTCGAGGGGGGCTTAGGCTCAGTAATTATTGACGGAAAGATGTATGTTCCCGCAGGGCTTATTATAGATGTTCTGGGTCTTAAGGAGCCGGGCACAGAGGAAGAAGAGGAAGAAATTTACGAAGATATTGAAATCAACGAGTATATATCGGAAGAACTTCTCTGAAAATAATTAAAAATATTTGAGTCAAGACCACCGGCTTAGCCGGTGGCTTGCTCTGCCCCTATAAGGGGCTGTT
>JAJPZT010000053.1 GCA_021204175.1 Clostridiales bacterium | reverse complement strand
CTCCGTTCTTGATTTTTTGTAAAAATATAATATGCGCATTGTGTCCACACCTATTGTTTGTTTTAAATGAAAATTTTAATATGGCAAAAATCAGGCTTATGAAAACGGAAGCCGCTCCGCCTCTCAGCTTCACTTTGTTCAGCAGCTCCCCTCAAGGGGGGAGCCTTTATCAGATGAGAAAACGGATGCCGCATTTAGCAACACCCGTTTAAGCCGAGATATTCAATTTTTGGTTTGTGCCGATAGAAAATAATACTTTCCTCGGACGGTGAAAAAATATATAAGCTTCTCTTTATAAAAGGTTATAACTAAATTTCCAAACATTGAATACAAGTTATATGTATTATACACTATTGTCAAAATGATGTCAAGAAAATGATTTGAAATTGTGCAAAATTTCGCAGCAAGTAAAAATTTCTTGACAGACCGGCTGCGGCTTGTTATATTAAAATAAAGATGAGCATAATTCTCTGAATAGTTTTGATAAGTCAGAAAACTCAATAAAAAGCTTATTCAGATGGGAATTATACTTATTTGAACGGATATAATTAAGAAGTTGTTATAAACAAATCTAAAGGGGGAATGACTATGAACACAACGCCCAACGCCGACAGGCTTCACATAGGTATTTTCGGCTGCCGAAATTCGGGGAAGTCGGCGCTTATAAACGCACTGACCTCACAGGACTTGGCTATTGTTTCAAGCTTTCCGGGGACAACCGCCGACCCTGTTTCAAAGGCTATGGAGATTTTGCCCATAGGTCCTGTTGTAATAACCGACACAGCAGGCTATGATGATGTGGGGGAGTTAGGCTCTCTCCGTACGAAAAAGACATATCAGAGCCTTGAAAAAACTCATTTGGCAATTTTGGCAACAGACGCCGCAGAGGGCTTTAAGCCCGAGGACAGAGAGTTTATTTTAAGGCTTAAGGAGCAGAAAATGCCTTTAATAGGCGTTATAAACAAAACCGATTTAAACCCCAGCCCGGACACGTCTCTTTTTAAGGAGCAGGGCATAGATTTTGTTTTAACAAGCGCAGTAAACAAAACAGGCATTGACGAGCTAAAAAGACTTATTATAAAGCACTCAAAGTCCGTAAAGGAAGAAAAGTCAATAGTCGAGGGCTTGGTTTCGGGGGGAGACACGGCGGTTTTGGTTACGCCAATCGATTCGTCAGCGCCTAAGGGAAGGCTTATTTTGCCACAGCAGCAGACCATAAGGGCAATTTTGGACAAGGACGCCATTGTCCTAACGGTTAAGGAAACGGAGCTTGAAGCCGCCCTGAAAGCCCTGAAAGAACCTCCCGCCGTTGTTATAACCGACTCACCGTCGTGTAAGATAGTTTCGTCAATTACCCCAGAACGCATTCCTGTGAACTCATTTGCAATGCTTTTCGCAAGATACAAGGGGGAGCTTGAACCCTTTTTAAGGGGGCTTGAAGCCTTAAAAACCCTTGAACCCGAGGACACTGTTTTAATAAGCGAGGGCTGTACTCACCACAGACAGTGCAACGATATAGGCACAGTGAAAATTCCCAAGCTTTTAAACAAGGCTTTGGGCTTTACCCCTAAGCTTGCCTTTACAAGCGGAGGGGAATTTCCCGATGATTTGTCGGAATATGCCCTTGTTATACACTGCGGCGGCTGTATGCTTAACTCGGCGGAGGTTAAATCACGTATTAAAAGGGCTGAAAACAGCAGCTGCCCCATTACCAACTACGGAATGTTTATAGCCCATTGCACGGGAATATTGGAAAGAGCCTTAAAGCCTCTTTTAGGGTAAAATAATTTATATGAAAAAAAGGGATATTCACATTTATATAAAAAAGCTTTAAATGTGAAATATTGGAATTATAAGAAAAATTGAGGAAAAGGAGTAATTTATTATGTCAAAGAAGCGTATAGCTTTAGTTTCTGTTTTGCTGGTTTGCCTGTTGGGATTTATGTATTATTTCATTATCAAGGCATATGTAAAAACACGTATTACAAATGAACTGACATACCAATACGAAGAAGGTTATAAAGAGTATCTCGAATATATTCGGCATATGTATTATGCCGATGAATTTACGCATATAGAAGACGTTATTCCCGAAAGCTGTTTTGAAAATCCGGATATGTACGGACAATACGACTTGTTGGAAGACAGTCTTAGTGATTATCGGGAAATATTAATCAGTTCAAAAAGTTATAACTTGCCTTTGGAAGATTTTTATTTGGATTTGACTTTGGATTTTCAGGAAATTTCAATATCTCCCCTTGGAAAAGTTTATGTATGCGTTACATACGATGAGGCAATAAAGTATAATGATGAGTTAGTATCTTACGGGCTTAAAGCCGATATGGTTATTGAGATGAAATGGAAAGGATTAAAGCTGACTCCTTACTATATGTGTACAGAAAATTGGCAAAGGACTGATGTTATTTCCAATCAATATATTGACGGTAAATTTACGGAAGTTGAAAAACCGGATGTCTGAGCTTAACGCCAAAGCCACTGAAAAATATTATTTCTTAACATTGTTTTTACCCAATCAGCTTGATTTTACTATTGAATAAAATGTATAATTCTGCTATAATCATTTTATCTAAAACTTTTAGGAGGTAAAAAACAATGCCGAAAGTATCAATCCTTATGGGCAGCGACTCAGACCTGCCTATTATGGCTGAATGTGCAAAAATTTTGGAAGAATTTGAAATCGATTATGAGCTGACGCTTGTTTCCGCTCACAGAACCCCTGACAGAATGTTTGAATATGCCAAAACAGCAGCGTCAAGGGGCATAAAGGTTATAATTGCCGGTGCAGGGGGAGCTGCCCACGTTGCCGGAGTAACCGCCGCTTTAACCCCTCTGCCTGTTATAGGCGTTCCCATAATGACAGCGGCTATGGGAGGTCTTGATTCACTTTATTCAACAGTTCAAATGCCAAGCGGAATACCCGTTGCCACAGTGGCTATAAACGGTGCAAAAAATGCCGGAATATTGGCGGCAAAAATTCTTGCGGTTTCCGACCCCGAGCTTACCGAAAAGCTTGTTGCCTATCAGGAAAGCCTTAACAAAAGCGTTAAGAAAAAAGCCGAAAGACTTGAAGGCATAGGCTTCAGGGAATATTTAAGCAATGCGGAATAATAAAAGCTGTTCCCTGTTTCTTTTTCATATCAGTCAAAAAAACGGAGGTTAAAAAATGGATTATAATAAAATAATAGGCGCAAACATTCGCTATGAACGCCGCCTGAGAAATTTAACAATAGAAGAGCTTTCTGAGGTTTTGGGCATAGCCCCCGGTTTTTTGGGACTTATAGAAAGAGGTCAAAGAGGTACTTCCCTTAAAAACCTCACCAGAATAGCGGACTTTTTTTCAATAACAATGGACACACTTATTACAAGAACCTTTGACACTTTGGGTCAGGATGACGGAAAGTCTCCCCTGGAGCTTAAGCGTCTTGCGGCAAGAAGTCTTGTAGACTCTTTAAACGAATATGAGCTTGAATATTTTATAACCTGTCTTAAGTCATTTGTTAAGCTTAAGAATATTGCAAATGAATATGACTTCTAAGTATACACCACACCTCTCCGCCTACCTTCGGTAGGCACCTCCCCTCAAGGGGAGGCTTTAATCAATGTAAAAGCCTGCGAATTATTCGGTTCGCAGGCTTTTTGTTCGTTTTTTATGTAGTTATATTAATCGTAAAGTCTTGAAATAGGCAGGCACTCGTGAATACGGTAAATAGCGTCTGCGAAAATCTTAGCGGTAGAGAGAATTTTGATTTTTGAAATCATTTTCTCCTCGGGGAAGTGGATTGTATCAAGCATAATAAGCTGGTCAATTGCACTCTTTTCGATTTTCTCAAGGGCATTTCCCGAAAATACGCCGTGAGTACAGCAGGCGTAAACGCTTTTTGCGCCTCTTTCCTTAATAGCGTTGGCGGCGTTGCAGATAGTTCCGGCGGTATCGATCATATCGTCGACCAAAATACAGTTCTTTCCCTTAATGTCGCCGATAATGTTCATAATTTCGGAAACATTGGGCTTAGGTCTTCTCTTATCGATAATAGCCAGAGGAACGTTCAGCTTTTCCGCAAAGGCTCTTGTTCTTGCAACAGAACCCAAGTCAGGTGAAACGGCTACTATATTATCCATTTCGTCCTCAAACTTTGTTTCATAATAGTCTGTAAGAAGTGTATTTCCTCTTAAGTGGTCAACGGGAATGTCAAAGAAGCCCTGAATTTGAGCACAGTGAAGATCCATTGTCAAAACTCTGTCAGCTCCTGCAGTTGTCAGCATATCTGCAACAAGCTTAGCTGAAATGGGATCTCTGGGGCGTGCTTTCCTGTCCTGTCTTGCATATCCGTAATAAGGAATTACGGCGTTAATTCTGCCTGCCGAAGCCCTCTTACAGGCGTCAATCATAATAAGCAGCTCCATAAGGCTGTCGTTTACGGGGTTTGAAGTTGAGTTTATGATATAAACGTCAGCTCCTCTTACTGTTTCCAAAAGGTTTATGCTTATTTCGCCGTCCGAAAACTGTCCGACGTGAGCCTTGCTTACTGAAAGTCCTATCTCGCTTGCAATATTTTCAGCCAAAAGTCTGTTAGATGTGCCGCTGAAAATTTTAATGTTGCCTCCGGTTGTATTCATGGAAATTTTCCTCCTGAAGTTAGTATACCCTTATAACTTTCATATTGTATTATATTATTATTTTATTTTTTGTCCGTCCAGTCGTCTATATTAACCTGTCTTTTTCTTGCTATTGAAAGAGCATGGGCAGGCACGTCTTTATTGATTGTAGACCCTGCTGCGGTTACAGCGCCTTCCCCTACGGTTACGGGAGCAACAAGGTTTGTGTTGCAGCCTATAAAGGCGTTGTCGTTAATTGTGGTTCTGTATTTATGAACACCGTCATAGTTTGCAGTGACAGTTCCGCAGCCGAAGTTTACGTTTTTGCCTACGTCTGAGTCGCCTACATAGGTAAGGTGGCTTACCTTAGTTCCGTCGTCTATATTGGAGTTCTTTATTTCAACAAAGCCTCCTATTCTGACGTGTTCTCCTACGTTTGCTCCGGGTCTTAAATAAGCGAAGGGACCTACTGTGGTGTAGTTGTCTACACGGCAGTTCATAAGCACAGAAATTTTAATGTTTACTCCGTCTTTAATTTCGGAGCTGACAATCTGTGTGTTGGGACCTATTACGCAGTCCGTACCGATTGAGGTTTTGCCCTCCAAAACAGTTCCGGGAAGAATAAGCGTATCCGCTTCAATAACAACGTCCTGACCTATATAAGTATTTTCGGGGTTCGTTATGGTAACTCCGTTTAACATATGTTTTTCGTTTATCCTCTTAACAAGAGCCTTTGTAACCACCGACAAATCAAGCTTTGAGTTTACTCCCAAGAACTCCATTTCATCATCTGCGGTGAAAACTCCTGCCTTGTCGCCGTCTTTAACAATCAGCTCGGGCACGTCTGTTAAATAATATTCGCCCTGTGCGTTTCCGCAGTTAAGCTCGGAAAGAGCCTTTTTAAGGGCTTTTGCTTCGAAAACATAAACTCCGGAATTAACCTCTTTAACGGCTAACTCGCTTTCCGAACCGTCCTTCTGCTCAACAATCTTTAAAAAGCCGCTGTTTTCGTCTCTTATAATTCTGCCGTAGCCGAAGGGTTCGTCCTTTATAAAGCTGACAACCGTTGCTCCGTTTCCGCTCTCAGCGTGGTAGGAAGCAATTTTTTCGATTGTCTCGGCTTTAACCAAGGGGGTGTCTCCGCAGAGAACCATAACGCTGCCCTCATCGCCTATAAAGTCCTCAGCCTGTTTAACGGCGTGACCCGTACCAAGCTGTTCCTTCTGAAGAGCATATTTAACTCTGTCGCCTATCATTTTCTTAACGAGCATACTTTTATGCCCCACAACGCAGCAAATGTCCTCAGCTCCTGCCTTTAAGGAAACGTCAATGACATAATCGAGCATTGTCTTGTCAAGAACCTTGTGCAGAACCTTTGGCACTTTTGACTTCATTCGAGTGCCCTGACCTGCAGCCAGTATAATCACTTTCAAATTATTATTCATAATTCACCTCATTAATTCTACAAGGAAAATGTATAACGCAAATTTTCACATCTATTAATATTTTCTCACTTTTACATAAAT
>JAJPZT010000087.1:32422-35243 GCA_021204175.1 Clostridiales bacterium | reverse complement strand
ACTGCCCTGAGAATAAGCGATATTCTGTCAATGAAATGGAGTGATGTGCTGTCAAAAGACGGCTCGGTTGTTGAAAAATTATACATAAGGGAGAAGAAAACGGGCAAAATTAACGAAATTTCCGTAAATTGCGAGCTTGCTGAGGCAGTTTCACTTTATGCAAACGAAACTGCCGACAAAACAGGCTACATATTTAAGGGAAGAAACCCCGAAAAGCCCTTACACAGAACTCAGGCTTACAGAATTGTGAAAACCGCTGTGAAGGACTTGGGGCTTAAGGGCAATATCAGCGCCCATTCTTTAAGAAAAACCGTTGGCTACCGCATTTATGAAAGGGGCTGTTCTCCCATACTTATAATGAAGATTTATAACCATTCGTCTTTTGAAATTACGAAAAGATATCTTTGTATCGACCAGTATGAAAAGGATAAGGTCTTTATGGAGTTGTCATACGATTAATTCTATGACAAATTCGCACTAAAACTCTCCTTTTCGGTCAAATTTGTTTTTATGACAAGGAGGAAAATTTTAAAATGAAATCTATAAAAAGATTTTTAAGTACGATTTTGGCAATGGCATTGATTTGCTCGTGCATGGTAGTAATGAACATCAGTACAGCTTTTGCTGATGATACGGTTACTGTTTATTTAGATGCAGCAAATTTAGTTGATAGTGATTATTCTTCATTAAGCAGTGGTGATACCGTAAAATTATCTAATGCATATTATTTTACTGATGGTGCTGAAACACCAACTGTATATACCGATTATTCATTTCAAATAGGTGGCGGTAATGGTACATATACTGTACCTTCAACAGCATATACATGTACAGATGACAGCAGCCTTACATTTGGAGCAAAGGTATATCCTACTGGTGCAGCAAGAACATATAGTTTGTATTTACCTGCAAACTCATCAGTTGTTTTTTATGTAGCAGTTGCAGATAGTAGCGATAGTGGCAAAGCTTCAACATTTACACTTGCATATGGTGGGGACGATGAAAATATTACCTATTCATCAACATCAAGCAGTATTACAGCGGCAAGCGGTTCTGCAGCTAAAGCAGTTACTTTCAGTAATATTGAAAGTGCCGGAATATATACATTAAGCAAGAGTGATACAAATAACAGATTTAATTTCTTTGCAGCTAAAATCACATATTCTTCATCTCCCACTGTTAAGGTTACAGCAACATCAAGTACAATTGAACCCAATGGTACAACAAGTGTTGTAGCTAGTGTAAGTAGTATTGAAAATGAATATACTCTTTCATGGTCATCAAGCGACGAAGCTGTTGCAACAGTAGCTTCTGACGGAACAGTTACAGGTGTAGCAAACGGAACAGCTACAATTACAGCTACAATTACAGTTGGCGAAGCAACATATACAGGTTCTACAGATATAACTGTAGATGACGGAAGTGCTTGGGTTGTGCGTTCTGCTATAGGAACAGTAAGTCTTATTGAAAGTGATTTTGATGGTACAGAAAAAACTTATGATGATGGAACAGTAATAAACAAATATTTTACAGTAAATGGAAGTACTGTTAAGGAACGTGCATCTGGAAGTAATTATTTTACTGAACTTCCGGGAAAATCTGCTTCTACAATTCAGTTTGAAACAGCAGTTTCTCTTACAGTAACGGTAAACTACGCCTCAACTAACAGCACTAATGTTTCCTTAATAAATATAAAGGATTCAGAAGGCAATCCTGTTGCAATTATGGGATCTAAAGTTGGCGGCGGAAGCAGCGATACAGGTGCCTTTACAGTTGTTCTTCCAAAGGGTGTTTATGACATATATACTCCTGCCGGCAGAGCTTCTAGATTATATTCTGTAACATTTGCAGAAGCAAGCACGGTTACAACAGCAGATACAGTTGTTGAGACAATCGGCGATTCTACATATGTTTTCTTTGGCATTCCTACAAAAGAACTTACCAATGCTTCATTCTATGTTAATGTAGACGGCACACCGGTAACAGATTCTACTGGCGACACTGTATATACAGGTGTAACTATCAGCGGTGCAACATATGCAGGCGGTGATGATACAGCTACAACTGATGAAACAACTGCTATGGACGAAAACTATTCAGCTGCTGCTCTCGGAATTAGTACAGACTATGTTGTAGGTTATAAGATTGACAGTGAAACAATATATGACGCTTCATATTATACACTTTCATATAATGAGTAATTAAGGAGGTAATTAAAATGAAAAAAGAATATACAAAGCCTAATATGGAAATTGTCTCCTTTAACACAGCAGAAAACATCACAGCAGAAAGCACTTCTGCTAAGATTAATACAACCGCCGGTTATCAGGCAGATTTCAAAACAATTAGTTATTAATTAATATATTGAATGCCGCTTAAGCTCCTCTCCGTCACATTTCGGTGACAGCCATAATCCGATAAAGGTCTAAACACCTTTGAGGGGGTTTTTAGGGGTCAAAAAAGAACTTTAGCGGCAAAAATTACGGTTGTATTAGAGTTAATTTCCTCTACTCAATATAACAATTGGTTTTTGGTTTGAGACGCTCCGAATTTTTCGGGGCGTTCTCTTTTTCCACAAATAAAAATTTTTTATGTGATATTGACTTTTTGCCGAAAAGCGGTTATAATAAAAATACAAGAGAAATTGCGAAAGCGGTTATATCTCAACTCAATAAAGACAAATTATGTTAATCGTCCTATGGTCAGATAGGGCGGTTAATTTTTTGAGACAATAATTATCAGTAATATCAAAATTAATATAAGCTGAATATCACTCATAACTTCACCCCCCCCCTTCACTTAAAGATGATTGGGGGAGATA
>JAJPZT010000087.1:21280-32322 GCA_021204175.1 Clostridiales bacterium | reverse complement strand
TAACCGCCCGCAAAGCCTTTCGGCTCAACGTTTTTCGCTCATTCTCTTGTACAAAGCTAATAATATCATATTTCTGCTTGTATT
This sequence comes from Clostridiales bacterium, assembly GCA_021204175.1. Lineage (GTDB taxonomy): Bacteria > Bacillota > Clostridia > Lachnospirales > CAG-274 > JAJQCI01. Next base: position 32,238 of record JAJPZT010000087.1, on the reverse strand, counting down.
TCAATATTTTTACAAAAAATTTCTTCAAAAAAATTGTAAAACCCTTCTCAAATTCTTGACTTTTGACCCAAATGGGGTTATAATGAAAATACAAGAGAAATTGCGAAAGCGGTTATATCTCGATCATATTAGATTATATTGTTTTAACAACATAACCGTCCTATGTGGAAGATAGGGCGGTTAGTCTTTTGTTACTATGATAATCAGCAGCATTAAAAATAATACTAAAGCTAATTCTGTCATAACTTCACCCCCTTTCGTTATCTATCTTATAATAATAGGTTGACGAGTGACAGGGGGAGATATAACCGCCCGCAAAGCCTTTCGGCTCAACGTTTTTCGCTCATTCTCTTGTACAAAATTTATGTTATCATATTTTGGCTTAATTTTCAACTGTTTTTCGAACATTTTTTCAAAAATAACAGTTTTCTGCAAAAAAAAGAGGTACACGATGTGCCTCTTTTAATATTGTCAATTTTGTTGGTTATTATGCCTGAAGACTTTCAAGCTGTTCCTTAACAGCCGCAAGCATTTTTGCGTATTTTTCGCCTTTGGCTTTCTCTTCATTAATGACCTTTTCAGGGGCTTTGCCTACAAAGCCGGGGTTGGAAAGCTTCTTTTCAACACGCTCAACCTCTTTTTGAAGCTTTTCCACTTCCTTTTTAAGACGCTGGGTTTCCTTCTCAATGTCGATAAGCTCCGCAAAGGGAATTGAAATAAGTGCGCCGGGAATAACAAGGCTGACGAAGTCTCTGCCCTTATCTGCGGCGTTTTCTTCAATAACCACATCTGAAGCCGAAGCAAGTGAAGCAAAGAAAACCTTGCCGTTTTCGAAAATTTCCCTTACCTCGGGGTTCTCAGAGCCTACAAAAACCTCAACCTTCTTAGATGGAGCAACATTCATTTCGGCTCTGCGGTTTCTGATTGACTTAACAGCGGTCTTAATAAGCTCGATAGCCTTTTCTTCCTTGGGGAAGTTATATTCTTCCTTATATTCCTCCCACTTCGAAATCATAATAGACTCTTCTTCACTCTGAACGGATTGGAAAATTTCCTCAGTGATGAAAGGCATACAGGGGTGAAGCAGTTTAAGAGAAGTAATCAAAACCTTTTTAAGCGTCCAAAGGGCGGCGTCTCTTGTGGGGTCGTTTTCGTTGTAAAGACGAGGCTTTACCATTTCAATATACCAGTCGCAGAACTCGTCCCAAACAAAGTCATAGGTGTTTTGAACCGCTACGCCCAGCTCATAGGCTTCTAAGTTGTCCGTTACGTTCTTAACAAGTGTGTTTGCCTTTGATAAAATCCACTTGTCGGCGTCTGTCAGGTCTGAAAGACTGCACTGGGGCTCTTCATCGTCCTTGAAGTTCATAAGAATGAAACGGGTAGCGTTCCAAAGCTTGTTTGTGAAGTTTCTGTTTGCGCTTACCTTTTCTTCACGCCAGCGCATATCGTTGCCGGGGGCATTGCCTGTAATAAGTGTCAGACGGAGAACGTCAGCCCCTACCTCTTTGATTACTTCAAGAGGATCTACGCCGTTGCCCAAAGACTTAGACATTTTTCTGCCCAAATTGTCACGAACAAGACCGTGTATAAGAACCTTTCTGAATGGAACGTCCTTCATCTGCTCCATACCTGAGAAAACCATTCTTATAACCCAGAAGAAAATAATGTCATAGCCCGTAACAAGAACGCTTGTGGGGTAGAAATATTTAAGCTCTTCAGTTTCTTCGGGCCAACCTAATGTTGAGAAGGGCCAAAGAGCCGATGAAAACCATGTGTCAAGGGTGTCCTCGTCCTGTGTTAAGTGTGTGTGGCCGCACTTCTCGCATTTTTCGGGAGCAGTCTTGGCTACGTTTATGTGACCGCACTTGTCGCAGTAGTAAGCCGGTATTCTGTGACCCCACCAAAGCTGACGGGAAATGCACCAGTCGTGAATGTTGTTGAGCCAGTGAAGATAGGTCTTGCCGAAACGGTCGGGAATAAATTCAAGCCTGTGGTCGTTCAAAACCTCGATTGCCGGCTTTGCAAGCTCTTCCATTTTTACGAACCACTGACTTTTAATAAGAGGCTCAATTACGTCTCCGCAGCGGTCATGACAGCCTACGGCATGGGTTATATCCTCTGTTTTGATATAAAGCCCCATTTCCTTAAGCTCTTCAACAATAACTTCTCTTGCGGCGTATCTGTCCATACCCTTGAACTTTCCGCCGTTTTCATTAATTGTTCCGTCATCGTTGAGAATGTTTATCTTAGGCAGATTGTGCCTCTGGCCAACCTCGAAATCGTTGGGGTCGTGAGCCGGAGTTATTTTAACAACGCCTGTTCCGAAGGTCATATCAACGTATGGATCGGCAATAACGGGGATTTCTCTGTCTACAAAGGGAACTATACAGGTTTTGCCCACTACGTCGGTGTAACGGGGGTCATCGGGGTTTACGGCAATTGCCGTATCGCCTAAAAGTGTTTCGGGTCTGGTTGTGGCAAATTCCAAAAACTCTCCTGTGCCCTTAATAGGGTACTTAAGATGCCAAAAATGACCCTGTTTGTCCTCGTGGTTTACTTCTGCGTCTGAAATTGTGGTCTGACAGGTGGGACACCAGTTTATAAGCTTTTCGCCCTTATAAATGTAGCCCTTTTTGTAAAGACGCAGGAACACCTCTGTAACGGCGTCTGAAAGACCTTCATCCATTGTGAAGCGTTCTCTGTCCCAGTCACAGGAAGAGCCCAATTTTTTAAGCTGATTTATAATTCTTGAGCCGTATTCGTCCTTCCAAGCCCATGCACGCTTTAAAAATTCTTCTCTGCCGATGTCCTCTTTTGTTAAGCCCTCTTCAGCCATTTGGTTTACGATTTTGACCTCGGTTGAAATGCTGGCGTGGTCTGTGCCGGGAATCCAAAGAGCATTGTAGCCCTGCATACGTCTGAAACGTATGATCATATCCTGCATAGCATTGTCAAGGGCATGACCCATATGAAGCTGACCGGTTATGTTGGGTGGGGGAATAACGATTGTGAAGGGTTCTTTCTTGCTGTCGGGTTCTGCATGAAAATATTTCTTTTCAAGCCACTGATTGTAGATTCTGTCCTCTACAACCGAGGGATTGTAGTTTTTTTCAAGCTGTTTGTACATTTTTGATTTCCTCCTTGTGTGCCGATATGAAAACTATGGCTATTATAAAAGCAAAGCCAATTAAATCTGCCTTTGCAAACTCCGTCCCAAGCCAAAAATGGGAGATAATTGTTGAAACAACAGGCTCTGAGCTGGCTAAAACAGAGCCTTTGACAGGGCCTATGTAGGTTATGCCCTTTAAATATATTGTGAAAGCCGCCAAAGCGCCCAAAATACTTAAGCCCAAAAAGGCTAATATGGCATCGGGGGTTCTCAGCAGGAATTTCGTAAAGCTTAGGGTGAAAACGCCGAAAACAACGCCGCTTGTAAGCATTCCCAGCCCCAAAACATTCATTGCTCCGTATTTTTTAAGTATCTCCTTAGGGGCAATGTTATAAACCACAACTCCGGCGGCGGAAATAAGCCCGTAAATAAGAGCCTGTTTTGAAATTACCAGTGTGTCTAATCTGCCGTGGGTGGCTATTAGAAATGTGCCTATAAGGGCAAATATAACGACAATAACCTCTTTCGCTTTGGGCAGCCTGGGCGTTCTCAGGCAGACCCAAAAAATAATCAAAGCCGGTGAGGTATATTGTATAACAGTAGCCGTTCCCGAATTTGAATATTTTATTGCCAAAAGATATGTCAGCTGACACATTAAAAGTCCTATAAAGGCAAAAACGAAAAAGTCCTTCATATCCTTTTTGTTTTTGAAAATTGAAAATACCTTTGTTTTGTTTTTGCAGAAAAGCACAAGGGTCAAAACAAACCCGGCAAACGCCATTCTGTAGGCTGTGAGCCACACAGGGTCTATGGCGTAGTTTATAAAAAGATATTGGGCGCAGGCGCCTGAAAAGCCCCACAGTGAGCCGCCCAAAACAACCAAAAAGCTGCCTTTAAAATTATCGCTTTTCATAGTTTCTCATATTTTCTCCTTGATTATTTACACTAAAAAGGTCTTTCACCCTTGTTTTAAGGACGAAAGACCGTGGTACCACCTTAATTCTTCCGACAAACGGAAGCGCTTAATTATCCTTTAACGCAAGGTTACGTTTCCGCTTAATAAGAAAGTTTTTCCTTTCGGCGGAAAAGCTCGGAAGCTACCTTCATAAACCGCATATATAAGAAGCCTTTCAGCTAATAGCTCCTCTCTCTGAATAATGCTTAGGTCTACTACTCCTCTTCGTCACAGCCAATAGACAATATTCTCAAAAATTATATTTTTGTGAGCTGACTGATTTTTACTTTAGATACTCATAAAAAGCTTCGGCTGCGTCTGTTTCATCGCTGCCGTCGGCGACTATTTTGAAGTCTTCTCCTTCATAAACGCCTATACTCATTACGCCCATAATGCTCTTTGCGTTAGCTGCGGCGTTCTCCTTTACAAGCTTGATTGAGCTTGAATACTTACTTGCAAGCTGAACAATCTTAGCAACGGTTCTGTCGCCGTCGGTTGAACCGACCTTTACAAGCTTTTCTACCATTTGGTGCTTCCTCCTTATTTTTCTTCGTTTTCTGCAAGCTTAATAATATTTTGCAGCCTGTGATATACGCCCGATTTTCCCAAAGGAGGGCTTAAAAGCCTGCCTAACTCGGTATAGCTTGAGTCCGGGTTTTCAAGTCTCAAATAAGCAATTTCCTTAAGCTTGGGGCTTAAGTTTTTGAGCCTGTTAGTGTCTCTTAAGACCTTAATGGCGTTTTGCTCTCTGACAGATGACTTGATTGTTTTGGCAATATTAGACGTTTCGCAGTTGTTTTTCCTGTTTAAATTGTTTCTTACCTCTTTTATAACCTTTATGTTTTCAAGCTTTAAAAGAGACAAATGAGCAGACATTATTCCCAACATGTCGGAAATTTGTTCGCTGTCCTTTATATAAACCACATAGCGGTTTTTTCGTTTAATTATTTTTGCGGCAATTCCCAAAGAGGTTATAAGCTCCTTAAGACCGTAGGCATGAGAATAATCCCTGTCGGAAAACTCCATATGATAGTTTTTAACAGGGTCAGTCACAAAACCGTTTATTAAAAAGCAGGTTCTGATATATGCTCCCTTGCAGCAGTCTTTTTTTGTAATTTGAGGATTTATGGGGCTTTCGCCTAAATATGGCTTTAAATATGAGCCGCTTAAGGTCAGAATTTTTATAACCGAAGGGATATCCTCTATTTTTATAACCGTTGTGTCCCCTGCCCTTTCGGGCGTTACGGAAATTTCCGCAAGGTCATAAATAAGCTTAGCTATTCGCTCTGCGTGTCTCGGCTCGTCGCATATAAAAACCATAGGATCTCTTGGGTTTTTGGGGTCAAAAACACAGAGATTGTTTATATAAGCCGAAAGCTCGGCGGTTTTGCAGTGGGCTTTAATATTTTCCTTTTGGAAAAGCTCCTCTTTAACTTCAGATGTAAACGACATAGGCGTCTACCTCTTGGCATCCTTGTCAATGTCTCTGTGAGAGCTGAGAACGCTGTAGCCCTTTTCCGAAAGGTGCTTATACAAAAGCTCCGCAAAGGTTACGCTTCTGTGTTTGCCCCCTGTACAGCCGAAGGCTATAACAAGGCTGGTTTTGCCCTCATTTTTGTAGTTTGGTATGAGAAACTCAATCATATCGCAAAGCTTTTCCGAAAAAGCAGCAGCCTCGTCGGACTTTAAAACAAAGCTTGAAACCGTTTCGTCAAGACCCGTTAAATTCCTCATTTCCGGAATATAGAATGGGTTGGGCAAAAATCTCACATCGAATACAAGATCCGCTTCCGGGGGAATACCGTATTTAAACCCGAAGGACATAACCGAAATAATCATAGAGTTAAAGTCCTTTTTGTTTAAAAAGATTTCATTAATCTGAGCCTTTAGGCTTCTTGTCAGCATTCCCGTTGTGTCTATAATATAGTCGGCTTTTGCTCTGACACTTTTTAAAAGCTCTCTTTCGGCTATAATTCCCGACTGAATTGTTCCCCCCTTCATAAGAGGGTGCATACGTCTTGTTTCTTTATAGCGTTTAATGAGAGTTGAGTCTGAAGCCTCCAAAAAAAGCACAACAAAATTAACATCGGCTGAATAGTCATTTTCCAAAAACTTTAAGAGGTCGTCAAAACGCTTTCCCCCTCTTATGTCAATGCCCAGCGCCACCTTTTCCATTTCGGTTGAATTATTGCCGCAAATTTCAACAAAGGTAGGCAGAAGAGCCGTAGGAAGATTATCTACGCAAAAATAACCTATATCCTCCAAATATTTAAGAGCAAGGCTTTTGCCTGCTCCGGACATACCCGTTACTATTACACATTCCATAAAGCCACCGCCTTTAAAAGAGAGCCGATGTTTTCAACTCTATTTATTATAAATTATTCACCCAAACTTTACAAGCAAAAAAATGGGCGAATTTATTCCGCTTTGTAAAGTTTTTATTAGTGAAATTGCCAATTATCAAAAGCGCAAACAAAAAGTTGTCTAAAGTTTTCGTTTCAACAGGGCTTAATTCAGTCAAAATCCCCAACAAGTCTGACCTCTCTCTGAAGCTCAACGCCGAATTTATCAAAAACTCTTTTCTGTACTTCACAAATTAAAGAATATATGTCTGAAGAGGTAGCTTCGCCCCTGTTTATAATAAAGCCGCAGTGCTTCTCGCTGACCTGTGCTCCTCCTATACTGAAGCCTCTTAAGCCTGTGTCCTCTATTAATTTACCGGCAAAATACCCTTCGGGACGTTTAAAGGTGCTTCCTGCTGAGGGGTAGTTAAGAGGCTGTTTATCACTTCGCTTTTTGGCAAGGTCGTTCATCTTCTCGGAAATTAAAGCCCTGTCGCCGGGAGTAAGCTTAAACTCAGCCTTTAAAACAATCATACCCTCCCGCATTATTCGGGAGATTCTGTAGCCGAAATTACAGTCCTTATTTTCAAGGGTAGTGATTTCTCCGTTATTTAAAGCTGTGACCTTCGTTATAACATCCTTAAGCTCTCCGCCGTAAGCTCCGGCGTTCATACATACGCCGCCGCCTATACTTCCGGGGATTCCCGCTGCAAATTCAAAGCCCTCTAAGCCCTCTCTTAAAGCCGCAGCAGCAACACCGCTTAAAGAAGCCCCTGCTTCGGCGGTTATTGTGTCATCGGAAACACTGATTTCGGAAAAGCCTTTCCCAAGCTTTATAACAAAGCCGTCGTAGCCCTTATCGCTTACAAGAAGGTTTGAGCCGTTTCCTATAATTACATAGGGCAGATTAAGCTCATTGAGAAGCTTCACCGTTTCAGCTGTTTCCTCCGCAGATGAAGGCTCAACAAAGAAGCTTGCCGCTCCCCCTGTTTTAAAGGTTGTGTGAAGGCTCATAGGCTCGTCTTTTTTGACGGCAGTTCCCTTAAGGCTTAAAGCATTTAATGCATTATCAATATTTTCCATTAAGCTTTTAGCTCCTTATTTCATATTTTGCATAATTCTGTCATTCAAAACCTGCGCCGCATTATAGCCCATCTTCTTCTGACGGCGGTTTACGGCGGCGGCTTCGCAGATTACCGCTGCATTTCTGCCGGGACGAATGGGAATTGTGTGGCAGACAATTTTAGTATCCAAAATCTCAATATACTCTTCATTCAAGCCTATTCTGTCATAAACCTTGCCCTTTTCCCATGGTTCAAACTTAATAACAAGGTCGATTTTGGCGCTGTCCATAACGGACTGAACACCGAACATCTGCTTAACGTTAATTATGCCTATACCTCTTACCTCTATAAAATATCTTATAAGCTTGGGGCAGCTGCCTGTAAGGTTGTCGTGTGATATTTTCTTAATCTCAACGGCGTCGTCAGCCACAAGTCTGTGACCTCTTTTTACAAGCTCCAAAGCGGCTTCACTTTTGCCTATGCCGCTTTCACCCATTATAAGAACGCCTTCGCCGTAAATATCAACCAAAACACCGTGAACAGTGGTTCTGGGGGCAAGGCGAACCTTAAGCCAGTTAAGAATTTCCCCTGTAAGCTCCGTTGTTTTGTCTTTTGAAACCAAAACCGGAATGCCGCTTTCTTCGGCATATTCAAGCATTTCCGGGAAAGGCTCTAAGGAACGGGTTAAAATAAAACAGGGCATTTCCTTATAGGAAAAAAGCTTTTTCAGCGTCTCTTTTCTGAAGTTGGCTTCAAGCTTGCTTAAAAAGCTGTGTTCAACCATTCCTATAAGCTGGGGACGCTCTGCGTCGAAATGCTCATAAAAACCTGCAAGCTGAATGGCAGGGCGATTAAGCTCCGGAGTGGTTATTTTCTTTTCGTCTACAAATTCCTCTCCCGAAACAACCTCGAGATGAAACTCGTCGATAAATTCTCTTAAGGGCAGTGAATACATAGGATTACTCCTTTCTTTTATGTTTTATGGTTTTGTATGTTGTAAAAATTAATTCATTTGTTATATATATGATATAATATTTTTAACAATTTTTCAATATAATAATTAAAGAACAGAAAAATAATTTTTTCAAAAGCACCGTTTTCCGGCTTCTTATAAAAGTTGTTTAAAAGTTATAGAACTGTAACACTTTTGTAACATTGATATGTTATACTTTATATGTGCAGATAAATTGAGCAAATACATACCGCTTTTGGAAAGGAGCGAAAACCGATGATAATTAAAAAAATAAAATATCTGCTTTTAATTACATTCTGTTTTACGGTCTTTCAGGCTGTAAGCGTTTTTGCTGCTCCTTCTCAGGTGGCTTGTTTTTCTATCGCCGAGGGATTTGATATTTCCAAAAGCTACGAGGCTACCTTTGATTCTTCCAGAGTTATTTCGGGAACAGCCGATAAAGGCTCTGTCGTAAACATAAGTGTTTATGACCCCGATGTGGTTGTCAACGGTTCTTACAGTAAGCTTTCAAGCTACACTTTAACCGTAGGTCAGTCGGGTATATTCCGAAAGACCGTCGACCTTAAGCTGGGGAAGAACTACGTTGTTGTTACGGCGACATACAACGGTCAGAGCCAGTCTTATTCCACAATAATTAACCGGAAGGAAAGCAGTATACAGTCTGACTTGGACGGTATCATTGTACTGCCCGGTCAAAGCTACGCTTTTAATTACACTGGTATGTTGTCATAAACACGAAAAGAGTGATGAATGATGTTTAATTTTTTAAAAAATTTCATAATCGCTTTTTTGGTTGTTTTGGCTGTCTATCAGACCAATAAATTATGGTTTGAAAATTTTTCAAGCCATAATTTTTTTTACACTGTTTTACATGACAGCTTAGGCGAAAGACAAAGCGCCGAAATAAAAAGCGAGGTACTTTATGCCGCCGCAGGCAGCGGAAACGGTAAATTCTTTTTAAGCTATGAACCTGAAAAAATAAATGACATAAAACAAGCGGCTCTTAAAGCTGCTGAAGCAGCCCTCGGCAAGAGCGAAAAAAGCGATTATTCGGAAGAAATTTTCAAAAATATAATAGAAAACAGATGTATTGTAATAAGCTTCGGCTTTTTAATGACCGCCGAGGACTTTTATTCTCTTTATGGCATAAGCGGCTCGGAGGTAATCAGCTTTGACTCAATAGCACTGGGAGATGATTCTTCCGGGGTTCTTAAGGTTTTGTTTTTCAATTCCTCTACCCTTGAGGGAACGGCTTTCGACCTTAAACGCTATTCCGATATGGACATAATAAGAACGATTATAGACGAAACCGAACCGGAAACGGGAGGAATTTATTATATATCCTCCGTTGCCAGCGGCTACGACGTTTTTAAGGGCAGCGAGTTTATTCCTGCCTGGTCGGGAGAGATGTATTTTTACACAACAGCTAAAACAAATCCCCTCGAAGGCGACGAAGCCACTGCCGCCGACAGGTTTGCCGGCTCTTATTTCGAAAACCCGGTCCTTAAGTGGACAAGCATTGACGAGGGAGTTTATACCTTCAGTGACGAAAGCACCGTTGTTAAGCTTTATCCCACAGGTGTAATGGAATATTCAAGCTATTCAAAAACAGGAGCTGTGCAAACATCCTCTTTGGGAGAAAAGCTTCTTGCGGCTGAAAGCTTTTTAGACAACGAACCTAACCTTAAAAACGAATATTTCTTAAGGGGTTATAAAACCGAGGACGACAGAACAGTGTTTTATTTCGACTTTAAAATAAACGGCTATGTTTTAGAGCTTTCCGCTGAAATGAAGGAAAAAACAGGCTTGGAAAGCTTTATCGAGGTGACTGTTGACGGCTCCTCCGTAAGCAAGTGCAAGAGATATTTAAGAGACTACTCCACCACCATAAAAGAGCCTGTTTATACCGAAAAATCATTTTTGGAGGTTATCGACAGAGGTCTTAACGAGCTTCAGGGCGAAACTATTGAAACCCTGAGACTTGAATATTTGGAAAACGGCGACGAGGGAACCCCCCTTTGCTATTACGCCCTTATTGACGGCAGAGAATATACAGAAACAGCCTTTTAACTGTTTATCAAAAGCGTTATAAAATAAGTATAACTTCAATCATAAAAAGAGACAGCTCAAATTGCGGGCTGTCTCTTTTATTTAAAGCTTAATTGTTTTACCTTGCAGATGAACCGCTTGTTACATTATCTGATACAGATGCTTTTGTAGTTGTTTCTGTTTTTGTTTCGGTTTGTTCTGCGCCTTTGCTGACTGTTATGGTAATAGTGGAGCCTTTCTTGCCTGTGCCGGTTGAGCTTTGGCTGATTACCCTGCCTGAGCTGACGCTGCTGCTGTATTCATAATTAACAGAAACACTAAAGCCTGCGTTTATTAAGCTGTTTGCGGCTGAAGTTTCAGACTTGCCTACCACATTGGGTATAGACACTTCGCTGCTGCCGGAGCTTACGCAGATTGTTACCGTTGAGCCGGCAGTTACGCTTGAGCCGCCGCTGGGGCTTTG
>JAJPZT010000087.1:0-21180 GCA_021204175.1 Clostridiales bacterium | reverse complement strand
ACGCTTGAGCCGCCGCTGGGGCTTTGACTTATTACATAACCCTTTTTAACGCTGCTGCTGTAGTCATAAGAAACACTGCAGCTAAGTCCGTAATTCTTTATACTGCTCTTAGCTGAGGATTCCGACTTGCCTGTTACGTCGGGTACGCTTACGGTTTTATCCTCCTCATGTCCTCTGCTGACAGTAACTCTTACTGTAGAGCCTGCCTCAACAGTACTTCCGCCGCTAGGGCTTTGGCTTATTACATAGCCTTCCTTAACGGTATCGCTGTATTCCTTATCAAACTTACATTTAAGCCCCTTGCCCTCAATAGCGCTTTCGGCTGAGCTGCCGTAGCTGCCCACCACATTGGGGACAGTAACGGTTTCTTCTTCCTCGGGGCCTTTGCTTATAACAACATATACCGTAGTTCCCTTAGAAACCTGTGAGCCGCTTGACGGGTTCTGACTTATAATCTTACCCTTGTCATATTTGTTGCTGTACTGCTCACTGCTCTTTGAATATTTAAGACCCTGTGCCGAAAGAGCACTTTCCGCCTGAGACTTGGTAGAGCCTACAACATTAGGCACGCTGACGGTTTCTTCCTTAGGTCCTTTGCTTAAAACAACTGATACCGTTGCCCCTTCTTTAACGCTGCCGCCTGAAGGGCTTTGGCTTATTACATGACCTGCCTGAACTGTGTCGCTGTATTTTTCAGAAGATATGGAAAATACAAGTCCGCTTGAGCTGATCTTGCTTCTTGCTGAGCTTTCGGAAGAGCCCACAACATTGGGCACACTGACTGTTTTGTTTGCAGCACCCTTGCTTACGTTAATTGTAATTGTTGCTCCCTCTTTTACAGAGCTGCCGCCTGAAGGGCTTTGGCTTATTACATAGCCCTCCTTAACGGAGTCGCTGTATTGTGTATTAACGGTGCACTTAAGGTTTGCCTTTTTAATTGAGCTTTCGGCGGATGACTGGCTCTTGCCCGTAACGCTTGGAACAGTTACGGTTTTAGCCGGCTCTTCGCCCTTGCTGACTGTTATGGTAACAGAGGAGCCTGCGTTAACGCTCTTTCCTGCTGCAGGGCTTGTTTTAATAACAAGACCGCTCTTAACCGATGAAGAATATTCTTCAACTACGGTATATTTAAGACCCTGAGCCGAAATCTTGCTTACAGCATTGGCTTTTGTCTGATTTAATACCGAAGGAACAGTCACCTTGCTGCCCTTGCTGACTACAAGGCTTACAGAGCTTCCTTCCTTAGATGTGCTGCCTGCCGAGGGGCTTTGGCTTATTACATAGCCCTCTTTAACAGAGCTGCTGTATTCATAGGAAACAGAGCCTACAATAAGCTTGTTTTCAACAATTGTACTGCTTGCGTCTGTATATTTCTTCTTTGTTACATTGGGAACCTTAACGTCCTTAGTTTCGTCGATTTCAAAGTTGCTTCCGTCGGAAACATAAAGAACTATAGGCGATGAAAGCTTAACCTGTGAGTTTTCTGCGATTTCCTCTGCGTTGGATTTAACCGCTTCAACCGTACCCTCGGGAAGCTCGTTTTTCTCGCCGGGCATAGTATCGATATTATAGAAGCCTGCAGCCTTAAGCTCTGTCATAACCTCATCGGCGGATCTGTTTATATAAGCGCCTATGTCGCCTGTTTCTGCGCCTAAGCTTACTACAAGGGTTATTACGGTATCCTCTGTTGAAGCGCTGCCCGATGAAGGTGTCTGCGCCGCAACCTTGCCCTCGTCAATAACATCGATATATATGGACTCGCCTATTTCAACCTTAAATCCGTCCATGTTGAGAAGCTTTTCTGCCTGCTCTATGTCTTTGCCTACTACGTTTCTTACAATAGCAAATCCGTCGGCTATTTCGTAAGAACCTCTTACGATTTCACCTACGTATTCCATATCGATGCCTCCGGCTTTAACATAAACGCCGAAGCCCCCTACGAAAATAAGAGAAATTACCAAAAGGGGAATAGCGAATTTATACATCTTTCCCGTATCGGCTCCTAAGTTTCTTTCTCTCTTTCTGACTGCCCTTTTTCCGCCCAGAGCATCCAAGAATTCCTTTGCGTTCTGAACTCTGTTTTCGGGCATAACGTTCAAAGCGTTAAGAAGAATAATTTCATCGTTTTTTGGTATCTGAACCCCCAGCTTTGAAGGGGGAACAAGATTGTCGCCGTTAATTCTCTCCATAGATTCCGGCGGCGTAACCCCTGTAATCAGCTTATAAAACGTAGCCGCAAGGGCATAAATATCCGTCCACGGACCCTGATTGCCCCTTCTTCTGTATTGCTCCGCAGGAGCATAGCCGGGCTTTAAAATTACCGAAAGGCTTTTTGAATTTACAATTGAAGCATATCTCGCCGCACCGAAGTCCAAAAGCTTAAATTCGCCCTCGTCTGTAATAAAAATGTTATCCGGCGCAATATCTCTGTGGATAATACCCTCCTTATGAACCTCGTTCAAAATATAGAGCATTTCCACAACAATTTCCTTCGCTGTGGGGTAGTCAAGGGTTCCGTTAGCCTTAAGCATATCCTTAACCGAAACGCCTGAAAGAAATTCCATAACTATATAGCCTGTATTATTGGCTATAAATGTGTCGTAAATATCTACAATACCCTTAATACCGTTAAATTTGGCAAGTCTCTGAGCCTCATCGATAAAGCTCTTAAGCCCTGCTCCGAACTGGTCGGCAGCCTCTCCGTTATAAACGGTCAGCTGCTGTTCTCCCAAAGCTCTTGTTGCAAAGTCGCTGGGAAAATATTCTTTAACGGCAACCTTTCTTTCAAGCTGCAGATCCCAGCCTATATATGTTATTCCGAAGCCGCCCTGACCGACGCATTTGCCTACAAGATAACGTCCCTCTAATATAGACCCCGGCACCATATGATAGGCTTCTGCGGGCTTGCTGTTGTTGTCATAACCGCAGTAAGGACACACTCCGCTCTTCTCGTTATGCTCTTTCATACAGCCTAAACATTTCGCCATTATTTTCACCTCTTTCCAAAAAATCAAAAAACAGTATATAAGCACTTATTATAAGCTTTAGACTTATGTTTACCATCCCCATCCGCCCGGCATTGTACTGCCGGAAACGGTATCATCAGGCACGCTCGGTGCACCGGCTGCCGGTTCGGTGTGTGCTTCCGTCACCGGTTCCCGAGTTGTGGCTTCGGCAGACTTTTCCGCAGACTGATTATTGCTTTTAGTGTCACTCTTATTTGCGGAGCTGTCTCCCGAATTTTTAACAGAGTCAGAATTTGATATTTTCTTATTCTCATTCCGTGTTGAAGTCTCGGTTTTAATTTCGGCTTCTTCTGTAACAGGCTGAACCGAAGTAGATGCCTCAGTGGGAGCCGAAGTAACAGTCTCTGTTGAAGCCTCCTGCAAAACAGTCGTTGTCTCCGTCGTATCCGTTATCTCGGTTTCCGCCGCTCCCGGTTCCGTGTTGTCGCCTGAAAATCTTGCGGCTATGAATTTAACACCTGCAAAGCTCAAAAGCCCTATAATTAAAGCTCCTGCCAAAACCCCTGCCCCTATGGGCAGAATATATCTTTGAAAATCAATGCCTGCCGACGGGCTTATATTCTCGCCGAAATCATCTTTAATGCGCTTAGTGTCTCTGTTTTTAAGAGCCTTTAAAAACTCTCCTGCGTTTTTATATCTGCAGACCGGGTTTAAATTAAGCCCGTTCATAACGGCATTGTCAATCCCTTTGGGAACCCTTATTCCAAGCTCTCTCATACAGGGCAGCTTTTTGCCGCTGCGCCTTTTTTCAGCATCAAAGGGAGTTACCCCCGTTAAAAGCTTATAATATATACCTGCTAAAGAATAAACATCCGTTGACGCATCAACCGAAGCCCCTTCGCCCCTTGCTTCACAGGGGGAGTAGTGGGGATTATACAGAGGGAAGCCCGTGCTGTTTACATATCCGCCGACACCGAAATCCATAAGTCTGAATTTACCCGTTCGGCTGACAAAAATATGATCCGGAGATATATTTCCGTGAACAACCCCCTGAGAATGGAGCTTATCAAGGGTTTCAAGCATAGCCCTTATGTTTTTGCTTATATTTTCAACGGTAAACGACCCTGGCTTTTTAATATGCTTGCTTAAGGACTTGCCTTCTTCATATTCCCACACAACATAGCCTGTGTTATTTTCAATAAGGATATCAAAAATTCTGCAAAGAACAGGTGTTTTAGGCAGACTCTCTATTTTCTTTGCGTCTGAAATATATACACCCAGGCCCTTGGCAAAAAGATCATTTTTTGTCTGTGAGCTGAAACGCACGAGAGCCTCTCCGCCCTCTCTTACGGCAAGATTTTTAGGATAATATTCTTCGATAATAACCTTTTTATTGTCCGTTTCTCTTAAGCCGATATACTTAATACAAACAGAATTATCTGCAAAAGCAAGCCCCACAAGATACTTTCCGCCGAGCTTGGAGCCTGCTTTAAGGTGATGGTCTGCCGCACGGCTGATTTCCCCGGCAAGGGCTCCGCATTCGGGGCAGATGCCTCTTTTGTTTTCAATTCTTGCCATACATTTCATACATCTTTCCATATATTCAACCTCTTTTAAAAGCAGTCTCAGCTTAACCCTAATCTGCCCTTTCGTTTATTATTGACTGACAGCTTCCGTCTGAGCTTCAGCTGCGGTTTCGGCTGCCGATACCGCTTCGGTTACTGCCTCACTGCCGGTTTCCGTCACTGCTTCAGTTGCGGCTTCAGCGGCAGCTTCAGTGGTTTCCTCGGCAATATATTCTTCCTTAATTTCCTCAAGCTCCAAGCCGGAGTCTAATTCATCAGCCCCTGCTTCGCCTACATAACAGCCGTAATAATATTTGCGTCCCAAAGCATCATCGGCTGCTCTGTTCTGACCCAAAACAACTGCATTCTTATAGCTTGTCAAAAATTCAAGACTGCTGTTTGCGCCTGTATAGGTTTTCAGAGTTGAAGGGTTAACGGGAAGGCTTTCGCCTATAATTATATGGAGATATGTCTGACCCTCGTCGCTTAAAAGATATTCTATAAATGCTCTCGCCGCAAGAAGCTTATTTTCATCCTCGGCAAGGGCTGCGTTAACGGCGATTTCACTGTCGAACGAAACAAGACACAGGTCGTTGTTCATAACAGGCATAATTTCATATCTGCCGCCCATATAATTGTTTACGTTTTCATATTCCTTTGTATCGCTTATAAAATAAGCAAGCTGGTCAAAATAAAAATAATTTTCAATAGGAGCTGTTGTACTGAAGCCGTTCTTATCATAGCTTTTCTTAAGCTGTGAAATAACAGTTTCTGTAGATTCGCTCATTTCGGCTTCTCCCGAAGCGTTTGTAAGTCCCTCGCCGTAAAGCCTCAAAATGTCGTTATACGCTGCTTCGTCAACTGCCCAAAGTCTTGCGCCGGACTTGCTGCCCTTGCTGGCTCTTGTAAGAACCTCAGTGCCTACAAACTCGTCTAATGCGGTAAGGCTGTCTATGCCGCTTACGCCATCCAAGGCTTCAAGGTCGTCCATATAAAGCTTATAGTCCTCAATAAGAGAATCGTTTACATACATAATAGGGGTTGAAAAGCCCAAAGGTATAAGCTTTTCATCGGGATAAAGCTCTCCGTAGTTTTCCCAGTTAAGGAAGCTGTTGCCTACGGAATTTATAACGTCCTCATAGTCGCTGAGAACAAGACAGCTGTCTTTAATATCATCATAAGAGCTGTCCACCATAAATATATCCGGCAGCTCGCCTCTTTCGGCATAATTCTTTAATGAAACATCAAGACCCTCAAGACTGTCGAAAACCAAAACATTTACGTTTATGTCGCCGTTAAGACCATAGCTTTTGGTCATCATTTCCTTAAATTTATCGCCTATATTTGAAACATAAACCTGCTTTTGGTTTTCATACTGAGCCGCCTTGTTTTCCGAAATCTTTGCCTTAAATTCATCGGGCATATAAGACTTGCCCGGGTCATAAACGCTGTTTTCAACATAAACCCAAACGCTTAAGTCGCAGGGTTCGATTTCGCTGTAGGGGTCGGTTTTAAAATATCTGATCAAAAATACAACCAAAAGAGCGGTACAAACGCAGACAGCCACCGAAAGACCGGCTATAATATTTCTTATTCTCTTTCTCTTTTTTATCTCCACATCGGGATATTCTATTTCATATTCCCCTGCAAGAGCAGCCAAAAATTCATCGGCTGTTTTAAAACGCATCTCAACCTGAAGCGCCATTGCCTTCATAATGGATTTATCCATTTCAACAGGCAGGTCTATGCCCATTTGAGAGGGACGCTCCAGAGTGTCTTTTGCCAGTCGGTCGGAAGAATCCACAGGCTTGATGCCCGTTACCATATAATAAAGAGTAGCGCCTAAGCCGTAGAGGTCAGTCCAGCCGCCCTGGTTGCCCTTTGAAGCATACTGTTCGGGGGCTGCGTAGCCGGGTTTTATAAATGCAGACAATGTTTTTTCGTTGTTGTCCGAAGAAAACCTTGCGCTGCCGAAGTCTAAAATTTTTACAAGTCCGTCATTTGTCAGAATAATATTATCGGGGGCAAGGTCTCTGTGAACAATGCCCTTTTCATGAACCGCCTTAACACCCTCCAAAAGGTCGTTTATAATAATAAGGGCTGTATCGGCAGGCATTTTTCCGTTTTGGGCAATATAGTCCTTAAGGGATATACCGTCAAGATATTCCATAACTATATAAGCCGTATTGTTTTCTTCAAAAAAGCCGAATACATTAACTATATTGGCTCTGCCGTTAAACTGGGCAAGGTTCTTTGCCTCGTCTAAAAATCTTTCGAGATATTCTCTGTAGTGCGCCTTATCTTCGCCGTCGAAAATCTGAATTTCCTTTTCTCCCGGCACTCTGTTTACAATTCCCGAAGGATAAAATTCCTTAATAGCTACTACCGAATTAAGTTTAACGTCATAGGCTTTATATGTTACACCAAAGCCGCCGAAGCCTATAACCGTACCTATAAGGTATCTTCCGTCCAAAATTGTCCCGGGAAAAAGATGAAAATCGTTTTCGGGCGGTGTATCTTTAACAAAGCCGCAGTGAGGACATATTTCATAGCCCCCTGTGCTGTTAAAGCAGTTTAAACAAATATCGTTTAACAATACTTTTTCCTCCCTGTCTTAAAATTTAAACAACAATCCGATGCAAAAGGGCAAAAGCCGCCCTTTCACACCGGAGCTGTCATTTTAAACCTTCACGTCTGCTGTAAAAACCGATTGCTGCGTGCTTCGCACTTCCGCAATTGCTTTTATAGTTACATAAGTTTAAATCTGTTCATCTTGTCGCCGAGATAGATGCTTGTGCCTCTTGAAAGTGTCTTGGGAGTATTCTTGGGAAGTCTCTCTCCTGTGTCGGCTACATATGTTCCGTTTGAAGAATAGTCTGTAACCGTATAGTCTCCCGATGCGCTGTTATATCTTACTCCGCAGTGCTTTCTGCTTATAGCCGCTGCGTTTTCGTTTATAACGATGCTTGCAAAATATGAGTCTCTGCCCAAAATAATTTCAAAATTGTTTTCAACAGAGAAGGCTGCGTCCTTATACATACCTGCGGTACATACAAGCTGACCTGCGTTGGGAGCTGATACAGGAGCAGGTGAACCTACTACAGCCGCATTGTTGTTTGCAATAACAGAGTTAGCCTGACATCTGTTGTCAAATGCAGTCATAAAGTTGAATATATTTGTGAAAACAGTATCTAAGCTGACTATGCTTGCTGTAGTTGGAATACCTACATAGAGAATAATCACGCTCATTGATGAGCCCACAGCTGTCATGGCAACATCGCCTACTCCGCCGTCAAAAATATAATCAAGAGCAGAATATGACAGAACATCGCCTAAAAGTGCAATAAGAGAAGGAACACAAATTACAATAAACATAGAAGCCAAAGCGGCAGCCATACCTATAAGAGCAAGATGCTCGTTAAAACCGAAAAGTCTGTAAAGTTTTCTGTCGAAATTATATTCTATGTATGCACAGGCAGCCATAAATACAATAAGAAGAATATCAAAAATAATTGCGCCGAAGGTTGAGCCGTTAATCATTGTTATTATAAGCAAAACAAGCAAAAGAGCCTTGATTATTGCAGCCAAACCGCCTATAAATATACACTTCCATCTTGCTTCTCCCACCATATCAAGTCTGTAAACGGTTCTGACAATGGGAATATAAGCAAACCAGTCATTGTTAAGTCCGGCTTTTCTGCCCTGGAACATAACAATATAGCTCATTATAACATAGCTTAATACGCCTAAGCCAACATATAAAATATAACTTAAAATACTGTTAAAAATCGAAATTCCGCCCATTTATTTCATCTCCTTTATCAATCTTTGTCGCTGTTGTTTTTGTCCCAGTTGAAGCCGTCTTTAGAGCAAAGAGGTATAAACAAAAGGGAGGTTTCGCCTACGGTTATAACGTCATAAGCCTTAAGCTTAACGGGTGATAAAACAACCTCGTCGTTTAAATAGCAAAGCTCCTTTGAAGCACCGGGCTGCATAATATAAGAGCAGCTCTTGGGGTCATAAACAACAATACCGTGTTTTTCTCTTGAAACGGTTTTGTCGTTTTTAAGGGAAACATCCATAACCGATGATCTGCCTATAAAGTTTCTGCCTGTTTTAAGGCGGAAGTCAACACCCATATCGGGGCCCTGAGAAACAACAAGCCAGCCTACAACAGGCTCTGTTCCCAAAGACTGAGCCGAATATGAAATTGTCTTTTGGTCGTCGTCAGCCGCTGCTGCAGCCGTAGCCTTTGAAAGGCTCTGTGTAACGGCAGCCCCTCCCAGTGTGGCGGAAGAACCGCCTCCCGATGCTGTAGTAAAATCCAAAGCCATAGTTTTGTCTTCGCTGGGCTTTAAGGGCATAGTAACGCTGTCGCTTGCCACTGCGCCCGCACTGCTGCAGTGTGGACAGGTTGCATACTTGTCACTGTCATAAAAATGACCGCTTGCACATCTTGTTAAATTCATAAAACATTTCTCCTTTCGTGAAATCCTGTGAGGAAAGAACTGAACATTATTTTTTTCTTGTCGCTCATCATTTATAACAAACAACCGCTACGGTTGTATTGTCCTGGCTGCCGTTGTTTCTGTCGAATGACTCTGAGGGGAGATTTCTCGCCAAAGCCTCGGGGTCATCCTTATTTTCGTTTACATATTCACAGATTTCTTCATCTGTCATTACCTTATAAAGACCGTCGCTGCATAAAAGAACAATATCGCCCTTTTCAAGCTCAATAGGCGCATTGCAGAGATCTATAATATCAAGCTCCGAAATACCTATAAAGCTTATAAGCGCCTCTCTGTTTCTTTCAGCCATAGCCTCTTCGCGGGTTATAAGTCCTTCCTTAACTCTCTGCTCCAAAAGGTAAGCATAGTTATGGTCGTTTGTAATCTGAATAATCTTTCCGTTTCTTATAACATAAATTCTGCTGTCGCCTACGGAAAGCCAATAGAGCCTATTGTTTTCAAAAATTGTCAAAACCATAGTGGTTCCGCACTGACCGCCGCCGTTTTCAACGCCGTAGCCGTAAACAAGCTCATTGGCCTTTATGGCTATATTTTTGAGAAATTCCGGTATGTTTTTAGGCTCGTCAGAGGCAAAATATGCGTTTGTTTCACGCTTAATACATTCAATTGCCAGCCTGCTTGCGTCGGCACCGGAGCTTAAGCCCCCCATTCCGTCGCAGACCGCAGCCACAACATAGCTTTTTTTAAGCAGGTCAAATTCTCCGCAGTCGGAAACGAAAAAGCTGTCCTGCTGTTCATTTCTGGTGCCTATAATCTGTGATGCATAAGCGAGAATACTGTTTCCCGAATCTATTTGAACATTAACCGAAACTGTTTCCATATCTTCCCCCTGTGACGCAATAAGCTGAAGCCGTCTTTTGTTTCTTGTCGCATAAATTCTTTCTTTTATAATACTTGCCGAATAATATACAACCAAAAGCAGAACCGCTGCCAAGGTTATAATAAAAATAATTATTTTCATCAGTTCCATTGTATAACCACCTTAAAATTATATTTCGGAATCACAAGATAAAAATCCTGCTCCGACTTAACTGCATATTTAACGCCGTATTTTAAACGGCTTTTATCAGCAAAAAAGACTCCGTTTGACGACCAGTCCGTTATATAAAACTCTTTTCTTGCGGCAGAAAATTCTATAACACAGTGCTTTCTGCTGACGCTGTCATCGTTAATAACTATGTGGCAGGAGCTGCTGACTCTTCCTATTACAAGGCTGCGCATATCGCTGACCTGATATAAGCTTCCGTCATAGCTCAAAACATAGCCCCGGGGCTGTTTTTGGGCAGGCGCCGGTCTGCTGTTAAAAATTACGTTTGAGCCTGTGTAAGTCTGCTGAGGCGCGGCAGGTCTTGAAAAGCTGTTTTCGGCAGGAAGCCTGTTTATAAAGGGTCTGCCCTCGTCTCTTTCAAGTTCCGAATAATGACTTTCCTTTCTTGCTCCCATGCCCTCCTGAAGCTTCTTTTTAAGCTTTGAAAAGCCGCTTTCAGTCTTTTTGGAAGAGGGCTGCCGGCTTATGTTGCCTGCCGACGATGTAAAAGGGGTATACGCGGAAGTACTTCTGGGAACAATAGGCGGCGGGGGTGCGCTTTGCCTTGGAACAATGGGCGGAGGCGCTGCTGCCGTATTCTGCCGCGGAACAACAGGCGGCGGAGACGGGCTGTTAGGCACAGCCTGAATCGGCGCAGGAGCAGGCTTGGGCTGTGCAAAGCTCCCCGGTGGAGTGCTCAGGGGAACAGTGTTTGCATAGTTTGAAAATGCCTTGCTTCTCAGGTCACTTAAAAATTCGTCTACGGTTTTATAGCGCTTATAATAATCAAGCTCAAGAGCCTTGTTTATTGCCGCTTCCGTTCCGTATTCTATTCTGGGAGCAAGCTTCCTCAAGGGGGTAAACTCTACGCCGTTTATTCTTTCAATGGCGCTGGGCAGCTTAATACCCGTTACTACAGCATAAAATGTAGCTGCCAAGGAATAAATATCCGTCCACGGTCCCTGAACATTTTCCTTCATATAAAGCTCAGGCGGTGAAAAGCCCGGCTTCAAAATAAGCTCGTCGTCATTTTCGTTATTCTTGTTAAAATACCTTGCATTGCCGAAATCTATAAGCTTAATTTCGGAATTTTTAAGAAGGAAGATGTTCTGAGGGCTTATATCTCTGTGAACTATTCCCTTATTATGTACTGCTCTTAAACCCTCGGCGGTTTTCAGCATAGCCATATAAGCCAAATTTAAGTCGCTGCCCGTAATTTCCTTAAGAGCATAGCCGTCTAAAAACTCCATCGAATAATATGCCGTGTCATTTTCATTAAAGCAGTCATATATATTAACAATATAGGGGCTTGTTTTAAAGAAGGATAAAAAATTTGCTTCCGAAATAAACGCCTTAAGACCGCTTTCAAATGTGTTTTTGTGCTTGCTCATTTTAAGCCCCAGACAGTTGGTGTCAAAATCTCTGAAGCATACCATAGAAGGGGCATATTCCTTAACAGCCACAATTTTGCCGCTTTCAATATCCTTCGCCTTATAGGTTATGCCGAAGCCCCCTGAGCCTACAACCATACCCAGCTTATATCTGCCCTTAAGAATTGTTCCGGCAGCGCAGGCAAGCTCGTTATATTTATCGTTTTTATTAATATGTCCGCATTTTTCACACCGGTCATCTGTTAAAGGTTCAAAACAATTATGACAAAAGTTTTCGTCGCTCATAAACTCACCTGCTGATTATATAGGTCTGCTTCAGTTGCTGCTGAAAATAAATTTTTCGTTTCCCGCCAAAATAACGTCGCCGAATTCAAGCTTTCTCTTTCCTTCAACATAAACACCGTTAACGGTGGTTCCGTTTGTAGAGCTTAAATTCATTATGGTGTAAATTCCGTCATTTTCTTCGATTGCGAAATGCTGTCTCGACATTAATGCATCGTCAAAGGATAAATCGCACATTTCAGACCTGCCCACAATAAGGCTCTTATACATATTCATTTCGATTTTTCTGTTAAGCCCTGAGCTGTTTGTAACAACAAGACATATGTTGGTTGTCTGAGGGGTAATAATTCTTTCCTTTTCAACCATATTGTCCTGAAACATAAGCTTTTTATCGTGAACTATAAGCCCCTTCCGTTTGTTTATAACGCTGTAGGCAATTCCTCCTGCGGCAGCTAAAATAACTATGAAAATAAACAGAAGAAGAAACCAGTAGTCCGCAGCCTTTTCCTTAAACATAACAGTCTGATAATTATAGCCCTTAAAGCTGCCTTTATATTCATAGCTTAATGGGTTGGCTTCCATACTGTTGTCTGTAATGTTTAAAAAGTTTACGGTATATTCCCCTGTGAAAACACCCTTTTCAAACACAAGGTTTACTGTGTGGGTCTGGGCGTCATAATTGGCAAAGTCCACCTTAAGCTCGTGCTTTCCGTTAAGAACAACGTTATAGTTTTCAACATTTTCCGCACCCAAAACATCCTCACTGAAAACAACCGAGAGAGATGTGTCGCTGGATTTTTCCACAGAAACAACCTCCGGTGCTTCTCCGTCTTTAACCCAGCTGCGTGAATACATTGTTTTTTCAAGAGAAACCTTCTGACCGTTTTCCGAAAAATTAAGCAGAAGCAGCTCATTTGTTGTGGAAACGGTGTTGTTTGTGCTTCTGAGCATAACACTGTAAGCACTTCTTGCCTTGGTTAAAAGCTCGGAGACTGTGCTGTTTATTTTTGATGCATCGCACACGCCTATAAAGCCGCCGCTGTTTCTTGCTAGCTCACCGAACTTGTCGATATATTCATCATCCTTATCGCCTATAGCTATGGCAAATATGGTCAAGCCCGAATTTTGGGCATACAAATTGACCTCGTCAAATGTATATCCCCCGGTATTAAAATCAATTCCGTCGGATATAATATAAACAAGGTTTCTGTCTCCCGGCGAAGCATTGCTCATTTCACCGGCTCTTTTTACGGCATCGAAAAACACAGTGCCCTCTTTGTCGTTGTCAAGGCTGTCTACTGCGTTTAAAAGCTCAGACTTGTCTGTTGAATGATCGGCTTTTGTGTTGATTTCCGTTCCGAAAGCCACAACAGACATAGTTTCCCCCGAGGTGAGAGAGTTAACGGCTGTTCTTAAGCCCTCTTTAATGCCTTCCATTTCAGCATAAGAAATAGATGTAGACTCGTCCACCAAAAAGAAATAATTTGTGGTTAAGCCCGTATCCTGCTGAGGGCATATCCCCTCAACCGAAAGAACCTCTTCGTCCAAAAAGCCCTCTGCCGAAACACCGTCTATGGAATCGGCATAGAAATATTGAACAATCTGAGGCTTGTTATATACTGTGTCGCCCAGACCTATTGAGCTTAAGTCAGCTCCGAAACAGGTTTGAACCGTAAAAATCAAAAAAACAAAAACACACACAAATTTTTTTACCATTTTTTATCTCCCTTGCAATACGCTATAAATTCCATATCATAAGACGCTATTTTAACCCGGTCGTAATTTTTAAGCTCCGTAGGCTCAGTTATAAGCTTTCCGTTTAAATAAACCCCTGCGCCCTCGCCGTTCATAACCAAAAATTTATTTTTCTTAGGCTCATAAATAACATAGCCTACCTCTTTGCGGCTTATATTGCCGTCGTTTGCAAGAGGTATGTCGTTTGAAAAATCTCTTCCTATAAAATTTCTGCCGGAATGAATTCTGAAATCTCTGCCCTTTTCGGGTCCGTCAATACATACAAGCCAGCCCACTACAGGGTCGCAGCCTGTTTTCTTAAAATTAAAGCCTATGGTTCTCTCATCAAGATCCGCCTTCGGTGTGAAAAACGCCATAGTTTTTTCATCTGCCGAAGCCCTGCCGCTTTTTTCGCATATGGGACACTGCTGATATTTTTCATCGTCATAATAATGTCCCTTGCCGCATTTTACAATTGCCATTAAAAACACCTACCTCGAAAAAACAGCTACCGCCGTATAATTATCGCTTTTTCCCGTTCTCTCTATATTTCTTAAAATAATGTCCTCCATAAGTCTCAGCCACTGTTCCGGTGTAGCCGACCTTTTAAGACAGGCAAGCATCTCTTTTTCGGTTATTTGCTCCCAAAAGCCGTCGGTGCACAGCAAAAAGCTGTCGTTTTTTTCAAGCCTGTGCTCGGGGCTTAAAGTTTGTTTGGGGCTGTCCCATTCCATTCCCATAGCTCTGAGAAGCTTGTTTCTGTCCTCGCTTCCTCTGATGTCCTTCTCCTTCATTCTGCCCATAAGCACTAAATTTTGCACTGCGCTGTGGTCAATGGTTCTTTCTGCCATTTTGGAAAAAAGCCCGGTTTTAAATCTGTAAAGCCTTGAATCTCCCACATGACCCCATCTGGCAGTGTTTCCGTTAATATATAAAATAACCTCTGTTGTTTTCATATCATTTTCCATATGGTGTTTTTTCTGCTCCTGAAGAAGAAGCTTCTGCCCCTCATTAAAGCATGAGTCTAAAATATTGGCGTCGCTTGCCTCATATTCCGCAACAGCCATACTTGTTTTAACGACTGTTTTTGAAGCCACCTCGCCCTTTTTATGGCCGCCGAGACCGTCCGCCACGGCAAACAAATATCTTCCGTCTTTGTTCCATATATCAAAATAATCTTCATTTTTTGCTCTTTTTCCAAGCCTTGTAATACCAAAAAAACTAACCATTTGTCATTCCTCTTTAAAAAAATAAAAGCTATAACAAAACTGCTGTGTTTATTTTAATGCAATTTTGTTTAAATGTCAATACAATACCTGTAAAAACATCGAATAAAATCACTTTGTGCTTAAGATTTATTGTTAAAACTTAATGCTTTTTGTGCGTTTTAACGGTTTTGTAAAAGGAGGCTTCTGATATCCTCTTTTTTTATTGACCCAACAGCCAAAAGCAGAAGAAAATATGCTCCCATAAGAAAAAGGCAGAGAACAAGTGCCGCCGCTTTCGGGGGTATGCCGACCAAACGTTGTGAAAGACTGTCTGTCATAAGCGCCGAAAGCAGAGCGCAGAGCATAGGCTTTAAAACAAGGTTTAACAAATCAGGCGAAAAAGGCGCTTTTTTAATAAGACGCAAAATATTTAAGCCGCAGGTTATAATCATAGAAAAAAGACTTCCTAAAATACAGCCGCCTATACCCAACTCGGGAACAGCAAACCACACAAAGCCGAGACACACCGCCGACCCTGCAAGCCCGTTTATAAATATAGGCGTCTGCTCACCCATTCCGTTTAAAATGCCCGTTGTCATTACATTAAGATACATAAAGGGGCATAAAAAGCCCAGCATAAAAAGCAAACTCGAAATTGAACCCTCTCCGTAAACCAAAACGCTTATCTGCGACGGCAGAGCCGTAAAAAGAGCCGCCGCACCGAAGCCCGTAACAGAGGAAAACAAAATCGACTTTTCAATGGTTCGGCGCACAGACCTCATCTGCCCTTTAGCAAAGCTTTCGGAAATTGCCGGAACGATTGTAATTGAAACAGCAGTCAAAAAGGATGAGGGAAACATAAGCAAGGGCATAGCCATTCCGCTTAATCTTCCGAACTCACTGACAGCGGCGGTTTTCGACAAGCCGAAGGTCATAAGCCTTGAGGGAATAAGCACGTTTTGAAGAGCGGAAAGCAGAGACGAGGTCAGGCGGTTAAGCGTCAGGGGAATGACGGAAACCAAAATCAGCTTCAGAGCCAAAGACGCCTTAAGGCTTTTTTTGTGCCTAAAGCCCTTTGAGCCTGTCAAAAAGCTTATTGCTATGTAAATACAGGATACTGTCTCCCCCACCGCCATACCCGTAACAGCGGCGGCGCAGGCGTATTCTATTCCCTTGGGAATAAGCAAGCCGCCTATAAGAAAAATTATTGTCATTCGGCTAACCTGCTCCACAACCTGACTTGCCGCCGGGGGAAATGAGTTCTGCATACCGAAAAACCACCCTCTTATGCATGAGCCAAGAGCCATAAAGGGAAAGCAGAAACACAAAAGCCGCAGAGAAAGGGCTGTTCTTGCATCTCCCAAAAGCCTTTCCGCAATAAAATATGAATTTTTGAAAACAATCAGAGAAAGAACGGCAGCAGTCAGCCCCGAAAGCACACAGGAAATTTTAAGAATAACCGAAGAGCTTCTTCCGCAGGCTGTCTCCGAAGCTGAAAGCTTTGAAATAACCGTTGAAAAGCCTGATGAAGAAATGCTCCACACAAGCATATAAACAGGAGTTATAAGCTGATAAAGCCCCATTCCCTCAGCCCCTATAAGGTCAGCCATACAAACCCGGTAGACGAAGCCCAAAATTCTGGTTATTATGTTGGCAAGGGTCAAAATAAATGCGCCCTTAATTATTTTTGACTTTTCCATATAAAAACCCCTTGGGGGTGTTAATAAAGCTTATGCCCTTTTCTTAATGTAAATACCCTTATTTTTCTATGTACACTTGACGTAATGAGGCTTTATGGTTTATAATCTAACTATGTTTAGGGAGGTTTTTATGCAAAAGCTAAGCAAGGAATTTTATTTAAAAGATACTCTCACAGCCGCAAAGGAGCTTTTGGGCAAAAGGCTCGTCTGCGGAAATGCCGAGATTATAATAACCGAAACCGAAGCCTATATAGGTGCAGTTGACAAGGCATGCCACGCCTACGGCGGCAGACGCACAAAGCGGACGGAGACACTGTTTTGCGAGGGCGGCGTCTTCTATGTCTATTTGATTTACGGAATGTATTACTGCCTTAACGTAATCACCGAAAAAGCAGACTGCCCCTGCGGCGTCTTAATAAGAGGGGGAAAGCCCTCAGGCGACAAGGACGTTTTAAGCCTTAACAGGTTCGGCGAGAAATATGAAAGCCTTACCCCTTACAGAAAAAAGCACCTTCTTGATGGTCCGGGAAAGGTCTGTATGGCGCTTAAAATAGACAAAAGCTTTAACGGAATAAGCTGTCTCTCCGACGAAATTTATATTGCCGAGGGAGAACAGATAAAAAAAGAAGATATAAAAGCCGCAAAACGCATAGGCATTGACTACGCAGAGGAAGCGGCGGATTTTTTATGGAGATACTATTATGATTAAGAAAATAGGAATTATGGGCGGCTCATTCGACCCCGTTCATACAGGTCATCTTTTAATAGCCGAAAGGGTCAGCGAAAGCCTTGGGCTTGACAGGGTTTTGTTTATACCTGCCGCAAAACAGCCCTTTAAGGACGAGGGAGCATTTGCGGAGTTTAATGACAGGCTTGCAATGGTTCGCTTGGCAATTTCAGATAATGAGTTTTTCGAAGCCTCAGATATAGAGGGACAAAGAGAGGGCAAAAGCTATTCAATCGACACTGTTAAGGAGCTTTTGAAAATATACCCCCGGGGATCGGAGTTTTATTTTATAGTGGGAGCAGATTCCCTTGCGGAGCTTGACAAGTGGAAAAAGGCTGACAAGCTTTTTAAGCTTTGTTCCTTTGCGGTTGTTGGCAGACCTGGCTTTAAGGAGAAAAAGGTTGTCGAAAGAATAAAATATCTTGAGGATAGCTTCGGAGCGGACATAAAATATATAGAAAGCCCCAGACTCAACATTTCCTCAACGGACATAAGAGAAAAAATAAAGTCGGGAAGGTCGGTCAAATATATGACCCCGGACTGTGTTGTAAACTATATAGAAGAAAAAGGTCTTTACGGCTGCAAAAAGGAGCCTTTTCCCGAGGGAAAAGCCATTAAAAGGCGGCTCAGAACGGAGCTTAAGGAAAGCCGCTATATTCATACCTTGGGAGTAGCGGAAACAAGTGCGGAGCTTGCGAAAATTTTCGGCGAGGACGAAAAAAAGGCTTATATTGCAGGGTTACTTCATGACTGCGCCAAAAATTTCGACAGGGAAAAAACCTTTGCACTGTGTGAAAAATACGGCGTTGAGCTTGACGATGTTTTGAAGAGCCAGCCGGATTTAATTCACCCATTCTTGGGCTCAGCCGTTGCAAAATATGAATACGGCATTGAGGATAGTGACATTTTAAACGCCATAAAATATCACACAACGGGAAGAGCGAATATGAGCAGTCTCGAAATAATTGTTTATTTGGCGGATATGATTGAGCCTAACAGAACACCTTATGAAGGGCTTGACAAAATCAGGAAATTGGCTTATTATGATTTAAAATCGGCAGTCGCCGAAGCGTTAAATCAGACAATTTATTTTAACAGAGGAAAAAAGGACAGGGCTATTCATCCCCTGTCTTTGGAAGCATATGAATTTTATAAGAAAACAAAACAGGAGGAACAAATTTGAGTAAGGAAAAGATTTTCGAAGGTGTAAAGGCAGCCGCAGCGGCTCTTGACGACAAGCTTGCTAAGGATATTGTGGTTTTGAATATAGGCGAACTGACCCCGATTGCCGATTATTTCATAATTGCAAGCGCTAAGAACCCCAATCAGATGAAGGCTATGGCTGACAGCGTTGAAGAAGCTATGTATAAAGCCGGAATTGCCAAAATAGGCACAGAGGGCTCAGGCAACAAAAACTGGATTTTATTGGACTTTAACGATATTGTGGTTCATATTTTCGACGAGGAAAGCAGAGATTTTTACAATCTTGAAAGAATTTGGGCAGATGCCGAGAGAGTAGAGCTTTAAAATGATAAAGCTTTGTATCAAAGGCTCGCAGATAAAAACCTTTATGAATGAATTTTTGAAAGGAACCGCCTTTGACTTCTACGGGGTGAAGCATATGGAGGTTTTTTCTGCTGCAAAATTTGAAACAGACGGCAAAATTAACCCCGACTTTCTGCCCGAAAAGCAGGAAAGAGACTATTGCCTTTGGTCGGAGCTTAAGCCCTACGCCTTTGCCCTTATTAAGGGAAAAATTAAGCCTAAGGTTTTCAGAACGGTTTTGGCTCTTCCCGAAGATAAGCTCGGTTTAATTCACGAAAACGCCGCTTCTCTGCACCTGACAATAAGCTTTGAAAATGACAGCGTCACCTTTTTAACAGGCGGCTCGCAAAAAAAATTCACATTGGATAAAGAGGTAGACAGAGCCTGGGACGGCTATATTAAAAAGCTTTTGTTAAAGCTGGGCTATGACTGCGAAGCTTCGGAATTGTGAAATTTTTATTAAATCTGTCTTAGAATTAAACTTTGATAAAAATTATTCGTATGTTTTTTCAGATACATAAAAAATAATTATTGGATTTTAAAGAAAGAAGTGATTATTTATGGAAAAGGGAAGTCTTTCCATTAACAGTGAAAATTTACTGCCTATTATTAAAAAGTGGCTTTATTCCGACACGGATATTTTTTTAAGAGAGCTTGTTTCAAACGGCTGCGACGCCGTAAACAAGCTTAAAAAGCTGGTGACTATGGGCGAAGCCGAGGACAAGGGCGCTTATAAAATTACCGTAAGTCTCGATAAGGAAAATAAAACAATCATTGTTTCAGACAACGGTATCGGTATGACAGCCGATGAAATTAAAGAATATATAAATCAAATTGCTTTTTCGGGAGCAAACTCATTTATCGAAAAATATAAAGACCAAATCGGCGGAGAAAACGACATTATAGGTCATTTCGGCTTGGGCTTTTATTCCGCTTTTATGGTTGCGGAAAGAGTTGAAATCGACAGCCTTTCATATGTCGAGGGTGCAAAGCCCGCACACTGGAGCTGTGACGGCGGCATAGAGTTTGAGCTTGACGAGGGCGTCAGAACCGAAAGAGGTACAGACATCATCCTTCACATAAGCGAAGAAAGCAAGGAGTTTTTAAACCCATATAAGATTAAAGAAATTTTGACTAAATACTGCTACTTTATGCCTGTTGAAATCTATTTTGAAGACTTAGACGAGCAGAGAAAGGAAGCCGCAGAAGCCGCAACGGAAGAAATTAAGGAAGGCTCAGAGGGAGTAACAGAGGCTGAGGAGAAAAAGCCCGAACCCGTAAACGATGTAAGTCCCCTTTGGCTTAAAAACCCCGGCGACTGCACAGACGAGGAATATAAGAGCTTCTATCACAAGGTTTTCACAGACTTTAACGACCCTCTGTTTTGGATTCATCTGAATATGGATTACCCCTTTAAGCTTAAGGGCATTCTGTACTTCCCCAAGCTTAAGAGAGAGCTTGATGCAATCGAAGGTCAGGTTAAGCTTTATAACAACCAGGTGTTTATTGCGGACAATATTAAAGAGGTTATTCCCGAGTTCCTGCTTCTTCTTAAGGGCACAATCGACTGCCCCGACCTGCCGCTTAACGTCAGCAGAAGCTTCCTTCAGAATGACGGCTATGTTGGCAAAATTTCAAAATACATCGTTAAAAAGGTTGCCGACAAGCTTAATTCGCTGTTTAAAAAGGACAGAGAAACCTACGAAACCAACTGGGAGGACATTAATACCTTCATTAAATACGGCTGTTTGAGAGACAAGGACTTCTATGAAAAGGTTAAGGGCTCGCTGATTTACCGCTCAATTAACGGCGGCTATAAAACCCTTAATGAATATCTTGAAGCAAATGCAGACAAATTCGAAAAGAAGGTATTTTATGTCAGCGACGAAAAACAGCAGGCTCAGTATGTAAGTATGTTTAAGGAAAATGACCTTGAAGCCGTTGTTTTGGATAATCAGATTGACGTGCCTTATGTAAATTATATGGAAATGTATAACGAAGGCGTTCAGTTCTTGAGAATTGACTCCGACATAAACGAGGTTTTGAAATCCGGAGACGCCGATAAGGACACAGCCGAAAAGCTTGAAAAGCTCTTTAAGGACGTTTTGGGTAAGGAAAGCCTGACAGTTAAGGTTGAAAAGCTTAAGGCAGACAATGTTTCAGCTATGATTGAGCTTTCTGAGCAGTCACGCAGAATGATGGAAATGTCTAAGCTTTACGGCTTCGGCAGCGATATGCCTATGGCAGAAACCCTTATTTTGAACGCTGACAACAACGTTATAAAGCTGCTCTTGAGCCTTGACGAAAACGATAAGGAAAATATAGAGCTTGTTGTTAAACAGGTTTATGATCTTGCTGCTATGAGCCACAGACCCCTTTCCGCTGAAGAACTGACCGACTTTTTGGACAGAAGCAATAAGGTTTTGGCTCTTGCTTGTGAAAAATCCGAGAAGTAAATATATATATTAATTCAACAGCAGTAGAGCTGTTATCAGAACATTATAGG
>JAJPZT010000013.1:6948-35292 GCA_021204175.1 Clostridiales bacterium | reverse complement strand
CCATTGTGGCTCCGCTTTCGAAAAGCCACCATTTCCGCATGTCGCCCTTACGGCTGCCTCTGCCGGACGTAATTTATCTGTAGCCTATTAAGCCTGCAATAAGGGCAATAATTATAATTATTATAACTATTCTCAAAATCTTGTTTTTGGGTATAAGCTTTGACGCCAAACCTTTAATTTTTTTCAAAATGTTTCTCAAAAGAGTTCACTCCCGCCCGATTTTTTAAAAATTTTAAAGCTTTAAAAAAGCCTAAAGAAAAGGAATTTCTTTAAGCTTAATTTAAGCAGAATGAAATTAATAAAAAATCACAGACAAATTAACAATAAATTAGTATTATATTAAAGAAAATTAAAATAATATTAAAACTGTAAAAATTTTCTTAAGGCTTCAAACTCTTCCAAGTTTGTGCAGTAGTGCTTGCCGCCATTGCGGAGCTTTTTCAAGACTTCATTATAAGACTGCCATTTTACAAGCCGGATTTCAGCCGGGTCAGGGGTTATTTGACTGATGTCAACATCTCTTTTAAGCAGATAGACCTTGTTTATTTGGTTGTCGTTAAAGGGCTTTCCGTAGAATATGTTGTGAGAAGAAGTCCTCATTTTAAAGAGAAATTTAAGCTCAGAGGGATCAGCCTTTATGCCCAGTTCTTCATAAAGTTCTCTTAATGCTCCCTGTTCATATGTATCTCCTGCGCTTAAATGACCTGCACAGGATGTGTCGAAACAGGAGGGGTGGGAGTCTTTGTCGCTGCTTCTCAGCTGAAGCAAAACCTCCGTTTCGTTTGTTTCAGGGTTCTTTCGGGCTATCCAAATGTGGGAGGCAGCGTGGAGGTCGCCGTCTCTGTGAACTAAGCTGCGCTCCTTAATAACGCCTGTTTTGTTTCCATTTTCGTCTATTATATCAAAAAATTCTTTTTTACTCATATGCTTCACCTCTCAGCTTCACTGCGTTCAGCAGCTCCCCTCAAGGGGAGCCTATATAATTATACCCTCAAATCACCATATTTTCAACAATCAATTATAAAGCGTCATAGGGTCAAAGGCTGTGCCGTCCTTTTCGGCAGTTAAATGAAGGTGGGGACCTGTTGCCCAGCCGGTCATTCCCGAAAGGGCTATTGTTTCCCCCTTGGAAACTCTGTCTCCCTCTTTTGCAGTCTGCTCCGAAAGGTGGGCATAAAGGGCGGTATATCCGTCGTCGGTCTGCTGTTTTAAATATATGCCGAAGCTTTCGCTTTCTCCGGCGGCGGTTATAACTCCTGGGGCAACGGCTTTCACCTCTGTGCCTATGGGGACGGCTATGTCTATGCCGTTGTGAAGCTCTGTTTTGCCTGTTATGGGGCTTGTCCTTTCGCCGAAAACGTCTGAAATTGTTCCGCCTTCAACGGGAAAAAGCCATTCATCTTTTGCAGCGCCGTCAGTTAAGTCTATACTAACGGCGCTTATCTGTTTTTTAGCTGTTCCTCCATAAGCTTGTTTTGCTCAATCTGCTTTGTTATGGTTTTGTCAACCTCGCTGTCCTCCGCAGAAAAAACGTCCGTTTCACCGAAGGAAAGGCTTGAATATATGTCTTTGATTTTATCCTTTACATCGGAAAATGAGGTTGTTTCCCCTATTGCCTCAGAAACAGTGGAAGTGAGTTTTTGGGTCAGGTCTGTGTTTATTTTTGAAAGCAGGAGAACCGCCGCCGCTAAGGTTATACAAATATTAAGCCTTGTTATAAAGCTACCTTTAAGGGCTGAACTGCGGTTTCTTTTAAGGCTTTGACGGGCTGCCCTCTGTGTTCTTAAGGGAACACGCCTTGAAGCCTGATTTATATTATTCATTATAATCACCTTTTCTGTTGTTTTTTAACAATTGTATGCTTGAGACTTTCTAATTATTACCCATTTAAAAGAGTTTTATACGAATATAAGTCTTTGGACAGGCATAGTCTTTTCTAAGAGGTGATTTTTAATGACCGAAGATGAAATGATTAATAAATATTTTGAGGGAAATATTCGGGAGGAAATTTTAAGAAATAAGCCCAAGGGGCTTAACGAAATAAGGTTAAGAGCCTGTCAGTCCGTAATTTTAAGATACGGCTCAGATGAAAAGATTTTAAGCTGCAAAATTTCTGAGGAAGAGCTTGAAAGAATTGCCGCAAAAATGGCTGAATACTCTGTTTATGCCTTTAAAGAGGAAATCAAAAGGGGCTTTATTACCCTCAAAGGGGGCTTCAGAGTGGGTATCTGCGGAAGAGCTGTCATAAGCTGCGGCGAGGTTAAGGGAATGAGGAATATTTCTTCACTAAATATAAGAGTGCCCTGCAAGGCTTTGGGCTGCGGTGAAAGGGTTATGAAGGCTTATGAGAAGGGTTTTAAAAATACCGTTATAGTGTCTCCCCCGGGCTGCGGAAAAACCACCCTTTTAAGGGATTTAATAAGACAGCTTTGCAAAAAGGGCTTTAATGTGGGGGTTTGCGATGAAAGAGGGGAAATAGGCTGTTTTAATGATTTGGGCTTAAGGGCGGACGTTTTGGAGGGCTTTTCAAAAAGAGATGCTTTGGAAATTTTAATAAGGGCTTTAAACCCTGATATTGCGGCGGCGGACGAGCTTGGAGGAAAAGATGATTTTTCCGCAGTTAAAGAGGCTTCATATAAGGGCGTCGGCATTTTGGTCACAATCCACGGAGACAGCGTAACTGAGTATATGAAGGATTTTTTCGACATCGCCGTTATTCTCGAGGGCAAAAAGGGAAAGGGGGAAATCAAGGAAATATGTACACCGGGCTAATAGTGAAGCTTTCGGGCTGTTTGGTTGTGATTTTTTCAAGCTTTGTTTTGGGGGAATATTTTGCTCTCAGGTCAAGGCTTCGACTAAGTCAGCTTTATGAAATGAAAATGGGAATAAGCCTTTTATCCGCCGACATTGAAATGAATTTAACTCCGGCGGCAATAAGTGCCTTAAAGACTGCCCAAAGGCTTAAAGAGCCTGTTTCCGAAATTTTTAAAGACTTTGGGGAAAGGCTCAAAGAGGGCGAAAGAGTTGAAGGGGCTTGGGCTTCTGCCCTAAATCAAAACGGGGTCAAAACATTTTTAAAGGAAGAGGATATAGAGGGGCTTTCCCCTTTGGGAAAAATTTTGGAGTGCTTGGACGTGGAAAGACAGGAAAAGGGGCTTGAAGCCGTCAGAGGATATATTGAAAGAAAAACAGGGGAGCTTGAGGGGGAGTTTTTAAAAAACCAAAGGCTTTACAGAAGCATTTCCCTTTTGGGCGGAATTTTTACGGCGGTAGTTTTGTTTTAGGAGGGGTCGAAAGTGGATATTGAAATTGTTTTTAAAATTGCGGCAACAGGCATACTTGTGGCGGTGTTAAATCAGGTTCTTATAAGAGCCGGCAGAGAGGAACAGGCTATGATGACCACACTTGCCGGGCTTGTGGTGGTTTTGTTTTGGCTTATACAATACATAAGCGAGCTTTTTGACACAATGGAGACAATTTTTAATTTGTGAGGGAGCTATGGACATTTTTAAAATAACGGCTGTAGGGCTGGCGGCGGCAGTGTTTTCGGTTATGCTTAAAGAAAAAAGCCCTCAGACCGCCTTGGCGGTTTCGGCAGTAGGCTGTATTGTGATTTTGTTTGCCGTTCTGCCGAAAATAGAGGTAATTTTCGGGGTGCTTAAGAAAATCGAAAATATGATTAAGGGCGAGGGCACATATGTAAAGCTTGTTTTGAAAATTGCGGCTGTGGGCTATATTTCTTCATTCGGCGGAAGCCTTTGCCGGGACTTCGGTGAAAGTGCATTAGGCGAAAAAATAGAGCTTGGGGGAAAGGTGGTTATACTTTTGTTTTCACTGCCTGTTATAACCGGGCTTTTGGACATGTTAAACGAGCTTATGCCTTAATTTTGAGGAGAATTTAACATATGAGAAAGACTTTAATTTTTATTATTATGATATGGCTGTTTGTTACCCCTGTTTTTGCTTCGGATCTAAACGGTGAGCTTTCAGGCTTCAACTACGCCGCAGCTGAGGAAGAATTTTATGAAGGAACAGGCATAAAAATAAACTTTGCCGACCTTGTTTACGGAGCGGTTTCGGGAGACGGCTTTTGGGACAAGACAGCCGATTTATTTATAGACAGGGTTTTGGGCGAGGGACTTGCTTCTCTTAAGGGCATAAGGCTTTTAATTATTATGGGCATTTTAAGCGGCTTCTTTAAAAACCTAACCGACAGCTTTGCAAAAAAGGGAACAGCTGAAACAGGCTTTTGGGTCTGTTATATGGTCTGCGTAGGTCTGGGGCTCGGTGCTTTTCTGCCTATGGTTAAGCTTATGAGCGGCTTCTGCTCAGAGGTTTCGGGCTTTGTTCAAAGCTGTCTGCCCTTAATGCTGACTGTTATAACCGCCGGGGGTTCACCGACGGAAGCCCTAAGCTACGGCGGAATTGTTTCCCTCAGTGTGGGAGTTACCGCAAAGCTTGCGGAAACTCTGATAGCTCCGCTTTTGCGTCTTGCGGCTGTAATCTGTGTTGTAAACTGCATTTCCGAAGAAAAGTCATTAGACAAGCTTTTTATCTTAATAAAAAAGCTGACTGAAACGGCACTTAAAGCAGGGGCTGTTTTGTTCGGGCTTGTGTGTTCTCTTTCGAAATTAGGTTCGGGAGCCGGGGGAGGGCTTATTAAAAAGGGGGCTAAAGCCGCTGTTGAAATGGTGCCTATTGCCGGAGACGTAATCAAGGGGAGCTTAGACGCCGGGGCGGCGGTTTTGGGAGCAGTCAAAAGCGGAACAGGAATTGTTTTCATTGTTCTCATAGGGGTTTATGCCGCTCTGCCTGTTTTAAAGGTTTTGACTGCTGGGCTTGCCTTTAAGCTGGCGGCAGGGCTTATAGAGCCTGTCTGCGACAAGAGAATAGCCGAAATGGCGGACAGCTTAGGGGACTTGACGTTTTTGATTTTAGGCGTGATTTTTTTGGTATCTTACGTTTTTATTTTCGGTGCGCTTGTGTTTATTGCCATT
Source organism: Clostridiales bacterium (assembly GCA_021204175.1). Classification (GTDB taxonomy): domain Bacteria; phylum Bacillota; class Clostridia; order Lachnospirales; family CAG-274; genus JAJQCI01. Next base: position 30,295 of record JAJPZT010000013.1, on the reverse strand, counting down.
ACAAACGGGTGATTTTATGGAAAATGTTTATGATTATATAAGGAATATAGGCTGTTTTGCGGTTTTTGCGGCGGCGGTTAAAATGATTTCCCCCGAGGGCAGCTTCAGGGGCTATATAAATATGATTTTGGGGCTTATGCTTATGGGGATAATGCTGAACCCAATAAGTGTGGTTTTAAAAACAACTCTGCCCGAGCTTCAAGATTATGTCTTAAAAGAGGGTTCTGCGGTTTTGTCTGAAGCCTTTGACGAAGAGGAGTACAGGGAAACGGTTATTTCTGAATATGAAAGCCTTGTGCGTGAAAGGGTTTTGAAGCTTTGCCAAAGCTATATAGAAAACCCTTCCGTCAGTGCGGAAATAGGCAGCGATTTTTCCGTCGGCAAAATTTATATTAAGGGAAAGCAGACAGGGGACTCGGAGGGGCTTAAGAGCCTTATTGCCGAAATTTTCGGCTGTGAAGAGGAAAATATAATTATAACGGAGGATGAATAAAGGTGGATTTTTTCAAAAAAATGCTTGAAAAGAAGGACAGCCGAGCTTTTGTAAATTTGTTTACGGCTTTGGCGGTGGGAGCAGGGCTTATTTTAGCCGGAAATTATTTTGAAGAGGACAAAAAGGAAGAAACACCCCTGCCGTTATCAGCTGAAACGGAGCAAAAGGAGGACTACGCCGAAAAAACAGCTAAGGAGCTTGAAGAGATTTTGAAAAGCGTTGAAGGGGTAGGCAGAATTAAGGTTATGTTAAGCCTAAAGGACGAGGGGGAGCAGAGCCTTGCTGAGGACGTTTCAACGGAAAAGGGTTCGGGCGGTTCTTCCGGAGAATTTGAAAAACAGGAGCAGAAAACACTTCTAACAGGGGAGGATTTACCATATATTACTAACAGGAGCTCGCCGAGAATAGAAGGCGTGCTGATAAGCTGTGACGGAGGAGGGTCGGTTGAGGTAAAAAGCTCTTTAATCAGTGCCTGTTCGGCACTTTTCGGAATAGAATCAAATAAAATTCAGGTCTTAAAAATGGGAGGAGAATAAATGTTTGTATTTAAGAAAAATCAAATTATAATAACCGCTTTGGTGGCTATGGTGGCTGTGGCAGGCTATCTTAACTACATAGACAGCTCAAAGCTTGAACCCCAGGAGCTTATGTTTAACGAAAACGGCGAGCTTGTGGAGGTGTCTTATGACGAGCTTGAAGCAAGCGGAGATATTTATTATGACGACGATGTGGCTATCGACTATGAGGGGGATGACGCCGTTTCCGCTTCCACCGAGTTAAAAACTGAGGAGGAAAGCCAAGCTGACAGCGGGGAAGGCTCAAAAAGCGCTTCTGCCGAAAGCGAAGCCGGAAAAGCGGTTTTCGTAAACAGTCAGTCAGGCTCGTCTTATTTCGTTCAGGCGAAGCTTGACAGAGAGCAGTCAAGAGCCAAACAAAAGGAAATTTTGACTGAAATGCTTTCGGATGAGAATGTTGCCGCAGCTAAAAAAGAGGAATGCGCCGACAGTATGCTTGAAATTCAAAAGAGAATAGAAAAGGAAACCGCCGCTGAGTCTATGATTGAAGCAAAGGGCTTTAAAGAGGTTTATGTGAGAATAGACGACGACACAGTTGATGTGGTTGTTTCCAAATCGGAGCTTACCAGCGCGGAGGTGGCTCAAATTCAGGATATTGTTAAGCGAAAAACGGGAATTGACGTTAAAAACATAAGAATTACGCCAATGAAAGCCGCCGAGTGAAAAAACTGCCGAAAAGCTGCAAAACGTGTAAAGCCTCCCCTTGAGGGGAGGTGGCGCACGAATACTATGAAATTCTTTCCTCTATTTGATTTTATCGAAGAAAGAATTTCACAGCGGACGGAGAGGTGAACTAACGCCTTACTTCATAAAAAACAATAGGCAGTTTTATGATATTTTAATCTTATGAGTGCCAAAACACACCCGGACTTATAAATCTGACTATTTCATTTAATATATTTTCAAAATCATCATAAAAGAATTTTAACAGCAGAATACTTACAAGATATATAAACCATATTACTCCCCCAATGCACAATTGTATATTAATAAACTTATCACTTGGTTTTCTTTTTGTAATAAAAATTATCGGATAATCTATTATAATGATGATTAAACAAGCTATAAAAATCGGCAAACATATAATATCATCCACATAGCACGAATATTGATATTGATTTGCAACTATAGAAGCATCAATACTAAAAGAATTAAGTATCATATTAACAAGCATCAATATTATATCAATCTTAAAAAGTTTAATCGTAAAATTTTCTATAAAATTGTCTTTATTCATTTTTATCTCCCCATATGTATTAGCCGTAAATTGTGCTTTTGCTTATTTTGTGTTTTGTCAGCCATACAGAAAGCAAAAAGAAATAAAAGCCAATACTATGAACAATAGTATAAAAAACCATACCGCTAATATACGACCTTCTTTTCTCCGGCTGTTCAGCTTTTCGAAATATTGCTGTTCTTCTTCTTTTGATGAGGTCTCCTTTGTGTCCGAAGGCCGCCAATATATTTCATCCGCCGCTGCTTTTTTAGAACAGTATACATTATATTGTTGGCGTCCCGTACCGGTGGAATCTCTATAAAACATATAATCTGTCATTGTTAAAAGAAACATAAAAAAGCCCATATAATTATGACATTCTGGTTCATACCAAACGCAGTATTTATAATAGCCGCCTTCGGCAAATGGCTCCTGAAGAAACAATGCCGTCTGCTTATCATTTTTCTTTAAAGAATACCAGCCCTCACCGTAGCTTTGCACATAAAATTTGTTGTTTCCCACAAGCAGACAAATATGACCTGCTTTGGGAAAGAAAACTCTTCCCACTGTTTCGGCTGTATCTTTATTCTTCTTTATAATTTCAAAACGAAGCCGTTTGTATGTTCCGTAATTACTGAATATTTCCGCAAGACAGCTGCCCTTAATTCTTTTTGTTTCATATGTGCAGCCGTCTTTGCCTGTCCAGCTTACCTTATGCTTAACTGCATGATAGGTTCGGCGGGCTTTGCAATATATATCTTTGTAATTTTCAAAGTAATAAATCCTGTCCTCAAGGGCATTCTTTTGCTTATGCGTAAAAAAATCTTTCATTTATATAATTATACCTCAGTTAAAGACTGCGTCCCCGGATTTATCTGCACAGGCTTTTTTATTGTTTACATTTACACCTGCTTCTACATTAAAAAGGTACAGCAGATAACCGCCGCACCTTTTTAATATTAATCTCCTGCCAATTGAAGATTATTAGTCAAACGAGACTTGATTTCGTTGATTTTTTCTAGGGACAAATGAGTAAATTTGCTGATTTTTGAAATCTCCTCATTATCTTTAAGCATTTCAAGGACAACTCTTTCCAAACTGCGGGCTTCGCCCATAGCTTCACCACGGGCTTCACCACGAGCTTCACCACGTGCTTCGCTCTCGGCTATTAATTCCTGCGCAAACATCTCATAAATTTTTTCCTGATTATATAAGCTGATCATAATATCATAAACCTCCTTCTCACGTTCTTGGAGAAAATCCTTCAGGATATTCTCATTTTTACAGATTTTTATTGTGTTTATTATAGCTTCTTCTGTATTGCCCAAGGTCTTCCTTTGCATATCCAAAACCTTTGTAAAGATTATATACTGACCGATAATTCCTTTGCCGTTTTTATCTGTAATCACATTTACCCTTACTTCTATGGCGCTTTCTTCACCGCCGAAGAACTCTTCGGACAATGTTAAAACATCTTTATCTATGCTTGTGTCGCAGCTGAAGATAACATACAGTTCGGGTTTGGGCAGCTTAACAGGCTTAGAACCATACAGATTCTGCTTTGTTTCCTCAAGGTACTCCTGATAGGTACGTGCCAAGTACATAAAACTACGGACAATAATATTTACCGACACTGTTGACTGGGCTTCCACAAGAATAAATAATTTATCTTTGACTGAAAAGCCCAAATCGTTTGTTATATCTTTTAGGAATATAGGTTCAAGGGTAATTGTTTTCAGATCTTCCTCGGTGGTTTCCGTGTCCTCAGGGTGCAAAGCCTGATACAGCTGCAAGAGGTATTTCTTTTCACCGAAAATTTTTGTGAAAACGCTGTCTTTTACATTTCTTTTAGCCGCAAAGCTTATTATTTCTTTTGAATCCATTGTTAAAACCACCTCTTTCGTACTTTTATTATACTATATAATTTTTCGAATATCAACTGAAATTCAGCGATTACATATTAAAAAACAGCCGCTCCGCCGTAATGTTGGCAGAGCAGCCGTTTAAAATAAATAATAATAAAGGAAGTTATATTATTCTTCGGCGCTGAATTTATATGAAGCGTCGAGAACTTTTGAAAGAATTTGAGCTGCGTCCGCAGCGGTTATATTGCCGTTTCCGTCTGTATCGGCAATTTCATCCGCTACATTCCATTCTTCGTTTTTCTCTCCGTTTATAACGTAATAGAGAAGAGCGGCGCAGTCATTGGCAGTCAAAATTTCGTTGTTGTCAATATCGCCGATTAAGCCTTCAACAGCAGGCTCGTCGGGTACAACAGGCTCGTCTGAGCTGTCGCCCTCAATAAAGCTTGCGGAAATTGTTACATCCGCTTCAGGCATTGTGAAGGTTGAAACTGTTTTAGCTGAGTTCATATCAAGCTCAACTGTGTTTCCGTTTGCATCCACTGCCGAAATTGCTTCTACAATGTAGCCGTCGTTAGGTGTGGCTGTAATCTGCACGGTTTCGCCGCATTTAGCCAAGGTTGAAACAACAGGTGCGCCCGGTGAGAATGAAATTCCCAAATATCTGCCCTTAGAGCCTAAAACGCCGATGTAATAGGTTGTACCTGCGGTTACGGCTGCTGTAAGGACAGTATTGCCCGATAAAACTGTAGGATCCTGACTTGAAGCAAGAGCCTTTGATTCGGATGTCTCACTGTCATCTATAATAACGAAGTTCTTGTTGCTGCCTAAGTTTGAAACATAGGCTGTCAAAACACCGTCTGATGTAGGTGTAAATGTAAAGCCCGAACGTTCTCTGCCTGTGGAAGCAAGGTACCCGTTTGTGCTTGAATGAGCAACGTAGCCTGTGAAGCTTTGGTCGCCTACACTCTGTGAGGACTTTGTATATGTCATATCACAGGTAGGAACAAGGTCGCAGCCGTTTTCAGCCTGTGTGAATATATATGTTCCGCCTGTTACATCTTCTGAAGCTGTCCAGAATACGGAGTCATCGGAATCATCGGCTAAATCAACCGAAGCAAAGCTAATTGAAGCTGCTTCCGCTTCTGCTGTTTCTTCCGCTGAGCTGTCGGAAAGGTTTTCAAGGGCAAGTGTTCCGTTTTTAATTCCTGCAACAGTTGAAGCTGTATAGGAACGTGCGGGAACTACAAGCTCTGTGCAGATTGCAACTCTTTCTGCACTTAAGGCTGTTCCGTCGGAAGCCGTTACGCTCATAATTACAAATTCATCTGTTGAAAGTGTTATGTCTATGCCGGAAACTGCTCCGCTGCCGCTTACTAAGTAGGTTTTGGCGTCCTTTTGTGTTCCGTCTGCGTTGTAAACTGCTATGTTAAGAGTAGCCGCTGTTGAAGCACCTATTGTGTCGAGAAGCTCAACGCTTAATGCTCCGTCATTAGCTATATTAACAGAAGAAAATTCATAAGCGGGAGCAGTATAGGAAACCTCTGTATAAACAGGCTCTGCGTAGCTTGTTCCGTCGGTTGTTATTGTCAAAATCTGATTTTCAGCAAGAACGTCCTCCTGACCCAATACCCAAAGGAACCATAATTCCTTAGCGGCTTTGGCTCTTGTAACCTCTGCCTTGGGTTCGAAAAGTGTTCCGTTTACCATCTTGCCTCTTGTTATGCCGCTTTCGCTTCTCATAAGACCTAAGTTGTAAACGTCGTAAACGTCTTCTGCATATTCAAGAGAAATGTCTTCCTTGTCGGTTAAGTTGCCCCAGCCTACAAGGGGATAATACTGTGCGTCCTCACCTGTTAAGTTGGGGTCATAGGTGGGGTCGTCGGGTGAAACGGTTGTGCCGTTGTAGTCTGTCATATATGCAGGCTTGTTGTAAGAGCCGTCTGAATCTAAGCCGAAGCGGAGAACATAAGCGTCAAGAATAATTGCCGCCATTTCTTCTCTTATAAGAGTTCCCGATTCATAATAAGGCTCGAAAACTGCATTTACGCTTGCGTCTGTCAGATCAAGACCCCAAACTGCGCAAAGTGAAGAAATAAAGTCGTTTGTGGACATAGCTTCAAGAGGGCTGAAGTTATTGCCGTCTGTTTTCTGCATAACCCCAAGCTGGAGAAGCTTTTCAATCTGGTTTCTGTAATATGTGGGGTCATTTGCCGCTGTTCCGTCACCGCTTTTTGCGTATGTAACGTCATCGGTCCATTCGGGGAAAACAGTGTTCCAGTCGCCGGAAACACAGGCTGCCTGAACATCATCTTTAAGACAGGAAGCCAAAATACCCATTGTGGCATCGTCCTTCTGAGCGTATATTTCCTCAGCTATAATCTTGCTCCAAACCTTTGAAGCCGCTTCCTTTTGGTGAGTTCCGTCAACCTTGTTGTCGGGGTGACCGTTTGCATATGAACCTGAGTTTGTTTTGCCCGGAGATTCACCGGCTTCAATTGACATATAAATAGCCAGTGTCTGGGCTGTGCCCATTTCGTCAATATATTCCTTTGCATTGGTATAAAGGTCGATAAGATATACATCATCGTTTGCCGCTGCAGCCGCTTTCATAAGACCCGGTGAATCCGGACTGAAACCGCTTGTATATGTTCCGTTTGAGGTTCTGGGCATAGGTGTTACAAGAACAGGCACAGCACCTCTTGAAAGTATAGCGGGAATATAAATATTGTTTAACCATCTTGTGTAGGTGGCTGTTGTAGAGCCTCTGCCGAAACGTGCCTCGGGACCTGCTGAATCGCCTGTAGACTCGTCATTGTGGGCTGAGTGAATTAAAATATAGTCCCCGGGCTTTGCCGTAAGAAGAACATCGTTAAAACGGTTCTCGGTATACATTGCCTTCATTGAGCGCCCGCCCATTGAATAGTTGACTACATTTACTCTTGTTTCGTCGAACATAGTGCCTATAATCTGACCCCAGCCGCTCATTCCGGCTTCTTCGAATGTATAGGTTTTCTCAGTTGAGTCGCCCATAACATAAACAGAAGGAATGTCGCCTTCGGAAACAGTGTTGTTTTCAAGCTTTTCGATTGAAATAGACTTAACGCCCACTGTTTTGTTTGAGGTTGAGGTTGCAAGAGCTGTAGGCTCGATTTCAAATTCTATAAAGGGTTCCCCTGTAACATAATCATATGTCCAAGTTGTTGAGTCTGTCCATTTAGCATAATGCTGAACGGGAACTTTTTTTGCACTGTCCCAGTAGGAGGATGAGGTTATTCTTGAAGCCTGCATACCTGTGGGAACAACTGTTGTGTTGGAGCTTGTTGAGCCGTTTGAAAGCTCGACAGTCAGGCGGTAAGAGCCTGTTTCAACGTCTGTTCTGAAAACAAGTCCGCCGTAGTTATAGTTTGAAGTGTTTGTGTTGTGAAGGTATGAGCCTGAGCCGTCCTCAGTAATCATAAAGCCCTCTGAGTTCCACTGAATGCTGTCAGTGCTGAGAGATCTTTCGGGCATACTGCTTGTTGTTGAAACAAAGCCGTAGCCTGTTGCTTCGTCATAAACGGGAACTGTTCCGTCATTAAGATTAACTGCGTCTGTTACACTGCCTTCGGCAAAGTTATATAAAATCGAATTTTTTTCTGCGGCTGCGGTTATGCCCGTACCTGCAAAAGTAAATGTGCCGGCAGCCATAACAACAGCCGTTAAAAGACTTATTACTCTTTTAAGTTTCATTCTGCATTTTTCTCCTTTCTTTTGCAATGATAATAGTCCTTATTATTTATTTTAAGGTGTGACACAATGTCAGGGTCAATAGGGTTTTAATTAGATTTTAAGAAAAAAATAATCCGCAGCTTTATTCACTGCGGAATGCTTTTGATTTAACAGGTATGCAGACGTTTATATAAGCGTCCTTTGAAAGGGAGTTTTCAACTATCCCCATTGGATTGCCGTTGGGAACAAGGTCGTTTTCCTTCATATATTCAAGGGCAGATTTAAAAAATTCCTCTGCTATTCTCACGTGCCTGTCGGAGGGGTCGAAATTTTTGGGGTGCTTTTTCATAATTCCGAAAATACAGTTTTCCGCAGGGTAGGTCTTTATATATTTGCCGCTTTCCTTTATTTCAGGGTTTGAAAGCTTTTCAATATCCTCAGTCTTCACTGCCCAGCCGTTCGGCGGAGGATAAAATTTGCCCTTTAAAACGTCCTGAATATCCCAAAACTGAACCATATAGACAGATGGAGCGTCATACATAAACTTGTTTATGATTTTTAGCCTTTCATCTTCCTTAAGAAAAACATTTCCGTCGGAGAAAATAATATACTTAAATTCTTCCGACCTGCCTCTGTAGAAGCTGCCGCCGATTTCGGCGTTTTTCTCCATACTGTTTATATTTTCGAAAAGCCATTTTTCAGCCAAAGTAAGCCTTTCAATCTCTTTTTGAGTTTCTTTAAGCTTGTTTTTATATATGTTTAAAACATCTTCAAAGCTGCCCTCAAGGGAGCTTTCTATTTCATCGTGTGAAAAACCGTATTTTCGGCAAAGACGAATTATTGCAATTTTAAAAATGTCGTTTTCTCTGTAGTGTCTGTAATTTGACAAATCTCTTTTAGGCACGGTATAATTGTTTTTTCATACCGCCTTATTGTATTTGGGGTTACGCCCAAAAGCTTTGCCAAATCGCTTGTTTTATATTCCGTAAAAATACCCCCTATTCTGTTAAGACCGGCGAGCCGATTATTCAAAAATTTTCTTAAATATATTTTACACTGAAAACATTAAAATTTCAAGAGATTTAAACAACTTTAAACAGCCGAGTTTCTCTGCCTTCAAAAATAATTTGATTTTGTTTTTACGGTATGCTATACTTATGTCAAAGCTTATACATTTTAGCAGGAAAGGAGATATTTTTATGAAGGGCAAAATTTGTTTATTAACGGCTGCCGCAATGCTTTTGGGTGCATTTTCGGTTAATACCTTTGCGGAAGAAAGCAAAGTGACGGCTAAAGAAAGCTATTCCTTTAATTTTGTGAAGGAAGAAGCTGCGGAGGCGGTTAATTTGAACGACGGAACGGTTCCTCTTTATTCAAAGGACAAGGGCTACGGCTTTGTAGATGAAACCGGAGCTATGCCTGCAAGGAGCCTTGATACTTCAAAAATCACCTGGAGCGAAACAGAGGGCTTCAGAGTAACAGAAAACGGAACGGGCAAGTATCTTTCAGACTTAAACAGCTCAAACTATAACTACGGCGGTTTGGTTTTCAGAGTTGACGTAAGGGAAGCCGGAGGCTACAAGGTTAAGGTTCAGGTTTCAGACAGCAAGTTCGGAACTGGTGAGGTTTCCAAGGGAAAGGCAAGCGAAAATACATATGTGGCTCTTTCCGGCATGCAGGCTGCAAGGCTTACTTCAACCGCCGCATGGGATGCAGCAGGAATTGTAGCGGCGCAGCACAAGGCAAAATGGACAGACGACAACACATGGGAATTTGACTTTGTAACAGGTGAACCCTATATTGAAGTAGAGGTTGAGCCTACGGAACCGGGCACGGAGAAAAAGCCCCAAAGCGTAGGCATTAAGTCAATCAGCATAGAAAAAATCGAAAACAACAAGGTTACATCAACCACCATACCCACGGTTTTCGTTTTGGGCGACTCAACCCAAAAAACATATACATTTGAAGAAGCGGGAATGAGCGGCTGGGGTCAGATTATAGGCTCAATGTTCGACAGAAACAAGGTCAGGGTTATAAACTATTCTATGGGCGGAAGGTCTATGAAGAATATGTTTAATGAAGGAAGATTTAACGACATTCTTTTGACTGCCAAGCCCGGGGATTATATTATGCTTCATTCAGCCCACAATGACGAGTCCACCGGCGACTCAAACGGTCCCGAAGCAAGATTCGGCAGAGGCTCAACCACTGCTTATTATGAGAGATGGCTTAACGATATTTATATTCCGGCAATGCTTTCAAGAGGGATTACGCCGATTTTGGTTACTCCTATGACGAGAACCTCTAATGGAGAATGGAAGAAGAGCGGCTTCAGTCCCGACTCTCCTTCGCTTATGAAAAAAGCAGCTGAAAACAACAGTGCGGTTCAGGTTGTTGACCTTTATGAAGGCTCAAAGGCTTATGTAGAAGAAATCGGAGCAAACACTGCCAATGCCATTTATATGGGAGTTGAAGCAGGAGAACTGCCGAGCAAAACAAATTCAGGCTCTTATGCCAACGGTCATCCCGACAAAAAAATTGACGGAACCCACTATAAGGAAGCCCTGGCTAAGGTCTGGTGCAAAATAATCTGCGAGGATATTTACAGCCAAAGAAACGACAATGAAACAATGTCGGCTCTTTTCTCTTATTTTGATGAAGATACGGCGGCAGCCTGTGAAAGCGGAGACTGGTCGGCTGTTTTCCCCGAATGGACAGACGACGTAACCTTTGCTTATAACGGCGACGGAACTCCCGAAAATGACCCTGCTTATTACAGAAACCAAATCGAGAAGCTTCTTCAGCTGGGCGTTATGCAAAAGACAAACGGCAACAACTTTGAGCCCCTTAAGGGTATAACAACAAACGATTTTATATCTTCACTTTGCGCTGTTTGGTGTCTTGACGTAAAGGATTTCGAAAGCTTTTACAGTACAGAGGTTTTGACAAGAGAGAAAATGGCGGCTGTTGTGCTTAAGGGCTATGAGCTCAGGTTCGGCTATGACAAAGACGGAGACTTCAATAAGCCTGCCTATATGACAGACTATAACGGAACCACCGTTACCCCCGATGACCCCAACTATGACCCTAACTTAACAGGCGACGAAGCACAGTATTATCCTCTTGCAGGCTGGGGCGTTATAACCGATAAGGACGATATTGACCCCGAATATGCTGAAGCCTTTGAAACTGTCTATAATTTGGGGCTTATGAGAAGCGAAAAGGGCATTACAAGAGGTGTAATGACAAACGGAACGGAAATCGAGCCTAAAACAGAGGTCACAAGAGCAAAGGCGGCTAAAGAGCTTTGGTTTTTGTGGGTTTTGGGTCAGGAGGACGTTAAGAAGGAAAATCAAATTTTGACTGTTACTCCCGACGGCATAAATTATGAAGCACCTGTTTATACGCCTATAGATTGATGAGGACGCAAAAAGCCTCTCCCTTGAGGGGAGGTGGCGTACGGAGTGCAACGGAGAGGTGTGTTCCATTGGTACGCTAATTAATAGCTTAGCACCCTACTTATTAAACAACTCAAAAATCTTAAATTTAATTTTAATAACGGCTGAGGCGGAAGGGCTTTCAGCCGTTATTATTTCGGCAGTTTCCTCCGACAGTCCTTTTTCTTTAATTTCCTCATATGTTCCCGATGTATAGCAAAGGGGAGGAAACATTACACACCACCAGTTATGCCCCTCTCCCCTGCCTATGGTGATTTTAAGGCAGTCATATGTTCCGGCAGGCAGAGCCGCTTCACCATAGCGTCTTACGGGAAAATAACTTTTTGTGACTTCCGCTTTTACACTGCTCGGCGAACCCTTTCCGGCTAAAAATTCTTCCGAGAGTTTTTCTATTTCGGCTGTTCGCTCCTCGAAAAAGACGGCTGTTTCGGCTTTTGAGTGCGACGAGGTTAAAAAGGGTTCATATTTTTCCAAAATTTCGTCACGCAGGGCTATTTTTAAGGCTTGGGCTTCCTCTGTGTCGCTGTCTGCAAGAATGTGAAAGCGGAAAACCTCTGAGGTTATGTTTTTCATAATTCTGTCAGAATAGGCTTCTCCGGCTATAGTCAGGGTTAAAAACAGCCCCAACCCCAAAGCCGCCGAAGCAAGTATTGTAAATAAACTGCGTTTAAATCTAAAATTAATTTTCTTCACTATAAAACACCCCGTTTATTGTCTTGTTACCATAAAAACAATATTGACAGAGTGTTTTCATTTTATACATCACAGTCAGCCGAACATTTGAATTTGACAAAATTATAATTGTGTCAATAAACAAAAAATGAGCCCGATTTTATAAGAACCGGGCTCTTAATTCGTTAGTATTTATTATTTTTAAACCATAAGGGATTTAAGGGCTATAAGACCCAGCTCGTAGCCCAGAGAGCCGAAGCCGCACATCTGCCCTGCGCAGACGGGAGCTGTAACCGATGTATGGCGGAACTCCTCACGCTTATGAATGTTGGACATATGCACCTCAACAAAGGGGATTTGGCTCACCGACGAAATTGCGTCGCGAATAGCGTAGCTGTAGTGAGTGAATGCGCCGGGGTTTATAACAACGCCGTTGACCTTTTCGTAGTAGCATTTTTGAATATAGTCAACAATTTCGCCCTCGTGGTTAGACTGAAAAATCTCTATGTCATAGCCAAGCTCGGCGGCTTTTTCCTTAGCCTTGTCCATAATTTGGCTGTAATTCAAATTTCCGTAAACAGACCTTTCTCTGACCCCTGTAAAGTTTATGTTAGGACCGTTTATAATTCTTACCTTTTTAGAGCCTGTCTGTTTTGTATCTTCCGAATCGTTTAAATATTCAGTTATGGAGTCGATTACGTTTTGAACACAGCGGTCAACATTTCTTTCCGAAACGTCCACAACAAGGTCTGCGCTGTTTTCATAAAGGTCAGCCCTTTCCTCCATAAGTCTTGTAATTTCTCCTATTTTGTCGTCCACCTCAAGCAAGGGACGGTTTTTATCAAACTTAGTGTTTTCGTAAATGCTTTCCGGCGTGCTTTTAAGATAAATTATTATGCCGTTTTTCTTAAGATTTTCAATATTTTCCGGCTTTAAAACTACGCCGCCTCCTGTGGCAATAACCTTCTTGTAGGCTCTGCCCAGATTTCCGCAAAGGCTTGCTTCCTGCTCTCTGAAAAATTCCTCTCCGTATTCTTTAAACATATCGTTTATTGACATATGATAAAAATCCTGAATTTGCATATCCATATCGATAAATTTTCTTTTGAGGATCATTGCTAATTTTCTGCCTATGGTTGTTTTTCCGCTGCCCATAAAGCCAATAAAGATAATGTTTTTTTCGGTGTAAATTCTGTTCATTTTTTTATTCCTTTCGATTTTTTATAATGTTCTTTAAGTTCTGAATTTAAGGACTTTAAAAATTCATAGTCAAATTTTCTGTCTTGCCAGATTTCTTCCGAGGCTGCGCCCTGAAAAATCAGCATATCGAAGCCGTTTATGCAGCTTGCGCCTGCCTCTTCCGCTTCTTTTAAAAGACGGGTCTGCCACGGGGTGTAAATTGCGTCGAAGCAGATTTCCACGTCATTGCTGTCAAAAAAGGCTTTCGGCAAAGGGGTCAGGTCTGTTTTTCCCTCAAAGCCCAGTGTGGTGGTGTTAAGTACGGTATCAACTCCCTTCAGTTCAGCGGCGGATGAAAGACTTAAGGCAATAATTTCGCTGTTAAAGTGAGGGTTTAGCCGCTCCTTTAACGCCTGAGCCTTTTCCACCGTTCGGTTGGCTATATAAATTTTTTTTGCTTCAGCCTTAAGCAGAGCGCACAAAACGGCGTCTGCGGCACCCCCTGCCCCCAAAAGCAGACAGGTTCGCCCTTTAAGGCTTAAACCTCTCGTTTTAAAGGTATATTCCACGCCGATTATATCGGTGTTGTAGCCTTTAATTTCCCCCTCTGAAAAGCGGACTGTATTCACTGCGCCGATTAAGGCGGCTTCGCTGTCCAAAGAGGTTAAATGAGGTATTATATTTATTTTATGGGGAAGGGTTACATTTAAGCCCTTAAAGCCCAAAGCAGCCGCCCCCTTAACCGCTTCCGAAAGGCTCTCCAGCTTAACGTGAAGGGGTATGTAGACTGCGTTTTCACCCAAAGCCTTAAAAACGGAATTATGTATTTCCGGCGAAAATGTATGGGCTATGGGGTCGCCTATTACGCCGTAAATTCGGGTATCTCCCTTAATTTGAACATTCAGCATTTTTTCTCTCTCCTAAGCCTTCTTCTGTAGAAGAAAAGCACGATTTTTTCAAGGGGTCTTTTAACGGCGGTTATAAGCTCGTCTTTTTTATCCGCCTGTTTAACTAAAATTGAATAAACTCCGTTTAAATTCCCCAAAAGCACGTCTGTAAAAATCTGATCCCCCACTATTGCACACTGAGACGGCTTTAAGCCCGTTTTCTTTAAAAGTATTTTAAGCCCCTTAGAAAGGGGTTTTTTGCCCTTGCTTCAAAGGGTATGTTAAGCCCCCTTAAAAAGTTTCCGACCGTTGGGGCTTACTGTTTGAAAGAACAGTTATTTTAAGCCCGGCATTTTCAAGCATTTTAAATAAATTAAGCACCTTTTCCGTGGGTTTTTTTATAAAATAGGGAACAAGTGTGTTGTCTATATCGAATATAACAGCTGTTATGCCCAAGGCTTTAAGCTTCTTAGGGTCAAGGTCGTTTACATCTTTCAAATATTCTTTGGGATATAATAAATTAAGCATAGTTTTTTATTCCTTAACAAAAATTATCATCTTTATTATACTTGCTTTAGCTCAAAAAGTCCAGTTAAAATTTCAATTAATTTGTGCGTTAGTCATAGACAGCTGTCATTGAGCCAAAAACATTTTATGGTCAAAATGACTATAAAACTCTTTCGAAAATTATTTTCTTTGTTTAAAATAATGTATTTTTATTGATGTTAAAAAATCTATTGTAATTTTCAGATTTTTTTGATAAAATAGATGTAATGTTTGGTTCTTTAAGAAAAAATAAAATTGCGAACAGAACAATGTTAACTACTACGGAAATGCCGAAAAATTTAAGATTTCGGCTAGGACTGTTTAAACAGTTATTTCCGCTGATATATAAGGAGGCTTAAATATGTGCGACGGTAAAAACTATCTGCGCAAGATGCTCCTTCCCCAGGCACTTGCAGACATATTAAAAAGCGGAAACTCAAATGTAATCGTTCCTCGGAACAAGGAGGAGCTTTTCGAGCTTGCCCTTGGGGGAAAAGGAAATGATACCTTTGAATGTAATTATGACATTAACGGTGAAACCATTTGTGAAGCAACCGTAACCAAGTGTAAAAACGGCATTGTGGTCAACTTCCCCGACATAACTATGAGAAGACGTGACCCCAACAGTATGATTATTGCGGATGACCTGCCCACTGACAAGCCTACACATTATGAACGCTTCGGAAAGAGCTTCGACGACACAAGAACAGACACCTTTGAATGGTTTAAACAGCAGAAGGATATAATCGTTCTTCCATTCTATTCAGGCAACCAGGATATGGAAATAGGCTATCCCTCATTAGCTATCGTGCCTAAAAACGCTGCTTTCTTTGCGGCTATGCTGGCTGACTTGCAGCGCTTCATTCCTGCGGAGGAAATTCCCAATTTCTTTAAGCCCAAGGCTATAATTTATGTTGCTCCTCCCTTCCGTCACACTCACTATGACGGTCAGCAGGTGGTTGTTCATAACCGTCTTTATGATATGCACGAGGTATTTTCATACAACCTCTATCCCGGTCCTTCAGCCAAGAAGGGCGTTTACTCCGTTCTTTTGAACATAGGCGAACAGGAAGGCTGGGTAACACTTCACGCTTCTACCGTAACGGTTATTACACCCTATGAGCTGTCTCTTACAATTATGCACGAAGCAGCTTCAGGCGGCGGAAAGTCAGAAATGACAGAGCCTATTCACAGAGACGTTGACGGACGTGTTCTTTTGGGCACAAATATTATAACAGGTGACGATATTCACATTACGATTTCAGACTCCTGTGAGCTTTACCCCGTAACCGACGATATGGCTTTAGCTCATCCCAAGCTTTCAACAGGCTCAGGCAAGCTTGCCGTTGTAGACGCAGAAAACGGCTGGTTCTTGAGAGTAAACCACATCGACCACTACGGAACAGAGCCTGAAACAGAAGAGGCTACAATCCACTCCAAAGAACCCCTTATCTTCCTTAATATGCAGGCTGTACCCAATTCAACCTGTCTTATTTGGGAGCATATCGAGGACTCACCCGGCGTACCCTGTTCCAACCCCAGAGTTATTATGCCGAGAAAAATAAAGAAAAATATCTCAAGCAAGGTTGCAGAGATAGACGTAAGAAGCTTCGGTATTCGTACTCCGCCTACAACCGCAGAGAACCCCAACTACGGCATAATAGGTCTTTTCCACGTACTTCCGCCAGCACTTGCTTGGATTTGGAGACTTGTAGCTCCCAGAGGATTTGCAAACCCCTCTATTATTGACCAGTCAGCAGGTATGAAGAGTGAAGGCGTAGGCTCATACTGGCCCTTTGCAGTAGGCAAAATGGTTGACCAGGCTAACCTTCTTCTTAAGCAGATTTTGGATACTCCCGAAACCAGATATGTCCTTATTCCCAACCAGTTCTTAGGTGCTTATAAAATAGGCTTCGCCGGAGAATGGTGTACAAGAGAATATTTGGCAAGAAGAGGCGGAGCTAAGTTCAGAAGCGAACAGCTTGTTGAGTCAAGATGTCCTATTTTGGGCTATGCCTTCAACAATGCTAAGATTGACGGCTATCAGATCCCCAAGGGACTTCTTCAGGTAAACTATCAGCAGGAAGCCGGCAACGAAGCCTATGACATCGGCGCTAAGATTTTAACAGACTTCTTCAAAGACGAGCTTAAGAAATATCTTACTCCCGATCTTATGCCTTTGGGCAGACAGATTATCGAGGCTTGTCTCAATGACGCAAGCGTTGAAGAATATACAAGACTTATACCCAATATGTAAATTACATCGAAAAAAATGTTTATGCATTTTTTTCGAGGAGTTTAAGGTAGAAACCATCAAGTTTTCCGCAAAGTTGATACTTCGTATCAACTTCACAGAAAAGTTTCTGTCCTCGGGCGGGCAAAGCTCGCCCTGCGGATTTAAGTCTGCGACGCTTATATAAAATGTGTTATTCGCAAATTTTTAATTTGACGAGTAGCACCGTCTTGATACTGATAATGTGTAAAGTAAGCCGAAAAAATGTATACACATTTTAAGAAGAATTTATTATAAAAACAAAACGGCGGAGAGCTTAAGGGCTTTCCGCTGTTTTTATTGTTGTTCATCAATTTTTGCTTAATATCTTTACGCTGTCCCCCTGACTTCGAAGCCACATATCTATGCCCTTTCCGAAAACCTCGGCGGTAATAGTTATGCCTGTTTCATCCTCGGAGACAATCTTTGCGGTAGGGAGCCTGTCCAAAACCGGCTCGGGAGAGCCGCCGAAATACTTAAATGTAATTTTTTGAAGCTTTCCGCCGTACATAAACTGAATACGCTTTCGAAACTCCCCTTCTTCAAACCTGTCTTTATAGGGTATGTGAAAGCTCTCATTTAAAACCTTTAATTTTTGTATTCTGTCAATTCGGTAAATAGTGGGAAAAGAATCGTTTATAACGTCAAAATCCTTTCTGACCTCTTCATCGTCTATAAAAGCCGTCAGATAAAAATAATATTCCGAAAACATAATCGCCAAAGGTTTAAGCTTTCGTCTCACAACAGCCTTGTCCTTCGTCCGCATATAGTCAATTTCAACATATTTTGTCTTTCTTATTGCCTGACCCAACTCCAACATTTTGTCTATAAAGACCTTTCCGTGGTGAGGCTCTATGTAGTGAAACTCCTCATTGAGTATTAAGTCTCTGACAAGACGCTGGTTTTCTCTGGGAACACACAGCTCTACAAGCTTTTCAAGCATATTCTGCATTTCTGTCTTCGTGAAGGCTCTGCTGTCCAAAAGTATTTTGCAGATTGCCAAAATTTCACTGTTTGAAAGCTTTGAATTATAGACCTTTTCGAGATAATAGCCCTTAATTCTGCGGTCGTAGACTATGTTGTCAATTGTGCCGTAACGGCTGCTGCCGGAGCTTATAAAGCTTCTGATTTCTTCTATATCACGCTGAATGGTTTTTTCGTTTACTCCGTAACGGTTCGCCTCGTCCTTTTTGTTTATAACCTCGCCGTTCATAAACCGCATATAAATTTCGAGTATTCTGCTCAGTCTGCTTAAGTTTTCTTTGTCAGCCATATTAAATCACCTCTGACTATATTATAACAATTTAAATGGACGGAGTTCTGTCCATTTAAAAAAATAATTTTTATTTCTTATATAAAGTATATCGTTTTTTTGATAATTAATCAATATTTTTTAAATATTTTTCAGATAGACAATGTTTTGTCCAAGTGATTTGCTATAATGTATTAGCAAGTTAAGAATAAAGAATTTAAATTTACAGGAGGACAAAGATATGAATGAAAAAAAACAATTTCGGAATTGATAAGGTGCGTTATTTTGCAGAGTTCAGGGTTATTCCTCAAATTATAGAATGCGACCCGGGCTATGCCCTTTCGTGGCTTTTAAATAAAAGAGAAAAAGCAGCGGGCGGGCTTTATAAGGAAGCCTTTGAAGAGGTTACAGACGAGGTCTATCCCTTCAGTGAAAAGGATTTTTCTGTTGAGGTTTATTCCCGTTCAAACTGTCAAAAAGACGCCGTTATAATTATTACTTATCCCGAAAACACGGAGAGCGAAATGATCTGCTTAAAGGGCTGCGCCGCATTTGTCAAAAATGAAAATGGAGACTGGGTCAGCAGATATATAACCGTCGAAACCGACACATATAACGACAATAACGGCAAGATTTGTTTCCTAGGCGAATTTAGGGGAGATAACCACGTTAATATGGGAATAGTTCCCAAGGGCAAAACCAACCTTATGGAAAGAATAGAAGAAATTGTTTTCGGTTCAAAAAGCAGATCAAGAAAGCTTGTTAAGGTAAAATAATACTCTTCTCTATAAGGTCAAATATTGTCTCAATTTAAAGAAGCGTTTCGCGAGTATTATTCGGAAACGCTTCTTCTGCATTTATTATTTGTCTTCAAATCCGTTGGGGTGGTTTTTAGCCGGTTACAAACAGCGGAAATAAAAGTATTCTTTGCCTTTTTATTTGTCTTCGAATCCGTTGGGGTGGTTTTTATGCCAGTTCCAAGCGGTTGAAATAATCTCTTCAAGGCCGTCGTGCTTAGGCTTCCAGCCCAAAACAGACTTTGCCTTATCGCTTGAAGCAATCAAAACCGCCGGGTCTCCGGCTCTTCTGTCGCCGTAAACGGTTTTAATGGGCAAGCCCGTTGCCTTCTTCGCCGTTTCAATAACCTGCTTTACAGAGTGGCCTACGCCGTTGCCCAAATTGAAAATATTGCTTTCGCCGCCGTTCATAAGATATTCTGCGGCTAAAATGTGGGCGCTTGCAAGGTCAAGTACGTGAATGTAGTCTCTTATGCAGGTTCCGTCGGGGGTGTCATAGTCTGTTCCGAAAACGGAGATAGAGTCTCTCTTTCCGTTAGGCACCTGTAAAATTATGGGAATAAGGTGGCTTTCGGGGTTATGATCCTCGCCTATAAGTCCGTTTGTGTGGGCTCCGCAGGCATTGAAATATCTCAGTGAAACATATCTTAAACCCGTTGCGTTAGCTGTCCACTTAAACATTTTTTCCATAGAAAGCTTTGTTTCGCCGTATGTGTTTGTGGGGAAGGTTTTATCCGTCTCCAAAATAGGCACTCTCTCAGGCTCGCCGTAGGTGGCGGCAGTTGACGAAAATACGATTTTATCAATGCCGTGAGCCGTCATAGCCTGCAGGAGAACCATTGTGCCGTACATATTGTTTTCATAATATTTAAGGGGATTGGTCATGGATTCCCCAACCAGAGAATAAGCCGCAAAGTGAATTGCCGCGTCAATACCCTTTTCCTTTTCAAAAACGCTGTCAAGAAAGGCTCTGTCTCTTATGTCGCCCTTATAAAATTTTGCCTTGTGGTGAACCGCCTTAATATGACCTGTTTCAAGGCTGTCTATAATAACAACCTCCGCACCGCTGTCAATAAGCTCATAGACAGTGTGTGAGCCTATATAGCCTGCGCCGCCTAAAGTCAAAACCTTCATAATAAACTGTCTCCTTTTCTTAATTTATATTTTTAATACGTTCTTAAGCCGCTTAAAAACAAGCTTACAGCATAAACCCGTTAAAATTCCGCATAAAACCCCTCCCAGCAGAAGCGCCGGAAGGTAATATATAATAGCTGTGTTTTCCAAAATAACAAGAGCCGCCAAAAGCTGACCTATGTTGTGGAAAACAGCTCCAACCACACTTGTAACAACCATATACTCTTCATTTAAAACAAACTTGCAAAGGCTCATAGCCAAAAGACACAAAACTCCTCCCGACAGGCTGTACCAAAATGAAACAACCTGACCGCCGAAAAGACTGCCCAAAACAATTCTCAAAATAAGCACAAGGCAGGCGTCTCTTCTCGAAAAGGCGTAAAGCGTAAAAAGCGTCACTATGTTTGAAAGCCCCAGCTTTATCCCCGGGATTGCTATGGGAAGGGTGATAAATCCCTCCAAAACAAATATTATAAGCCCTGCGGATACAAGCAGTGAAAGCCTTGACATATGTCTTATATCAAACTTATTCATAATTCTACCTCGCTGCTCCGTCGGCGGCGCCCTCCGCCCCTTCTATTTCAATTACAAGCTTGTTGGGCAGACACACAATAGGCATAACCCCGTCTGAAATATAGCCGCTGTTTACACAAACCTTATCGGGACAGCTGGCTGAAACAACTCTTATGCGTCCTTCTTCAACTCTTATAAGGTTAAAGCTGTCACCGCCTCTTATTTCAAACTCGTAGGCTTCGGAAACATCTTCAAGAGAAACTGTTTTTATAAGCTCTCCGTCCTTATAAATAAGCGCCCTGACGCCCTGTTCTTTTTTTACGCCGTAGAAATAAAAGCAAGTAATCGCTAAAATCAAAACCAAAGCGAAAAGTCCCAAATAAACAAACCTTTTTTTCATATGCCTCAGCCCTTTTTCATCTTTATGGTAAGCCTATCTTTAAGCTCTTCAAACTGTTTTTGATGCTCTCTTGATTTAAGCTCGGGAAAGGCTTTTAAAAGTCTGGTGTGAGTATAAATTTTCTCTTCCAAAAGCCCGGTGTATCTTTCTTTAAGCTCTGCAAGGCGTTTTTCGTTTTTCTCCTTGACCTTCTTTTCCGTCTCTTTAACCTTTTCGCTCTGTTCCTTTCTGACCTTTTCAAGCTCGGAGGCTTTTTCAAAAACAACCTCGGACAAATCGTCCGAAAGGGTTCTCATTTCCTTAGCTAACTTATCCAGCTTTTCCGCTCTGGAAAGCATATTGTTAAGAGCAAGAACAGTTATAATAAGGTCGCAGACAAAAAGCCCTGTCAAAACACAGAGTATGAATACGCCCAAAACAAAGGGAACAAACCCCACAAAGGTCAAAATCAGAGGGTTTATAACCTTTTTGAGAACAACCCCCAAAACGCCCCAAACAATACTCATTTCAAGGCAGATATAGCCCTTAAAATTAAGCTTTCTGTCGGAATAATTCCACCATTTTGTTTTATAAACTCTTTCAAGAACAACCCCTGTCAGAAGCTCCAAAAGAGACGTTATAAAAACAGAAGTCAAAAACAAGAGAAAAGCATTTTCAACAGGGTCTAAGAAAAAGCAGATTAAAACCGCCCCTGCGCCGTAAATGGGACACCATGCGCCGTTTAAAAAGCCCCTGTTTATAAGCTCGCCTTTTTTAACTGCACTGTAAGCAACCTCCAAAACCCAGCCCAAAACAGCATATATATAAAACAGCCACACATATTTATAAAGCTCTGTCATAATTTCAGCTCCCGGTTAATTCAGTTTTAAAAGCTCCTCAAAGGCTCTCTCCAAAGCCTCGTCATGCTCCTGTGACCTTGCATAAACCGCAAGATTTAAAGAATTTATTGTTTCTGCGTCAAGCTTAACCGTTGCGGGAATACCCATTGCGGTTTGAAAAGTCGCCAGAGCTCTTTTGGCATTGCTGTCGGTAACGACCCTATAGCCCAAATAGTTCAAAATATCCTTAACCTTGTCTGATTCAAGCTCGTCGTTTTCAGTAATTAAAGACATAGAAGCAATGGTTATGTCCGGCTCAACACCTACTCCGTTTATAATATTTCCGTTTCGTGTGAAATATTCAAGGGTTGTGAGCTTAAGCATTCCCAA
Source organism: Clostridiales bacterium (assembly GCA_021204175.1). Classification (GTDB taxonomy): domain Bacteria; phylum Bacillota; class Clostridia; order Lachnospirales; family CAG-274; genus JAJQCI01. Next base: position 8,120 of record JAJPZT010000013.1, on the reverse strand, counting down.
GCTGGGGAGACTTGCTATAGTCTGAACAACGCCCTTTCCATAGGTAGTTGTGCCCACAGTGAAGCCCGCTTCGGATTCTTTAACCGCACTGGCTATAATTTCGGCGGCTGAAGCTGTCATTGAGTTGGTAAGAACAGCAATTTCTTCAAAGGGTGTTTTTTGAAGCTCCGAAAATGTTTCTTCTATATTTCCGGTTTTGTCCTGCGTATACATTATTCTGCCCTCGGGAACAATCTGACGGCAGATTTCAACAGCTTCGTCTACAATTCCTCCGGCGTTTCCTCTCAGGTCTAAAATAAGCTTTTTCATGCCCTTGCTTTTAGCCCACTTAAGAGCCTCTTTAAACTCCTCTGCAGTGCCTGAGCCTATGGCGGTAATCTGAATATAACAAATTGCGTCCCAGTCGGTATCCTTATCAACTGTCAAAAGATCGTCCATTTCCTTATAAAATACAGTGCTTACCTTAACCGCTTCAAGGTCAAAATCTACATCAAAGGTTTTGCTGTTGCGCAAAATGGTAAAGGAGTATTTAGGTGTTACAACCTTTGTCAGCAAAGCATCAACCTCGTCCGCACTTTTATAAAGTGTGGAAACGCCGTTTATAACGGTTATTTTATCCCCTGCCTGAAGCCCTGCCGCCTGAGCCGGGCTTTGCTCTATTATTTCGGAAATTTGGGGATAGTCCTCAGTTATGACAAAGTTAAAACCGGCGGCATAAACCTCGTTTGACACATTGTGAAGGAATTCCTCATATTCGTCCTCGGTGTAAAACTCAGAATATCCGTCAAGGGTTTCAGCCATAGCGGCAACAGCGGCGGCTATAAGCTTTTCCGTGTCAATTTCTCCCCCCACATAGTTCTTTTCAATATATTCTATTACCCCGGCAAGATAACCCCCGGCGGAAACATAGTCGCCGAAATAGTCGGTATTCTCCTCAGCGGTTTCAATGTCCGTTGCTTCAACCTCCTCCGCCGCTTCGTTTTCGGCGCAGAAAGCCGCAGTCTCAAAATTAAGGGCAAGCACTGCCGCCGTCAACAACAAAAAAATTTTCTTCATCTGCTCACCCCTTTAAAACATCCTTGTTTTTCAAAATATAATCAACTGCCGAAATTATTGTCAAAACCGTCGCCAAAACCATTATAACAACGGTTATTATTTTAAATATCTGAATG
>JAJPZT010000013.1:0-6938 GCA_021204175.1 Clostridiales bacterium | reverse complement strand
TCTGAATGTTTAAGTTAAGTATTAACAAAATTAACATTATCATCTGTGAAATTGTTTTAAGCTTTCCCCATTTTGAAGCCGCTATAACAATCCCCTTTTCGGCGGCTATGCTTCTGAAGCCGGTTATTAAAAATTCTCTGGCAATTATTATAATAACCACCACAGAGGGCAGAGACACAACTGCGTCGGGTATGCCTATAAGGGCTATCATAGCTGAACAGCACAGAAGCTTGTCTGCAAGAGGATCCATAAACTTGCCGAAATCCGTCACAAGATTATAACGCCTTGCAATATAGCCGTCTAAGCAGTCCGTAATTGAAGCCACAATAAATACGCCCAAAGCAAGGTATCTGTTTAAGCTCCCGGGAAGCCCCAGGGGACATAAAAGCAAAACCAAAAACACAGGCACTAATATTATTCTGAAAATCGTAAGCTTGTTTGGCAGGTTCATAAAATCCCTCCTCCTTCGTCACAGCAAGCTTCATTCGTTTATTTCTGCATGCCACAATTTTTTTCTATGAAAAAATTTGCGGTTAGCGAAAATAAGACTTATTCAGCTTAGAACCCAAAAGATGTTGGGTTGCCCGAAGGGCAAGTTTTGACGCAGGCAAAACTTCTGAGCTTGTTCTTCTTTCGACCAAAGCCTATCGTCTTTGGTCGAGAGCGGCTTCGCCGCTAGACACCTCTCAGTCAGCTATCGCTGACAGCTCCCCTCAAGGGGAGCCTATACCTCCTCCCCCGTCAGGTCATAATCCGAATAAGACGTTATAAGCACGTTTACATAATCTCCCGACAGAAGCTCCTTCTCCGAGCGGAAGAAAACATAGCCGTCTATTTCATAGCAGTCACGATAGCTTCTGCCTATATAAATATTATCCTCTCCGGAAAGCTTTCCTTCCACAATTACCTTTAATGTTCTTCCCACAAAGCTCTTGCAGACCCTGTTTGAGATCTCCTGCTGAAGCTCAAGAAGCTCTCTTTTCCGTCTTGACTTTGTGCTGTGGTGAACCCGACCCTTCATTTTGGCAGCAGGAGTGCCGTCCTCTCTTGAATATTCAAAAACACCTAAGCGGTCAAACGAAACCTCGTCCACAAAGTCCTTAAGCTCCTTAAACTCCTCTTCTGTTTCTTGGGGAAAGCCCACAATAATAGTTGTTCTTAAGCAAATATCAGGCATAGCCCCTCTCAGCTTTTTTATAACCTCTTTAAGTTCTTCCTTTCGGCTTCTTCTGCCCATTTTTTTAAGAACAGCGTCTGAAGCGTGCTGAATGGGCATATCAAGGTAATGACAAACCTTGGGGTTTTGAACCATTTCCAAAATAAGGCTGTCAGTTATGTTTTCCGGGTAGGCATATAAAATTCTTATCCACTCTATGCCCTCTATTTCCGAAAGCCTCTTTATAAGAACGTGAAGGCGGCTTTCGCCGTAAATGTCCTTTCCGTAAAGGGTTGTGTCCTGGGCTATGAGAATAAGCTCCGTTACGCCCTTGTCGGCTAACATCTGCGCCTCTTCAACAAGGCTTTCAAGGCTTCTGCTGCGGTATTTACCCCTTAAAGATGGAATTGTACAGTATGTGCAGTGAGCATCGCAGCCTTCGGCTATTTTAAGATATGCAAATCCGCCTAATGTTGTCATCATTCTAAGCTTCGGCAGAGTTTCGTCAAGCTTTTTGTCCTTATCCTCGATTTTAACAACTCGTTTTTGACCTTCTGTCAAAGCCTTTATGACCTCTCCTATGCTTTCAAAGGCGGCTGTCCCCACAACTGCGTCTACCTCCGGCAGCTGTTTGAAAATCTCCGTTTTATATCTTTCTGCCATACAGCCCGTTACTATAATTGCCTTTAAAACACCGCTTTTTTTATAGTCCGCAACCCTTAAAATATTGTCAATGGCTTCTTTGTTTGCGTCGGCTATAAAACCGCAGCTGTTTATGATAATAATATCCGCTTCTTCCTCATTTTGTGTAATTTCATAGCCCTCTCTGTCAATAAGCCCCAGCATTATTTCAGAGTCAACCAAATTTTTATCACAGCCCAATGAAATAAAAGAAATTTTCATAGCTTCACCTTAAAACAGTCCCGTAATTTCGCCCTTATCGTTTACGTCTATGTTTTCAGCCGCAGGTCTCTTGGGAAGCCCGGGCATAGTCATAATACTTCCGGCAATAGCTACCGCAAAGCCCGCTCCGGCTGAAAGAGTTACACTCTTAATGCTTATGTTAAAGCCCGATGGTCTGCCTAAAAGAGCAGGGTTATCCGAAAGTGAATACTGCGTTTTGGCTATGCACACAGGCACATTTTTATAGCCTATTGCTTCTATTTTATCAATGTCCTTCTTAGCCTTGGGCGTATAGTCAACACCGTCAGCTCCGTAGATTTCCTTAGCTACGGTTTCAATCTTTTCCTTTATAGACATATCGTCGGGGTAAAGGGGCTTGAAGTTTGAAGGCTTATTTTCAAGCACATTCAAAACCTTCTTGCCCAGCTCAATTCCGCCTTCGCCGCCCTTTGCCCAAACCTCCGAAAGAGCAAAGTCTGCACCCATTTCTTCACAGCGTGTCTTTATATAGTCTGTTTCTTCTTCAGTGTCGGTGGTAAATGAGTTCAAAGTCACAACAACAGGCACGCCGTACTTGCCCAAATTTTCAATATGCTTTTCCAGATTTGAGAAGCCTTTTTTAACCGCTTCAAGGTTAGGTGTGTTAAGGCTGTTTTTGTCTGCTCCGCCGTTATATTTAAGAGATCTGACAGTTGCCACAAGAACAACACAGTCGGGCTTTAAGCCTGCAAAACGGCATTTTATGTCAAAGAACTTTTCAGCCCCCAAATCTGCACCGAAGCCTGCTTCCGTAATAGCTATTTCGGAAAGTGCCATAGCTGTTTTAGTGGCTTTTACCGAGTTGCAGCCGTGAGCAATATTAGCGAAAGGCCCGCCGTGAATTATTGCCGGTGTATGCTCCAGTGTCTGAACAAGGTTGGGCTTTAAAGCGTCCTTAAGAAGAGCCGCCATTGCTCCGTCTGCCTTTAAGTCTCCGGCAGTAACAGGCTCGCCCGAATAGTTATAGCCTACAATAATTTTAGCAAGACGCGTCTTAATGTCTGCTATATCCTCCGCAAGGCACATAATAGCCATAATTTCCGACGCTACGGTTATTTGGAAGCTGTCCTGTCTTACAACGCCGTCAGCCTTTGCCCCCAAGCCTATAACAATGCTTCTCAAGGCTCTGTCGTTCATATCCAAAGCCCTTTTCCAAGTGATTGTTTTGGGGTCTATGTTAAGCTCGTTGCCCTGCTGAAGGTGGTTATCAAGCATTGCGCTTAAAAGATTGTTGGCTGTTGTCATTGCGTGAATATCCCCTGTAAAGTGGAGATTAATATCCTCCATAGGCACAACCTGTGCATAGCCGCCTCCGGCTGCTCCGCCTTTAATTCCGAAGCAAGGTCCTAAAGAGGGTTCTCTCAAAGCAACCATTGTTTTCTTGCCAAGCTTATTTAAGCCTTGAGCAAGACCTATTGTGGTGGTGGTTTTGCCCTCTCCGGCAGGGGTTGGATTTACGGCTGTTACCAAAACAAGCTTGCCCTTTTTGCCGCTTGCTAAGGCTCTGTTGTAAAGCCCGTCCGACAGCTTTGCCTTATATTTTCCGTAAAGCTCCAAATCGTCGGAGCTTATGCCAAAGTCCTCCGCTATTTTGGTTATGGGGTACATTTCCGCTTCCTGCGCAATCTGAATATCTGTTTTCATTTTAATAAGCTCCTCCTTTTATAATATACAGTGTTTTAAAACATGTTGCTGCGTCTTTCCGAATATTCTCTCCATTCCTCTTTATCCATAAGAACAGCTCTGGGCTTTGCTCCGTTTTCGGGGCCTATAATACCTCTGTCCTCAAGCTCGTCAATAATTCTTGCGGCACGGTTATAGCCGATTTGGAACTGTCTCTGAATAAGGGAGGTTGAAGCCTTTTTGCTTTTAACGATATAAGCTATTACATCGTCCGTCAGCTCGTCGCTGCCCCCTCTTCCGCTGCCTGAACCGCCTACAGAAGCAATATCCTCTCTGTCGGCGTTTTCAATGCTTTCAATAACCGACATATCGTAGTTATTTTCATCGGTTTTAATATAGTCTACAATTCTCTTTATTTCCTCGTTGGTTATAAACGCCCCCTGAACTCTCAGGGTTCTGTCCATTTCAACGGTTTTAACAAGCATATCCCCTCTGCCTATAAGCTTCTCCGCCCCTGACTCGTCAAGAATAATTCTTGAGTTTATAGCCTGAGCAACTGAAAAGGCTATTCGTGAGGGAATGTTGCTCTTAATAACGCCTGTAATAACGTCTGAAGAGGGTCTCTGGGTCGCCACAATAAGGTGAATGCCTGCGGCTCTTGCAAGCTGTGTCAAACGCTGAATATGACCTTCAACCTCTTTTTTGGCAACAAGCATAAGATCCGCCAGCTCGTCTATAATTATAACAAGCTTGTAAAGGGGCTTTTGACCCTGTTCCTCCAAATATTCGTTATATTCGTCAAGGTTTCTCACTCCCACGTCTGCGCAAAGCTTGTACCGCCGCATCATCTCCGTACAAGCCCAGTTAAGAGCCGCCGAAGCCTTGTGGGGGTCTGTAACCACAGGAATCAAAAGGTGAGGAATACCGTTGTAAACATTAAGCTCAACCATTTTCGGGTCAACAAGAATAAGTCTGACCTCGTCGGGGGTCGCCTTATATAAAAGGCAGTTTATAAGGGTGTTTATACATACCGACTTACCCGAGTTTGTAGCCCCGGCAATAAGAAAATGCGGCGCTTTGGCGATGTCCTTTACAATTACGTTGCCTGCTACGTCCTTGCCTAAGGCAAAGGTCAGCTTAGACTTCGCAGACTGAAACTTTTTGCTTGCCACAACCTCTGAAAAATGCACGTTTATGGGGTGTTCGTTGGGAATTTCGATACCAACGGCGGTTTTCCCGGGGATTGGGGCTTCAATCATAATTTTTTCAGCCGCAAGACGCATTGCAAGGTCTTTGTCAAGGCTGGCTATGCTTTTGACCTTAGTGCCTACTGCCGGAACAAGCTCATATCTTGTAATTGTAGGGCCTTGGCTTACCTCAACAACTGTCGCCGAAACCCTGAAGCTTTTAAGAGTTTCTTCCAATATATGTGAGTTTTTAATAAGCTCGTCTCTGTTGTTTTCCTGCTTTTTAAGGTCGGGGTTTTTGTCCAAAAAGCTGAGCTTGGGAAATCTGTATTCCGACTGTTTGCTTTGAGGCAGCTTTTTAACTGTAGCTGCGTCCCCTTCCACAACCTTAACCCTGTCTTTAACCTCCTGGGGAACAATAACCTCTTCGGGCTGATCCTCCCATGGGGGTATGTCTTTGACTAAGGTTTCCTTAACAGCTGAACCTGTGTCGGGTAAGGGCTCGGCTTCGACAGCATTGACAGCTTCATCTTCTTCTGCAATGCCGTCTGTCTCTTCGCCTTCCTCATTATATTTGGTTTCTTCTGTATCAACCGTTTCTTCGGCTTTTTTAACCTCCGGCTCAAAGACCTCTTCGGGATAGGCTTGTATTTTTTCCCCAACACCCTCCGAGTAAGCTTCTTCAACGTTCTCATCCTTTAAATATTCTTCAACATATTCATCCGAAGCCTTTGGCTTGCTTCTTAAAAATTCCGGTATATATGAAGAAGTACGCTGTGGCTTTTCCTGCTTCAAAAATTCAAAGCTGTCGTTTTTGCTTTCGGCTTTTTCCTTTTCAATTCGCGCAGAGCCTTCTGCAACACGCCTTGACATAATGTCGGGGCTTGGTTTTTTCTCCCCTGTTCTCTTTCTTATGTCTACAAGCTTAGCGTCCTTATAGCTTTTTTCTTTTCTGAGCTTTTCATAATAATCACTTTCGGGTTCTCCCTCTTCATATTCATAAACAGGCTCTCTTCGGCTGATTTTGGGAGCTTTCTTGGGGGCTTTCCTTACGGGCGGTTCATATTCCTCATCGCCGTAATAATCACCAATTTCGTCGTCATAATAATCGTCATAGTCATCATAATATTCATCATCGTCATAATATTCCTCTTCCCGGTATATTCCCCCCATAATAGTGTTTGAAATAAAGTGCCAAAAGTCGGAAACTACAACAAAAATACTCTTTCCCGAAATTAAAACGCAAAGCGCCGCAATCAGGAACACGAATATTATAATACTGCATGCCTTTTTAAATATTACAAGGCAAAGCTCACCTAAAAGACCGCCGAAAAAACCGCCGCCTATATAGTCTGAATCCGTAAAGCCCCCTGTCAGAGCCGAAAAGTCAAAGCCCTCCGCCCCTTCTCTTACCAAAACGTGGATAAGAGATATAACCGCTATAAACATCAGACTGCAGAGAATGGCTTTATATTTGGCTCTTTCTCTGTTTTCAAGCATAAAAAGCCCTATAACCGCCAAAATAAGCGCAAAGGGGAAAATATAAGCCCCTATTCCGAAAAAGCCCTTTAAAACAGACAGCATAACCTGACCGAAAATTGTGTCGGAGGCAAAGAACAGGCTGAAAATAACCAAAATTCCGAAGCCTGCCGCCATTATACAGCATGCCTCAAAGGCTGCCGGGCTTAACGTCTTTTTGACCTTAGGCTCTGTTTTTGTGTTTTCCGCCGTTTTCGGGGCTTTGCTTGTTTTAGCCGTCGTTTTCTTTGCTGTTGTTTTTGTATTTGATTTGCTATTGCTTTTTGCGGCAGACTTAGCCGTTGTCTTCTTCTTTGCGGCGGTTTTCTTCGCCGTCTGCCCGGAGGTCTTTTTTGCCTCCTGTTTCTTCTGTGCCAATTTTATCACCCTGTTCTCAGAAAGCCGACTTCACACGCCGGCACTTATTAAAGTTTATTATAACATTATTTTTGGATTTTGTATAGGTTTATATTGTTAATTTTTTTAATCAGAATTTTTATTTTAGAGTATTT
>JAJPZT010000096.1 GCA_021204175.1 Clostridiales bacterium | reverse complement strand
TTTATAACCTGTGCAATTCCATAATTTATATATCAGATCATTAGGTTTTCTTTAAATAAAAGAAAAGCCTCTCATAAAAAAGCCCTGCACAAAACCACAAAGGTGCATAAGCCGGAAGAACAAGACCGTTTATATTATGACTTAAATCGGAATAATCCCACGGGCATATGTTAAGAAACTTCAAAATATGTCCGCTTAAATATTCAGCCGAAAATATTACAAGCATATATATTATTCCCCTGATATAAAAAGGCTTTGGCTTAAAAACCTCAAATACAGGCTCATTAAACACCATTAATCCATATATTATTATCATCCACAAGGAAGTATGCGTCACAAGACTGAAATTACCGTAAATCAGCGAATTTAGCCCTGTCCAAAGTGTCTCCATAATTATTCCCGTTAGTCCGTAAATTAAAAATCTCTTTTTCATATAATTAATATTGACCGAAACGCTATAATTATACCACAAAAACAGCCGCAAAAGCCAAATGCTCCTGCGGCTGAAAGTTACTCTTCTGTTTTTTTCTTTTTAGATGATTTTATACATATCACCACAAAAATCACTATACTGACGACACTTACTGCAAGCCCGGGGAAGAACCCTCTGGGAGTATACTTAAAGTAAATCTCGTGACTTCCCTCGGTCAGTTCAACACCTATAAGTCCGCCGTCGCCGATAGAAATATACTCCTTTTCCTCTCCGTCAACGGTCAAGCTCCAGCCCTTATCATAGGGAATTGACGTAAACAAAACTCCGTCCTCATCAGCTGTTACAGTACCCTCTATTACAGTGTCGTCCTCAGGAACAGGCACATCCATAGGATTTTGTGACAATTCCTCAAAAGCCGCCTTAAACACGTCGTCATTATATGTCGCCACGAATATTTTTATATCGCCTGATGTTCTGTAGGTCTTTTCAAACTCACCTCTGTTAGTAAGCTCAAAGGAAATATTCAGTGTATCCCCTGCCTTTACCTGACCTACGTCGAAAAGGCTTCGTCCTGTTGAAAGTTCTCTGTCATTTCTTCCGCTGCCGCTTACGTCATAAATTACACGCTTAGCGTTACCTGCGTCCACATAGAAATAAACATAGCTTGCCTCATCAAACTTAACATTTGCCGATACCTTGGGAATTGCATTCAAATCCGCCGCATTTGTAAGCTCATATTTAAGGTCAACCTTTTCGCTGTCTCCCAGCTTATAAGCCGCTTCATCAGACTCTATCTTCTCATATTCCCCTTCTGAGCCCATATATTTGGTTATTCTTAAATTATCATAGTTAAATTCATCAAGGTCAACCTCAGTAAACATATCATCCGTTACGTCAGTCGCCTTATGAATAAAGTCATTCTGCACTGCAAAAGGCTCAGAGCCCTCAGCAGACCATTCCTCTATGTCTGAATTTACCATAAAACCTAAAGGCAGACAGTAATTGTTTTCATACAGCGAAACGGAAGCGGTTGTTCCGTCGTCATAGTTTGTTTCCCACCTGTCAATAAATGTATATCTGTCGTTATTTATGTCTCCGTCCTTATTCATAACATATTTAACGTCAAACATAGCGTCAATAAGGGCAGTGGGGTCATAATAACGGTGTGAGTTTGAAGTTGCGGCAATACCCAAATTTTGAATTAAGGCCGTGGTGTCTCCGGGCGCCATTGATGAAAACTGTGAAAAGCCCGGATAGTGATAAAGCGCAGCGTCATTTATAGCAGTAAACCTTCGATATTCCGTTCTGTAGAACTTATCCGAATGCTCCTCTTCATATGCCGTGGCTTCAGCCCCTGCATCCAAATATTTAACATAAGCCATTCTGTAGGTGGTTCTGTCAAGCCCGGTATAAGAGCCGAAAAGCATTTCTATAAATATGCATACAAGCAATACACAGTAAACCGGTGTAACGGAGTTTTTCTTAGCTCCCTTATAAAAATACAGAATAGCGATATAAATTATCATAGCAAAAATATTTATTGCAATATCGCTTATTTGAACCTCGTTTGCACCGTAGGTATGAACCGCAAGGGTTCTCTCCAGCTCGTCGGCAACAGAAGCAAAACCCAACTCTGTTATAAGCATCCAAGCTATATAAATTCCGCAGATTACAAAAAGATACCAAAACTTCAGCTTCTTTTCTTCTTTAAATCTTAAAAATGCCTTATAGCCCATAGTAAGAATTATGAAGCTGTAAATAAATGTAAATCTGTGAGGAAGATTTGAGGGGAAGTGCATGCCGTGAATCATAAAGTCCAAAGGCTTTATACAGCAGCACAGAAGCATAAATATCAAAAGTGCAGACTTAAGAGTCTTTTCTCTTGCCGGTGTTTTCTTGTCAAGATAATAATAGGGCAGAAGCATTACCGTAAGAAGCCCCGTATAAATATTGGGCAAGTCCTCATTTCGCCCCAAAACTACAGGTCTTGCGCCTATAAAGTGGTTTGTCAAAAGCTGGAATACATTCTGATAAACCTCAAATTTGGGGAATGATGTTTCACTTGTGGCAGTTTCGGAAAGGGCAATTGCCGTAGGCAGCATAAGCACCATAGCCATTCCACCGGCAAGCAGAGACATTATCGTAAAAATCAAAACTCTGTTTATAACAATTTTCTTATTCTTTTTAAGACTGTACTGCGAAAAAAGAACAACAAGGAAATAAAGTGCCGCAAAAACGCAGACCATAAAGGCTATATAGAAGTTTACGAAAATAATTATTGCCAGAGATATAGCGTAGGTCTTAAATTTGCCTTCTTTAACAAGCGACTCTATGCCCAAAGCCACAATGGGGAAAAGAGCAACGGCGTCAAGCCACATTACATTCCAATAGAAGCCTGTCATAAATGACATAAAGGCATACATAAGAGAAAAGAAAACAATGCTCAAATCGTTTTTGTCATATACCTTTTTAAGATAAATGCCGCAGAAAAGTGCGGAAAAAGCTATTTTAAGCAGTATGAAAAGAGCCATAGCCTCAGGCATATTTCCATGTGGAAACAAAAGCATAAGCAGGCTTACGGGGCTTGCAGTATAATAAGCCGCCTGAGCCACAAAGTTCTTGCCCAAGCCTCCCTCCCAGCTGTAGAAAAGGCTCTGTCCGTTTAAAATTCTGGAACGGAACTCCTCGTGATACGGTCCGTACTGGTGATAAAGGTCTACCTTAAGAATTGTGTTTGCCCCATAAGGATATACCCCTCTCAGCATATACACAAGGTTCATAATAAGCGCCGCCAAAAGAAACGCAAGAATTATATAGCGCCACTCATAAAATGCCGATTTTAAGGCAGAATTTTTTGACTGATTTTTCATTTAATTTTTCTCCTTTTTGTCCTTTTTTAAAATTAAAAGCTTGCTGAATATATAGTTTAATATTACCACAAAAACCTGCCCTGTAATTTTGGCGATTTTATCGTTTACTCCGAAATATGTCAGCACGAACAGCCACAGCGCCTCAACTCCTAATGAAAAGAGCCTTGCCGCCGCAAATGAGGACGCTTCTCTTCTTATAACCTCAAGCTTAAAGGATTTTGACTCGAAAACAAAAAGCTTGTTTGTTATATAGGCAAAGGCAACTGCCAATATCCACGAAAATATATTAGCCAGCTGAACCCCCAGGGGCGAAATTTTTCCATCCGCAGAAAGGGCGTTTGAGAAAATCGCATAGCTTCCTATACTGACTATTGTTGTTAAGCCGCCGAAAAGTAAATATCTGAATACCTCGGTCTTTATAATCTTTAAAATTTTATCCTTCATCTTTATTGTCCTCATTTGAGGGGTTAATACTTGTCTCCCCCGTTAAATATATGGGGCGGTGTTTAACCTCCATATAAATTTTTGCAACATATTCGCCCAGTATGCCGCAGGTTAAAATGATTATGCCCCCAATAAAGAGAATAAGGGTCACGACAGAAGCATACCCGGGGAAGTCCTTTCCCACTATAATTGTTTTCAAAATTATATAAATAAGGTAGACAAAAGCCGAAGTTGAAATTATACTGCCCAAAACAGAAGCCAAGCGCAGAGGCGCAGTTGAAAAGGCTGTTATTCCGTCTACAGCGTAGAGAAAAAGCTTCCAAAAGCTCCACTTAGTTTCACCGGCGGCTCTCTCCACATCATTAAAGGCTATCCACTTTGTTTTAAAGCCAACCCAGCTGAATATACCCTTTGAAAACCGCTGAACCTCACTCATTGCCAAAACGGCGTTTATCATCTTTCGGTTCATCATTCTGAAGTCCCCTGCTCCGTTAGGCATATCCACCTCTGAAATTTTGTTTACAAGCTTATAAAATCTGTTTGTCAAGGCTACCCTCAGCTTTGAGTCGCCGTCTCTTGTGGCTCTGTGGGTAGCCGTGCAGTCATAGCCCTCTTCTATCCCCTCAATCATTTGGGGAATAAGTGCGGGCGGGTGCTGAAGGTCGGCGTCCATAATAACCGCCATATCCCCTGTTGAGTTTTGAAGCCCGGCATACATAGCCGCTTCCTTACCGAAATTTCTGGAAAAGGAAATATAGTCTGCGTCGGAATTTTGACATATTATTTTAAGCTTTTTAAGAGTATCGTCCTTTGAGCCGTCATCTATAAAAAGATAATGTATTTCATAGTCCGTAATTCTGTCTGTGGTTTTTTTAGCCTCGCTGTAAAACAGATTTATAACTTCGCTTTCATTATAGCAAGGCACAATTATATCTATTTTTTTCATAACAATTCTTCCTCTGAAAAACTATTGATTTTACTAATTCTATCTCAGTATATTTTACATAAAACAACCGTCTTTTTCAAGAGCAATTTTATGAAAATGACTATTATTAAGATTAAAATTTTCAGGGTTTCAAATACCCCTTTTCAACTGAGGTTTTTATTATATTTAAATAATAATCCTTTATAGGTTTCGGAGCTTTGCCTATTTTTTCTTTGCCCTTTTCCAAAACCTGACGGGAATTTACGTTATGCTCCTTCCATGCCTTTCCCTCTGAAAGATAGTTTAAAATTACAGGCTGAAAGCGATCCATAGCGTTGGCAAAAAGGGCTTCCCGTGTTTCGTTTTTTTCAAATTCAAGCCAAAGCCCTTTAAGCTCTTCTCCCTGTTCTCCTAAGGGCGAAAACAGCTTATCAGCCGCTTTGAGCTCTCTCTTTTCTCTGTCTGCGTTGGCGGCTTCGTCATAGAGATAGGTGTCTCCGGCATAAATCTCCACCATGTCGTGAAGAAGAAGCATTTTAAGGCATTTCAACAAATCTGTGCCCTCCGGAGCATATTCACTTAAAACCGTTGCGTAAAGACATAATGACCATGAATGCTCGGCGTCGTTTTCCTTTCTGCCGAAGGGCAGGGGCGACTGTCTCATTATGTTTTTAAGCTTTTCCGCTTCTATAAGAAATTCCATTTGCTTATTTATATTACTCATAATTTCACTTCCTTATAAATCACATACTCTCTTCTTCAAAATCGGATGAACAAAATCCGGTGCTATTTCGCAAAGAGGAATTTTCACGAAATCCCTCAAATGCATTTCTCTGTGGGGTATGGTAAGCTTTTCGCTGTCCATAACAACATCGTCATAAAAAATTATGTCCAAATCTATTATTCGAGGCCCCCAGCGGAAGGTTTTCTCTCTGCCGCATTCCTCCTCAACCTCTTTCAAAAGCCTTAAAAGCTCCATAGGCTCAAGGGTTGTTTCCGCTTCAAATGCTCCGTTTAAGAATACGGGCTGAACCTCATAGCCGTATGGGGGAGTTTCAATAAGCTTCGACACCTTTTTAATTCTAATGCTTTGCTCGACTAAAAGAAGCTTAAGAGCCTTGTTTATATTTTCTTCCTTATTTCCCAAATTCGAACCTACTGCCACGAAAACCCTGTGCCATTTTCGGGTTGTGCATACGGAAACGCATTCAAATTCAAGCTGAATAGGTGCGTCGGGCTTTTTAATTTCAACAAAAACCTCTCTTATTAAGGGAAAGTTTATAAGAATTTCCTCCGCAAGGCTGTCTGCGGCGGTTTCTATAAGCTTAAACGTGTTTTTTGTCAAATGCTCATAGGCGAAATTGCACACTGCTCCGTAGTCGGCGGTTTTTGTTAAGTCGTCTGTTTCAGCCGCCGCCTTAAAATCCAAATAAAGCCTTAAGTCTGCATAAAAATATTGTCCCTGCTCCTGTTCCTGCTTAAAAACGCCGTGGTTTGCAAAAAACCTGAGATTGTCTATTTTAATTAAGTCCATTTTTAATAATTGCCTCCGTCATTAAAAGAGCCTGTTTGTTTTCCGCAACGTCGTGAACCCTGAAAATCGAAGCCCCCTTCATTCTGCCGAAAACCGTTGTAGCCACTGTGGCTAAGGTTCTCTCGTCTGTGGGAATATTAAGGGTTAAGCCTATAACGGATTTTTTCGATGTCCCCAAAAGAATAGGAAGGTCGAAAATCTTAAGTACATCTAACTCTCTTATTATTGTCAGGTTGTGTTCATAGGTTTTTCCGAAGCCCACACCGGGGTCTATTATAATTTTGTCTCTGTCAATTCCGGCAGCTTTGGCTATTATTAGGCTTTCGTTTATATCGCTCACAACATCAGCCAAAAAGCTTTTATAGTCGGAGCTTCCGCGGTTATGCATAAGAACGCAGGGAACACCGGCTTCCTTTATAACCCTTGTTATTTCACGGTCATATTTTAAGCCCCAAATATCGTTAATAAGGTCTGCCCCCTCAGAAACAGCCGCCTTAGCCACCGCCGACTTATATGTGTCAACGGAAACAGGAATATCAAAATTTTTCTTAACCGCTCTTATTACGGGAACAAGCCTTTCGATTTCCTCCTCGTCGGAAATTTGAATATGCCCCGGTCTTGTGGACTCTGCGCCTATGTCGAATAGATCTGCTCCCTCAAGAGCCATTTGCTCGCAGTGCTTAAGGGCATTGTCTAAGGTATTATATCTTCCTCCGTCCGAAAAGGAATCGGGGGTTAAGTTAAGAATACCCATAATATATGCGTTGTTTTTAAAGTCAAAGCTTTTTCTGCCTATTTTCATAAGTTAATTGTCTCCTGTTTAAATTTTGTCTGAAAAATAAAGCATTTTTTAAATTCTCAAAGACAAGTTTTTCTTGTCGTCATCCCAATAGCAAAACGCCGCCGCCTTACAGCCGTAACAGTTTCGTGACATCTTATCTGCCCTGTAAAACAGCCCTCTGAAGCTTTTTTCCTCCGCCACGTCGCTGTTGCCGTGGTTTTCGATAACCTCTTCAATCTTTTCTCTTTCCGACAGTGAAAATCCGCAGACCTTCAAAATAGGCTCTGCAAGCTCTGCGCTTTTTTTGTGGTATTCCGCATTGGGAACGGATCTGCCTATGTCGTGAAGAACAGCCGCCGCATAGACAAGCTCCTTATCAAGCTCGACATTTTCCTCATAAGCCAAAAGCATAGTTATTCTGGCTACGTCAATACAGTGTTCAAGCCCGTGACGGCAGTAAATTCTTTCTCTTTCGATTAGCTCAACCGTATCTATATATTGTTTGAATTTTTCGTTTTTAAGTATTCTGTTTACTCTTTCCATATTTTTATAATCTCTCCCATAAATGACAAGGAGCCGCAGGCAAGAACAACATCGTCACTTGCGGCGGTTTTTTTCGCAATTTCACAGGCTTCTTTAAAGTCAGCCCTTTCGGCTTTTATATTCTCCTTAAGTGCCGCTTTTACTATTATATCGGCGTTTAAGGCTCTTTCCGTTTTGGGTGTAACGGCTATAACATATTTCGCAAGGGGCAAAAGCTCCCTTAATATGCCATCATAGTCCTTATCTTTTAGTATTCCCATAATCAAAATAAGCTTTTTGTCATTAAAAAGCCTTCTTACGCTTTCCTTAAGGGCGGCTGCTCCCTGGGGGTTGTGTGCGCCGTCGCAAATAAAAATCGGATTTTGCGACACAACCTTCATTCTGCCCGGATTTTCCGCCCAAAACATTCCCTTTTGAATGCTTTCGCTGCTTATGCTTACGCCTAAGCCTTTAAGAGCGTCTATAGCCTTAAGGGCTGTAGCTGCGTTTTTCCTCTGATATGCTCCTAAAAGAGAAATTTTGATTTCCGCTCCGTCCTTAAGGGCAAAGCTTTGTCCCCAAAGACCGAAGTCTACAGGTGTTAAGTCCGCAGGGTCGGCGGTTATAACAGGGGCTTTTTTTTCTTCTGCCTTTGCCGAAATCACATCAAAAGCCTGTCCCCTTTCCGCAGTCACTACGGGTATACCTTTCTTTATAATTCCGGCTTTCGCTTCGGCGATTTCGCCTATTGTCTTTCCCAAAAGGGCTGTGTGGTCTAAGCCTATTGAGGTTATGACAGTAAGGACAGGCGAGGTTATATAGTTGGTGGCGTCAAGACTTCCTCCCAAACCCGTCTCCGCTATGACAAAATCACAGTCTGCTTTTTTGAAATAATCAAAAGCAATTATTGTTTCAAGCTCAAAAATAGTGGGAGAAAGCCTGTTTTTCTCAGCGGCTTTCAAGACCTCTTCCGCTTCGGCTAAATATTCATTCTCCGAAATTTCTTTTCCGTCAATTTTTATTTTATCAAAAAAGCTCATAACCGCCGGTGAAGAATATGTTCCTGTTTTATAGCCGGCTGAGGTCAAAACCGAAGAAACAAAGGAAAGAACCGAGCCTTTGCCGTTTGTGCCTGCAATGTGAATTATTTTAAGCCCCTTTTCGGGGTTTCCGCATGCGGCGGCAAGGTTTTTCACAGTGTCAAGTCCGTAAACAGAACCCTTTTGTTCGGTCTTTTTTATAATATCAATAAGCTCTGATTTTGTCATAAGGGTCAGTCCTTTTCAGTCCTTTTTGGTGGAATCCGCAAAATAATATGTATTCTGAGCCGAGGGCTTAAACCGCTCATATTCCTTTACACATTTAGAAATAAGAAGGTCAAAGCTTGGGGCAATATCGTCTGAAATAAACATTGCGGAGGTGCTTTGTGTGTGGAGAGTTTCGTCAGCCGCCTTTGAATAAAAGCCCAGATTAAGCTCCTTCATAATTTGGTCGCAGTGGAAAACAAGATTTTCCGCCGTAGAATAAACCCCCAAAGAATCGGTTAAAATTCTGCCTATGGTACATTCTATGTTTTCCCCGATTACGTTTGCCATAAACTTAAGGGCTTCCTCACCTGCCCCTATGTTGTCGTCCTCAAGGTCATAAAAATTATGAAGCTTAACAACGCTTATGCACATGCTTTCACCTGTTTCCTTCACCTTCAAAAAATCCTCCTTAAGGTTCTGCATAAATGTATATTTGTTGTAAACTCCCGTATAGCGGTCAAGCTCTGCGGCGCGTCTCAAAGCCGTTTCCGTTCTCACAAAACGGTCAACGTCCATAATACAGCCCAAAGCGGCAACAGGGCTTGAGTAGCTGTCGCAGGCAATTGAAAAAGTATATTCAAAATAGCGGTATTTTCCGTCAGCGGTTTTCTTCCTGAAAATAGCCGGAGCGGTTTTTCTGCCCAGACGAATGTCCTTAAGCATATCGTTAAACCTTGCGACGTCGTCGGGGTGAATGCCCAGTCTTTCCGGCGAAAAGCCCTTTGAGCCGTAGGGTATAAAGTCAATTCCGAAAATTGTTTTATAAATAGGGCTTATTGTAAATTTCAGCGTAATTAAATCCCACTTTATAAAGACGATTTTTTTGTCCTCGAAAATTCCGGCGTATTTTTTCATAAGAAAGAGAACGGCGGCTTCACCGTTCATCATACCCCTTATAACCTCGTTGACAGAGTTTTTAAGAGCGGTCAGGGCTTCAAACTCCGTTTCCGTCTCCAAAAGGCTGTAGTTTTTATCTATGCACATCTTTCCGATTTCCTCGGATGTTTCCTTTAAGGGGTCGGAAATTCCTTTTTTAATCTTAAAAATAGTAAAAACGCCTATTAAAAACATAATAAGGCAGACTGCCGACGCAGTAAAATAAAATCTGTTGAAAACAGAAATAAGGCTTGAGCCCGAAAGAAGATAAAAAACATTCCAGCTTGTGTCTAAATTTTCAAAATAAATTTCACTTCTGCTTATAAAGTATCCTTTAAAGTCATCATTCTTTTCGGGGCTGTCAAGCTCCTCATATGTATATTCAGAGGGCTTTCCGTCCGTCAGTGTAAAAGTCTTTCCCTCTCCGTCAAAAAGAATAAAGCCCGAGTCTCTGTTTAAAATAAGGTTTCCGTGGGTTTTGGAAAAGACCTCAAGGCTTATTTCGGACATAATATAGCCCTTAAGCACCTTGTTTTCGAATACGGGAACGGCTATTATAAAAACATTGTCTCCCTGATATTCCTTAACGTCAGACATAACAGCCCCTGTTTCAGCCCTGCTTAAAATTTCGTCCATATCGGGTATATCCGCCGGGGTCTGATCTGTGGAGCAGACAGTGTTTTTGTTAATATCCAAAACAGAAACTCTGTTTATGCCGGAGCTTAAAACAGAACCTTGAACCAAAAGAGAGGCTGTCTCTTCCAGTGCCGACTGATCCCCTTCGATTGCTTCCGTTACACAATCCAAATCCGCAACGCCCGAAAGAGTTTCGCCGTAAACAGTGAGATAGCTTGAAATATAGTTTGCCGCCATATTTGAGCGTGAAGCGGATAATGTGGAATATTCTTTAATAAACACCGACTTGCTTCGGCTTGCGGTAAATAACAGGGCGGCAAAAATTGCTGCCGTAATTATGAAATATATTGTCGGATATAAAAGCTTTGGCTTTTTCATATGCAGCAGCAACTCCCTTCGCTGATAAATTTGTTCTTCTGTTTACAATAGATTTTCGAATTTTCACCTCTCCGCTGCTTATTCGCTGAAGACTGAGGTCTTCAGCGAAAGAGGAGCAGCAACGAAGTGCAGTCTTGCTTTGGCGTTTACGCCGAAGCAAACGAACGTAGTTTGGCGCGACGTGGGGAGCCTGTCGAGTCCAAAAGGCTTCGGTTTTTTACATATTCGCAGCCTTTGCGGCTTCAAGGCAGTTTTTCATAAGCATAGCTATTGTCATAGGGCCTACTCCGCCGGGAACGGGAGTTATTGCATAAGCCTTGGGCTCTGCACTTTCAAAGTCAACATCTCCGCTGAGCTTCTTGTTTTCACCTCTGTGAATACCTACATCAATAACAACTGCGCCGTCTTTAATATAAGAGCCGTCTATAAATTTGGGCTTTCCTATAGCCACAACCAAAATATCGGCTCTCTTTGTAATGCTCTTAAGGTCCTTGGTTCTTGAATGGCAGATTGTGACAGTGCCGTTTTCCTTAAGAAGAAGCATAGCCATAGGCTTGCCCACAATGTTTGAACGGCCTATAACAACGCACTCCTTGCCCTCAATGTCTATGCCCGTTCTCTTAATAAGCTCAATTATTCCGGCAGGAGTACAGGGAACAAAGCCCTTTTCACCTGTCATAAGAGCCCCTGCGCTTTGAACGCGAAAGCCGTCAACGTCCTTTTCGGGGCTGATTGCGGCGATGACCTTGCTTTCGGAAATGTGCTTAGGCAAAGGCAGCTGAACCAAAATTCCGTTTACGGTAGGGTCAATATTAAGCTCCTTTATGAGAGCCAAAAGCTCTGTTTCGGTTATGTTTTCGTCCGGATTGAATGACTTTGAAATTATGCCCGTATATTCACAGGCTTTTTTCTTGTTGCCTACGTATACCGTTGAAGCAGGGTCGCTGCCCACCTGAATAACAGCCAAAGCCGGGGTTATACCCTTTTCCTTAAGTTCGGCGACCTCTGCCTTAACCTCATCCTTTATGCTTTGGGAAATTGCCTTTCCGTCTATAATAATTGCCATTTATATTACCTCCCGATTGTTTGTCTTAAAAATCAAGCTTGCTTATTTGATTGTCCATTGAGAACGCTTTTAAGGTAATTATACTATTTTTTTTGGTTACAATCAAGTAAAAATGTAAAATATAAGCGGTCTGTTAATAAATCTTTGTAAAATACAGGGCTTTGTGTTATAATAAATATAAATCAGAACAGAAAAGAAAGAAGGCAGCACATTATGAACCTGAAAGATGAACTGAAAAAAGTCTTTTTGGATTTAGTCCGCTTCGACACAGCTTCAGACCCCAAATCGGAGACTTACCCCTCCTGTGAAAACCTCTCGGACTTTGCGGAGTATTTGTCTCTTAAGCTTGCGGAGCTTGACCTTAAGGACATAAAAATCGATAACTATTCATATCTGACGGCAACACTCCCCTCAAACACAGACAAAAAGTGCAAAACAATAGGCTTTTTGGCTCACACCGACACAAGCCCCGACTATTCGGGAAATATGATAAAGCCCCAAATTTGGGAAAATTATGACGGCTCTGACATTAATTTAAAAGACGGCGTCAATATAACAGCCGCCGAGTTTCCCTTTCTTAAAAATTATATTGGCAAAACCCTCATTACCGCCGACGGAACAACCCTTTTGGGAGCAGACGACAAGGCAGGTATAGCGGAAATTCTCTGCGCCGTTAAATACCTTAATGCCCACCCTGAAATTAAGCACGGCAAAATACGAATTGCCTTTACCCCCGACGAGGAAATAGGCAAGGGAACAGACTTCTTCGACATAGAAGCCTTCGGCTGTGACTTCGCCTATACGGCGGACGGAGGGGGGTTAGGAGAGCTTTCCTACGAAAACTTCAACGCCGCTTCCGCCGAGATTGTTGTTAAGGGGAAAAACGTTCACCCCGGCAGTGCAAAGGACATTATGAAAAATGCTCTTTTGGTTGCCAACGAGTTCGTTTCTCTTCTGCCCGACGAAACCCCCTCAAACACTGAGAACAGAGAAGGCTTTTATCACCTGACCGACCTTAGGGGAACTGTTTCAAAGGCAGAGCTGAGCTTTATAATTCGTGATTTTGACAAAGATAATTTTGAAAAAAGAAAAGAAACAATGAAAAAAATCACAGATAAGCTTAATGAAAAATACGGAGAAGGCACTGTAGACTTAACCTTAGAGGACAGCTATTACAATATGCTCGAAATTATAGAGAAGCACCCCTATACGGTGGAGCTTGCAAAAAAGGCTATGGTTCTTGCAGGAGTAACCCCCGAGGTTATTCCCACAAGAGGAGGAACGGACGGCAGCCGCCTTTCCTTCGAGGGTCTGCCCTGTCCCAATCTTTTTACGGGAGGGCATAACTACCACGGACCTTATGAGCTTATTTGCCTTGAAAGTATGGAAAAGGCCTGTGAAACAATAATCAATATAATTAAGCTTGAAGGTGAAGAAAATGACGGGAAGCTGTGAAAACTGTCTCTATTATGACTATGACGACTATACCGACTCTTATGAATGCATTATGAATCTCGACGAGGACGAATATTACAGAATTTTAACTCAAAAAAGAACTGTCTGCCCTTATTTTCGATTTAATGACGAATACAAAATCGTAAACAAACAGATTTAACGGCGATATTTCTAAAAACACAAAAATTTCTTAAAAAAATTATGTTTTCTTAATGCATTTTAAGATTATTTATGCTATAATTATCAGTAAAGAATAAAAAAACGGAGGTTAAACCCAAATATGAAAAAAATAATTGTGTCAATAGCTCTTATTTGCGCTCTGCTTATCCCACAAGTGTCTGTTTTGGCAGCGAGAACAGACTGTTCCGTCAGTCTTTCGGGCGCATACTACAGAATGACAAACAGCAAAACGGAAAACGAATATCCCGAGCTTATTTTAACAACCTCGGGCAATTCCTTAAGCGATATGGCTTTTCATTTGGTTTTGGACGGAGCCGAATGGGACTATAATAAAATGTGCCGTGTCGACTCAAACATAAGCGTAACCGCTTCGGGCAAAAGCGACATTCAGCTTAAGTTTACAAAGGACTTTTTCAAAACCCAAAACGAAGGCTCAGCTTCAACATTTTCTATTCCCCTTTACGCAAACAGCTTTTCAGACGGATATATTTATCTTGACGTAACGGAAACTCCCACATATATGAGTGATGCGTCCTTCCTTTTCGCCTGCAACACTGCCGGAACATTTTCCGCCAAATACGACCAAAAGGCTGATATTTACAGAGCCGGCGTTTCAACCCTTTCGGACATAACCATTAACGACACTGCAAACTTTGCGGCTGTTCCCGGCGAAACAACATTTACAATTGCACTGGGCACAAACGCCTATGCTTTTGATACTCTTCCCGAAATTGAGGGAACAGGCAAGTATGAAGGCAAAATAGCAATCACAAGAGACTCCGCCGCTTCTCTTACAGTAAGTATTACAGATGAGACGGAAACAGGCACAGGCTCGGTTGTTATAAAGGGGCTTCAGGTTACGGCTACATCATCTAAAATAAAATCCTCTCCGGACATTATCA
The DNA here is from genome assembly GCA_021204175.1 of Clostridiales bacterium. Classification (GTDB taxonomy): domain Bacteria; phylum Bacillota; class Clostridia; order Lachnospirales; family CAG-274; genus JAJQCI01. Next base: position 21,715 of record JAJPZT010000096.1, on the reverse strand, counting down.
TAACATCGAAGAGAAAGCTTAACGTAAAGACCAATGAAGGCGGTACAATTTCACGCTCTGTTGACAAAAGGGAAACCTTCTCAGCCGGAAACTTTATTGAAGCCGCCGCAGTAACCGATGTTACATCTTCCACCGCTGCAGAAGAAGAGGAAGAAGAACCTGACTCAGCTCTTAACTTCGGCGACAGCACTGTTCTTACATTCACAGTAGGCGACGACGCTTACATACTTAACGGCGAAAGAGTGGAAATTTCCTCTCCCTGCATAATTTCCGAAGGCAGAACAATGCTCCCCGTAAGAGCCCTTGCAGAAGCCATAAGCGCCGACAGTATTTATTACGATGCGGAAACAAAAACAGCCCTTATAGTTAAGTTTGACACAAACGTTTCAATCGAACAGAACGGCGACTATATGTATGTAAACGGTGAACAAATTGAGGTAAGCTCACCGGCAATCAACTCAAACGGCAGTATGTATCTGCCTGTCAGAGACATCTGCGAAGCTTTCGGCTTAGACAATATAGCCTTTGACGCAGAAACAAAAACAGTAACTATTATCTTCTGAGATGCTTCAAAAACATAACTTTTCAAGCGGACATTTCTGTCCGCTTATTTTTCGCAATTTTTTGTTGCTTTTAAACCGTTTAAGTGCTATTATATTAATAAGCAAGAATATGTTTAAGGAGGATAAAATGAAGGATAAAAATACAAAAGAAAAAAACAAGCCGGGCAGACGGCAAAGGACAAGAGATCCTTTTAAAAAGTCAAGAATGAGATATTATGCACGTTTAAGTGCAAGCTTGGCGGCAGTTCTTATAATTATAGCCGCAGGAATGTTTTTATATCTGCGTCATGAGGCTGAAGGCTACAGAAGCGAATATACTGAAGAGCTTATAGCTTCTATGGAAAGCTCAAAGGATTTATGTATTGAGGTTTTGGAAGGAATGGACGCCGAGCCGGAAACTATTGCCAACATTAATACGCAATATGAAAATGCTATGCTTGAGGATGATGTTCTTCAGCAGTATTATCTTGTAGACGGAATACTCGATTATTCTCTCACAAGCCTTTATTCACTTATTAACTCAAAGCATCAGCAGGTGTCTTTAAATGGCGGTCAGTGGATAAACTATGATGATGAAATAGAAAAAATCATTGAAGCACAGGCAGCTATGAAAACCATTAAGGAACAGCTTTCAAACATAGACCTTACTGAGTACTATTAAAAACAAGAGGAGAAATTATAATGATCAGAACACGATTTGCACCAAGCCCCACAGGTTATATGCACATAGGCAATTTGCGGACGGCTCTTTATGAATATTTTATAGCAAAGCACTCCGGCGGCAGCTTTATTTTAAGAATTGAGGACACCGATCAGGAGAGGTATGTTGACGGAGCTGTTGACATAATTTATGACACACTTAAAGCAGCCGGCATTCACCACGACGAAGGCCCCGACATAGGCGGCGACTACGGTCCCTATATTCAGTCGGAGCGTAAAAACGATTATATGAAATATGCCCTTGAGCTTGTGGAAAAGGGCGAGGCTTACTACTGCTTCTGCACCAAGGAGCGTCTTGAAAGTCTCCGTGCCGAAGGCGAAACAGGCGTAAAATATGACCGTCACTGTCTGTCTCTTTCTAAAGAGGAAATCGAGAAGAACCTGAAGGACGGAGTTCCCTTTGTTATCCGTCAGAAAATCAAGGAAGGAACAACCACATTTCACGATGAGGTTTACGGCGATGTAACCGTTCCCAACTGCGATATGGAAGACCAGATTTTAATTAAGTCAGACGGTCTGCCTACCTATAACTTTGCCAACGTTATAGACGACCACCTTATGAACATTACCCACGTAATCAGAGGAAACGAGTACCTTTCTTCGACCCCCAAATATAACCTTCTTTATGAGGCTTTCGGGTGGGAAATCCCCACTTATATTCACGTTGCCCCTGTTATGAAGGACGCTCATAACAAGCTTTCAAAAAGAAACGGCGACGCTTCATTCCAAGACCTTGTGGCTAAGGGCTATCTTCCTGCGGCAATTGTAAACTATATTACGCTTTTGGGATGGGCGCCCTCCGAAAACAGAGAAATTTTCTCAATAGACGAGCTTATAGATATTTTCGATGTAAAGGGGATTTCGAAGTCTCCGGCTATTTTCGACCCCGACAAGCTTAAATGGATGAACGGTGAATATATAAAGGCTATGCCCTTTGACGAATATTATGAAATGGCTGAGCCCGTTATAAAAGAAGCTGTTAAGACAGAGGGTATCGACATAAAATTCGTGGCGCAAATCGCAAAGACCAGAATTTCTACTGTTTATGATATTCCTGCGCTTATTGACTTTATTGACGCTCTGCCCCCTTATGAAAAATCTCTTTATACTCATAAAAAGATGAAAACAAATGAGGAAAATTCAATAGACTTCTTAAAGCTTATTTGCGGCGTTTTGGAAAATGCTCCTCAGTGGGACAACGACTCTCTCTATGCTTTAATGACCGAAACCGCTAAGGCTAACGGACTTAAAAACGGTCAAATTCTCTGGCCTGTTCGTACAGCCCTTTCCGGTAAGCCTGCCACACCCTGCGGCGCAACGGAGCTTTGCGTTCTTTTAGGTAAGGAAGAGTCTCTGAGACGTATCCAAAAGGGCATTAAACTGCTTGAAAGCTGACATAAAAAATATGCAAACAATAACCCCTGCCGAGGTCAATCGACAGGGGTTTTCTTATATCAATATTCAATATTAAAATCTTTCACAAATTTTTTCTGCGCATTTAAGTCCGTCTACAGCCGCAGACATAATTCCTCCGGCGTAGCCTGCCCCCTCGCCGCAGGGATACAAACCCTTAAGCCCCACGCTTTCAAGGCTTTCTTTGTCTCTTAAAATCCTCACAGGTGAAGACGATCTGCTTTCAACTCCTGTCAGCACACTGCCCTCGGAAGCGAAGCCCTTAATCTGCCTGTCGAAAGCCGAAAGCCCCTGTCTGAGACTGTCGCAAATAAATCCGGGAAAAAGCTCTCTGAAGTCGGAGGGAACAACCCCCGGCTTATAGGTAGGCTTAACTCCTGTCAGGCTCAGGGTTGCCTTTCCCGAAACAAAATCCTCTGTGTTTTGAGCCGGAGCAAAATACCTTCTTCCCCCAAGCTCAAAAGCCTTTCTTTCAAGCTGTCTCTGAAATTCAACTCCGTCAAGAACCCCTGACCCGAAGTCCTCTTTGCTTATACCTACAAGTACCGCAGAATTTGAATTTTCTCCGTCTCTTAAGAAGTTGCTCATGCCGTTGGTAACAACTCCGTACTTTTCCGAAGCCGCCGCCACAACATATCCCCCGGGACACATACAGAATGTATAAACCCCTCTGCCGTTCTGCAAATGCGTAGCAAGCTTATAGTCTGCGGCGTTTAATACATCCGCAAACTCGCCGTATCTCGCCCTGTCTATAAACTCCCTTGTATGCTCTATTCGAACCCCCACCGAAAAGCTTTTGCCTTCCATAACAATCCCCTTGTCATAGAGCATTTTGAAGGTATCTCTTGAGGAATGACCCAAAGCCAAAATAACCGCCTTCGTGGGCAAAACCTCTTCGCCGCATAAAACCCCTTTAATCTCCCCTTTTTCGGTCAAAAGCCCTGTCATCTTTTTATTAAACCTGACTTCTCCGCCGAGACCTATAATTTCTTTCCTTATATTTTTAACCATTTCTCCTAAGCGGTCTGTACCTACGTGGGGCTTAGCCTCCCACAGAATTTCTTCCGGAGCACCCTTCTCTGCAAAGGTTTCAAGTACAAACCTGATTCGGGGGTCATTAACCCCTGTATTCAGCTTTCCGTCGGAAAATGTTCCCGCTCCCCCTTCGCCGAACTGCACATTGTTTTCCTCGTCAAGACTGCCGCCCTTAAAAAAGGCGTTTACCTGTTTGGTTCTTTCCTCAACCTTGCCCCCTCTTTCCAAAATTATTGGCTTAAGCCCGGCTCTCGCCAAATAAAGCCCTGCCATAAAGCCCGCAGGCCCGAAGCCCACCACCACAGGGCGGAAGTCAAGGCTTTTTTTGTTAATTTTATACTCCAAAAAGACCGCTTCCGTTACGTCACGTCTTAAAAGCAGTCTCTTTTTATTTTCCGCTTCAAAATCAATTGTCAGATTAAATATAACCCTGTCTTTCTTTCTTGCGTCTATACTCTTTTTAAACAGCTTTACGTTTTTTACCTTGGTTTTAAGCTTTTTTTGAAGAAGCTCCCTTAAAAAGGCTTCACTTAGCTCCTGTCCGACGGGAACCTTAACTCCGCTTATTCTGAGCATATATCAAACCATTCCTTCGCACGCCTTGGCCCCGGCAAGCCAGCCGCTTGACCAAGCCCACTGCAGATTATACCCTCCGCACTGACCGAAAATATCCAAAATTTCACCGCAGCAGTAAAGTCCCTTAACCTTTTTTGATTCAAGGCTTTCCGAGTGAAATTCCCTTACGGAAGCACCTCCGGCGGTAACCTGAGCGTTGTTCCAGCCGTTAGCCCCCAAAACCTCTATTTTGAAAAACTTCATTTCATAAGCCAGCGCCCAAATCAAATCTCTTGTTAAGCTTTTAACGGGAAAAGACAGCTTTTCAATTCCGGCTTTTCGGCAGATTACATTTCCTATTCTTTTATTCAAAAGCCCTGTGAAAAAGCTTTCCATAGTCAGAGTCTTGAGGCTTTTTGCTCTCATTCTCAAAAGCCCGAAAACCTGAGCCGTTTCATATTCGGGCATAAAGTCAATAGACACTTCCGTTTTGCCCTGTTTCGGAAGATATGCCGAAAGCTGAAAAACAGGAGGTCCCGAAATGCCGTAATCGGTAAAGAGAATTTCCCCCTCTTCCTCACGGATTAGGTGGTTGTCATTTTCAAGCCCAACCCTTCCCTTAATTTTTATGCCCGAAAGACTTTTTAAGAAATCAGCCTTAAGTCTCAGCTGAACAAGAGCCGGTGAAAGGTCGGTTATTCTGTGACCCAGCTCCTTAAGAAGCTTAAAGCCTGAGCCGTTTGAACCTAAATCGGGAGAAGCGCATCCTCCGCAGGCTAAAATCACCTTGTTGCCTGAAAGCTCTTCGCCCTTGTATGATAAAACCTTAAAGCCTTTATCTGTGGGTTTAAGGCTTTTAACGTCAAAGCCCGTTTTTATAATAATTCCGCATTTCTCCGCTTCAAGCCTTAAGCAGTCCAAAACCGCCGAAGCCTGTTCGCAGTAGGGGTAGAGCTTTCCGTCCTTTTCCTCTTTCGGGAAAACACCTAAGCTGAAGAAAAAATCAACGGTTCTGTCTACGTCAAAGAGCTCAAGGGCAGGCTTTACAAAGGCAGGCTTTTCGCCGAAATAATTTTCTTCGCTGACATTCCTGTTTGTATAGTTGCACCTGCCGTTGCCTGTTGCCAAAATTTTTTTGCCCACTCTGGCAAGTCTTTCGCAGATGATGATTTCAGCCTTCCCCTTTGAAGCAAAGGAAGCGCTGATCGCCGCCATAAGCCCGGAAGCTCCGCCGCCTATGATTATAATTCTTTTCATTTAACCTTCACCCCAAGCCTATGCTGTCTCGCCCACACCCAAAACAACAACTATATCGCCCTCAGCAGGCATTTCTTCACCTATAATTATCATAGAGTCGCTGAAAAACTCCTGCAAGTCCTGTCCTTCCCCTTTATTTTTAACATATATTTTGGTAACGTCCGACTTAAGCCCCGTAAAGTCCTTAACAGACTCAACATTAAAGCCTGCTTCGTTAAGCCTGTCTCTGAATACGCCGGCAAGTCCGCTTGTATATCCGCCGTTTAAAACGGTAATTGTCTTGCCTACGGAAGAAATCGTTTCATATGTTTCTCCGTAGCTGCCGTCATAAACGCTTTTTATCATATATCTCAATGTGTCCTCGTCCACCTGATAACAGCTTACTCCGTCAAGAACCGCAGATGTACCGGGAACGGTAAAGTTATCTATGCCGTCGGCATTAAAGCTTCCCAGAACGGAAAAATATTTAACAGCGTCAGTAACGCCTATGTTTGTTTTAACATATTTTATAGCCGCCGTAATATAGGCAGTAGGATTAGAAAGTATGTTCTCTTTTTTAGCAAGTTCCCCTATAAGGACTTTAACAAAGTTCTGCTGTGTTGAAACTCTGCCCAAATCCTGATTTGCATATCCCTTTCTGAACCTTACAAGCTGCTCAGCCTGTTCGCCGTTTAAGGTTTGAACCCCGGCTTTAAGGTCAATCAAAAAGTCAAATTCCGGGTCATAATAATACATATCCATAGGCACGTCATATTCAATTCCGCCGATGGAGTCTATGAGATAGGTAAAGGCGTCAAAGTCCACAAGGGCGTAATAGTCAATTGTTATGCCCAAAAGAGCGCCTACATATTTAGCTGAAAACTCTTCCTTCTGACCCTCGGGGGCATAGTGATAGACGTGATTTATCTTCATTTTTCTGCTGCCCGGCTCGGGATATTCCGACTGCATAGCGTCAAAATCCTCTTCAGTAACCTCTATATAAGAGTCTCTGGGAACAGAAATAAGTGTCAGATTTTCTGTTTTTGAGTTATAATTGAAAACCATAATAGTGTCGGTTCGGGTTCCGTCCTCATCGGTTCCGAAAACAACAAGGTTTGTGTAGGTAGGCAGTACGGGTTTTAAAGCATTTGTGAAGGCGTTTGCCACATCGTTTTCGCCGGAAAAAAAGTCGTCGCCTAAATCCTCATTTATATAGGTATAGCCTATATAACAGCCTATTGCAGCCACGTAAATAAACAATATGGAAAACAAAACCGTAAAAAACAGGCTCAGCTTGCTCTTTTTCTTCCTGCGTTTTTTGCCCCCGTTTTTTCCTTCCCGTCGGGTACGGCTTCCGCTTCTTTTTATTCCTTTTTCGTCATAATAACTCATCTTTTAAAACACCCTTCCGCAAATCACGGCTTAAATGAACTCTTTAATGATACTATCCTGTTGAAAACAGGATTTTCCTTGGTAAAATGCTTTGAATCCGCAATGAAATAGCCTAAGCGCATAAACTGAAATCTATCCATAGGATTACAGTCTGCAATATAGGGTTCAACCATTGCGTCAACGGTTTTGATTGAGTCGGGGTTAAGGCTGTAGCCGTTGTCCGAAGTCTCGTCCTTAACAACAAGGTTTTCGTAAAGGTTCACCTTTGCTTTAACTGCCGCAGAGGCATAAACCCAGTGAATTGTTCCCTTAACCTTTCTTGTAAGGCAGTTTCCGCCCTTTGTTTCGGGGTCGTATGTGGCGTAAATAGTCTGAATAACGCCCTTTTCGTCCTTAGAAACCCCTGTGCACTTTATGAAATATGCGCCCTTAAGTCTTACCTCTTTGTCAGGAGACAGTCTAAAATATTTCTTAGGGGGCTCTTCCATAAAGTCCTCACGTTCGATATAAATTTCTCTTCCGAATTCTACCTGTCTTTCGCCCAAAGCCTCATTGTCCGGGTGGTTGGCTACGGTTAAAAACTCGCTTTGACCCTCGGGATAGTTTGTTATAACAACCTTAACAGGGTCTAAAACCGCCATAGCTACGGGTGTAACCCCCTTAAGGTCCTCTCTTATGCAGTATTCAAGCTGACCCATATCAACGGTTGAATTAGCCTTAGCCACCCCTATCATTTCACAGAAGGTTCTGACAGCGGAGGGGGTATAGCCTCTTCTTCTTATTCCGCAGATTGTGCAGAGACGGGGGTCGTCCCAGCCGTCAACCTGGTTTGTTTCAACCAAATTTCTTAAATATCTCTTGCCCATAATTGTGTCTGTCAAATTAAGCTTTGCAAACTCAATCTGTCTCGGTATAACCTCAAAATCGCCTATTTCTCTTATAACCCAGTCGTAAAGAGGGCGGTGGTCTTCAAATTCAAGAGTACAGATAGAATGGGTAATTCCCTCGATAGCGTCCTCAACAGGGTGGGCAAAGTCATACATGGGGTAAATGCACCACTTGTCGCCGCTGGCATGGTGGGTCATATGGGAAATTCTGTAGATTACAGGGTCTCTCATATTCATATTGGGTGAGGACATATCTATTTTAGCCCTTAATGTTTTTTCTCCGTCTCCAAACTCCCCTGCCTTCATTCTTTCGAAAAGATCGAGGTTTTCTTCAACGGAACGATCTCTCCATGGGCTGTTTTTACCCGGGGTAACAAGGTCGCCTCGTGCTTCCTTCATTTCGGCGGCTGTCATATCGCAGACAAAAGCCTTTCCCTTTTTAATAAGCTTTACAGCAAATTCATACATCTTATCAAAATAAGACGAAGCGAAATAAAGCCTGTCGTCCCAGTCAAAGCCCAGCCACTTAATGTCCTCTTTTATGGAGTTTACAAACTCAACATCCTCCTTGGCAGGGTTTGTGTCGTCAAATCTTAAATTGCATTTTCCGCCGTAAAGCTCCGCAATTCCGAAATTAAGGCATATAGACTTGGCGTGGCCTATATGCAGATAGCCGTTTGGCTCCGGAGGAAAACGGGTATGAACCTTGTTAAGCTCACCCTTTAAGTCCTCCTGAATATAATTGTGAATAAAGCCTGCTGTTTCGCCGAACTTGTTAGCTCCTTCATTTGTCATAACAACAACCTCCGAAATATATATTTGTGCCGAAATCGGCTTTTGTAATGTGTTCGCAAAAATTATGTGCATTTTTGTGAAAATTTTCAAAACATTTTTGCGCTGAAATCTCTGTGATAAAAAACCTTTCCGCAGTGTTCGCAAAGACCGAACCTTAAAATCTTGTCTGTTTTGTCGTTGGAAAGTGTAAAGTCAAGCATTACCTTTTCTTCCTTACCGCTTTTTTCACAGCTGTGTCTCTGAAAATAATAATTTGAGCTTTCTTCAAAGTCATCTTTATTTGCGAACCTTTTAAGCTCCTGAAGTAAATCCATACTGTACCCTCCCAAACGTTTTTATAATAGAATTAATTATATAATATTTATTAGGATACGTCAAACTATTTTTTCCTGAAGAATACTGTTTTTCATATTTTTGTTTACAAAATTAATTCTTATGGTATAATTATATAATTAAGGAAAAACATTAGGAAACTAAGATTTACAAAAGGGTGAAAACCGTTATGAAAATATATAAAGCCTTTATTGCCGTTATAGCTGCGGCGTTTATTGTTACAGGCTGTTCCGAAACGGAAACAAGCGAAAAGCTTAAGGTCTGCACTTCATTTAATGCAATGTATGACCTGACCCGCCAAATCTGCGGAGACAGGGCGGAAATCAAAAATTTAGTGCCCAACGGCTCTGAGCCTCACGACTGGGAGCCTTCCACAGGGGCAATGCTATATCTTGAAAAAGCCGACGTTTTAGTTTACAACGGCTTGGGAATGGAAAGCTTTGTGGATAAAATCAAGGCTTCGGTGAAAAATGATTTGATTTACGTTGAAGCCTCGGAAGGCTGCGACATACTCTACGGCTATGAGGATGACCACCATCACGATGAGGAAGAAGACGAACACGAGGAAGAGGAAGGGCATATTGAGGACGCAGACCCTCACGTTTGGCTTGACCCCTACAATGCTTTAACCGAAGCGGAAAACATATGCGAAGCCCTGTCCGAAGCAGACCCGGAAAACGAAGAATATTACAGAAATAATTTAGCAAGCTTTAAGACTAAAATAATTCAGCTTGACTTAGACTGTAAGAATGCCCTTGCGGATTTAAAAAGCAGAAATATAATAGTTTCCCACGAAGCCTACGGCTATATTTGCCGGGCTTACGGCTTAAACCAAAGCGCCGTTGAGGGAATGAGCGCCGAGTCTGAGCCGTCTCCGAGAAAGGTAAGAGAAATTTATGACTTTATAAGAGAAAATAATATAAGCTGTATTTTCTATGAGGAACTGACAGGCTCACGAACCGCTTCCGCAATTTCCGAGGATTTAGGCATAAGCCTTTACCCCATAAGCTCATTCGAGGGCTTGACAGCAGAACAGGAAAAACAGAATTATGATTATTTTGATGTAATGAGGGCTAATCTTGATAGCCTTGAAAAAGGACTTAAATATGATGACTAACCGTTTAATAACGAGGTGACAATATGATTCTTGAGGTAAAAAACGTAAGCTTTGACTACCCGGACAAAAATATATTAAAAGACGTTTCATTCGGCGTTGAAAAGGGTGATTTTCTCTGCATTTTAGGCAGCAACGGCACAGGCAAAAGCACTCTCTTAAAGCTTATTTTAAACATTCTTAAGCTTCAAAAGGGCGAAATTTTAATAGAGGGCATACCCTCAAGGAAGTACAAAGCCAAGGGCAGTCTTGCTTATGTTTCACAAAAGGCTACGGGCTTTAACAGAGACTTTCCGGCAACGGTTTATGAGGTGGTTTTGTCGGGGCTTTATCCCTTAAGGGGCTTTCTCAGCTTCCCTAAAAAAGAGGATAAGGAAAGAGCCGACGAAGCCCTTAAACAGGTGGGAATTTATAACCTTAAAAACAAGCTTATAGGCTCACTTTCGGGCGGTCAGCAGCAAAGAGTTTTTATAGCCAAAGCCATTGTTTCAGAACCTAAAATCATATTTTTAGACGAGCCTACGGTAGGCATTGACGTAAACGCCGTTGACTCAATATGCTGTCTTTTAGGGGGCTTAAATTTATCGGGCTACACAATAATTATGGTTACCCACGACTTAAGCTCCGTTCTTCACCACTCAAACAAGGTTTTGCTTCTCTCCGAAAACGAACCCTGCCGAATATATAAAACAGAGGAATTTCTGAAGCAGAACTATTCAGAGCATTACCACCACAACAACCACCACAGGGAGGTATAACCAAATGGAAATATTCACATATGCCTTTATCAGACACGCCTTTGCGGTGGGTCTGTTTATATCAATAATAACGCCTCTTATAGGCAACACAATCGTCTTAAAGCGGCTTTCTTCAATAGGAGACGCTCTTTCCCATGCAAGCCTTGCAGGAGTGGCTATAGGGCTTTTTGCTTCGGTGAACCCCATAGGATCGGCGGTTGCCTTTGCCTGTTTGGCGGCTCTTGCAATAGAGTTTTTCAGGCGGTTTTTCCCAATTATTCCGAAATTTCAACAGCCGTTGTTCTTTCAATAGGGGTAGGGCTTGCGGCGGTTTTTTCAAGCCTTGTTAAAAACACGGCTTCATTCAACAGCTTCCTTTTCGGCTCAATTGTGGCGATTACCCCGGGAGAAACGGCAGCGGTTATTGTTCTTTCGGCGGCGGTTATCGTAATAACCCTTCTTCTTTACAGAGAGCTTTTCTATATAGCCTTTGACGAGGAGGGAGCGGCTCTTTCGGGAGTTCCCGTAAAGGGCATAAACTTCGCCTTTACACTGCTTACTGCGGTGGCTGTCAGTGTTTCCGCCAGAACCGTCGGGGCTTTGGTTATTTCCTCCCTTATGGTTATTCCCGTTGCCTGTGCTCTTTTGGTTTCGAAAAGCTATAGGCAAAACATAATTCTTTCGGTTGTGTTCGCTGTTTGCTTCACACTTATAGGGCTTTTCATATCCTGCTTTTGGGATATTGCCCCCGGCGGAACAATCGTTCTCTGCGCCGCCGCTTTTCTGTTTGTGCTTCTGCCCTTCAGAAAAAAATAGTTATATTTAAAGGAACATTATAAGCCGAAAACTATAACTGCGATAGTCTTTATATGCTATAATTTTATTGACAAAGGCATTTTAAAGGAATATAATTACTATAAAAGTGTTCTCAATGGACAATCAGATGGGCAAGCTTGCTTGCGCAGATGGCTGTATATCAGACAACCTAACCCACTTTTATAGTAGGTGGCAGCTGCAAAGCAGGAATGAACGTTAAAAAACGATAAAAAATGAAAGGAAGTATGCTTTATGGCAAAAAAGGACATAGATTGGTCAAAGCTGGGCTTTGCTTATCAGCAGACCGACAAGAGATTTGTTTCCAACTTTAAGGACGGAAAGTGGGACGAAGGCGTTCTTACAGAGGACGCAAACATAGTAATAAGCGAGTGCGCAGGTGTTCTGCAGTATGCCCAGACAGTTTTTGAGGGCTTAAAGGCTTATACCACAGTTGACGGTCACATTGTTACATTCCGCCCCGACCTTAACGGCGAAAGACTTGAACAGTCTGCCGCAAGACTTGAAATTCCCGTTTATCCCAAGGAAAAATTCGTTGAAGCGGTTGTTAAAACAGTTGAAGCCAACATTGACTATGTGTCTCCTTACGGAACAGGGGCAACACTCTACATCAGACCCTTTATTTTCGGCAGCTCACCCGTTATAGGCGTTAAGCCCGCTGAAGAATATCAGTTCAGAATTTTCACTACTCCCGTAGGTCCTTATTTCAAGGGCGGCGCAAAGCCCATTACTATCAGAGTAAGCGATTACGACAGAGCAGCACCTCACGGAACAGGTCATATTAAAGCCGGTCTTAACTACGCAATGAGCCTTTATCAGATTGTTGACGCTCACAATCAAGGCTTTGATGAAAATATGTATCTTGACGCTGCTACAAGAACAAAGGTTGAAGAAACAGGCGGCGCTAACTTCCTTTTCATAACCAAGGACGGAACAGTTGTTACACCTAAGTCAGACAGTATTCTCCCCTCAATTACAAGACGTTCTCTTATGTATGTGGCTGAGCATTATTTGGGACTTAAGGTTGAACACAGAGAAGTTCCCTTTGAAGAGGTTAAGGACTTTGCAGAATGCGGTCTTTGCGGAACAGCTGCGGTTATTTCACCTGTAGGCAAGATTGTTGACCACGGCAAGGAAATCTGCTTCCCCAGCGGTATGGACGAAATGGGCCCCGTTATTAAGAAGCTTTACGATACATTAACAGGTATTCAAATGGGCAGAATCGAAGCTCCCGAAGGCTGGATCAAAGTTATTAAATAAATATAAAATACTGAAAAATGCACCTCTGTCGGTTTATTCGGCGGAGGTGTTTTTATGTAATATAACTTGTATTTAGTGATTTTTACCAAAAAATTTAAAGTTGTTTTTGCATTATTAACAGCCAAAATATGTTATACTGTATATTATAGAAATTAAAAACTTCATAGTATACCCCCTTAAAAGAGACCGCCTAAGCCTTCAGCAGCTTCATAAGCGGTCTCTTTTCCTTTATTAAAATTTACGGAATACTTATTTAGAATGTAACCTCGCCGTCATGGGACAGAAGCGAAACTGTAGTTATTCCTTCGATTTCAGTCACTTCCTTAACGAGAGCCGGCTGATCCTTACATCTTACTTCAATAATCATATCAAGTCTGTTTTGAGTAATATTTCTTGACTTAACATTACTTGCGGAGCAGTGAGCCTTAACCCTTTCCATAACCTTGTCTTCAACCTCTGTGTCAGAGGAGTTGAAAACAAGAAGCATAGGAGCCTTTGCAACGGGAATAAGGTCTAAGAAATAAAGTCCGGCTGTAATTATAACCGATGTTAAAATTGCCATTTGGGCAAGACCTGCACCGCAGATAATACCTACGCCTATAGCCCAGAAAAGGAAAATAAGGTCCAGGGGGTCTTTAATTGCGGTTCTGAAACGAACGATTGACAAAGCGCCCACCATACCTAACGAAATAACGATAGAGCTTTGAACGGAAAGAATAACCGCTGCGGTGATTACAGTCAGCATAGACAGAGAAATGTTGAAATTCTTAGAATAGAATGTTTTTCTTGTCATAAGCCTGTATACAAAGAAAATGTAAAGTGAAATAAGAAGAGTTACGCCCATTGTGAGAACAATGTTCTTTATGTCCGGTGCGGCTCCGTTAAAGCCCTCAACAAAGGACTTTCTGAAAATGTCATTATAGGTCTGCATAGTTTTGCTTCCTCCTTTTAAATGTGATTAATTTTATATAGTAAACCGTCTGCAAAGATAATATTTCGAATAGGCTGTCTGCTGAAGATTGTCAGCCATTACGCTTTTATATATAAAGTCCGGCAGAAATTCGTCCCACTTGACTTCAATTAGGTGCTGACCCGGGGGCATTACGCACCGAACAGGCAGATTTTCGTCAAAAAAGCCGTCTATTTCTCTTGAAGAACGTACGTTTTTATCGAATGTAACTCTTACGTTTCCGTCCTCATAAACATAAGGCACTCTGTCATATTCCACAATTATTTTGGGCTTCATCCCCTGTGTTATGTTAAGCAGTGAAAGCTTGTTTAAAATAGGGTCGTTTTCTTTTGAAATGGGCACGCTTCCGCCCTTCGAAAGTATTTCAAACTGCTCTTTCGTTAAGGGGCAGGCAAGCTTGTGACACTTTCCGCTGACTTTCTGCTTAAGCTCTAAGGTTATGCGGCTGTCGCTTCTGTTGTAAATTCTTATTCTGAATTTTTCTCTGGGGTCAACGCCGTTTTCGTTGTCATAATATGCAGAGTTGAAGAAGTTGTCAAAATAAATGCTTCTTATGTTATACATTCCCTCGTCTCCGGAATGAGGATCTAAAATCATTAAGCCGTCAATACGGTTTTTTATCAGGGCAATTTGAGCGTCGCTGACAACGTATTTATATTCGTGGCGGTACTGACCGAAGGAGTCTTTTGTTATTTTCACTTGTTTTTTCGCCTCCTTATAAAGAAACCGCTGTTTTTAAGCCCCTTATATAAAAGATAAAGCCAGGCTATGCCGAAAGCCGCCGTCAAAAATTTAGCATAGGCGGATATTTTAATTCCGGGGCGTTCACCGCCGTTATGCATCATTCTTTCAAAGCCCTGGTGGTTCGGCGGATTTAGCTCATCTGTGGTCGAAACTATCTGAACATTTTCGTCATCCGGGTTGAAATTCATCAATACGTTTTCGGGGTCTTGTTTGAAAACAAGGTCAGCCTCGTTTAAAAGCTTTTCATCGTTTGTAATCATTTTTATGTCATAGCTTTCGTCATATTCTATGTCATAAAGCACTGAGCCGTTTTCGTAAACAACATCGTCTATTTCGAAAACCCCGTTGTCGCTGAAGTTTATAACTATATCCGAAAGGTCAATGCCCAGCGGAACCATAACCTCGTAGACCTTTTCTTTAAAGTCATATCTTGCGCTTAGGTCTATAGTTTCTCCGTCGGATGTCTCCGCCGTAAAGCTGACCTCATTGAAAACTCCGTTTTTGAACTTTTCAAAATACGCCGCCATATATATTAAAGGCAGTATAACACAAGGTATGAATATAAACATTATAATATAAAACAGTCTCCGTTTTCTGTACATTATTTCACCTGCTCTTTTCTTAATTGTTCTTTATGTTATTGCCGCATTGCGGAGATACTTACTTTTACATAGATTTTACATTTCATCTTTGCTCATTATATCAAACACATATATATCGGTCAATTTAGGGTCAATTAAACAGTCATTAAATTTTACTAAGAAATTATTTCCTCAATCTAACAAAAAAATGTGAGTTTTTCCACATATTTAAGTTGATTTTGAAAAGCCTAAATAAGTTTAAATTCAAGTCTATAATATACGTATAATATCCACTCCCACATAAGCCGAAATTCCCTTATAAAATCCTCTTTCGTCCAACCCTTACACTTGTCAAACATTCCTTTAAACCTCCTATCTTATCCAAACTGCCTCCGGCAGCCTGTCAAGCAGCCTGTCAAAATTATCAACTTCCTCAACATCATAAAGCCTTTTAAAGCCTCCGCTTGCCTTTTCCGCCTTTTCATAAGCCTCCGAAATATCCTTAACCGCTCTTGTCAGTCCGGCATTTTCGGCTCTTAAAATGTCAATAGCGGCACTTAAATTGTTATACCTTTCCCTAATGCCCACATAATTTACCATTATTGCGCCGCAAATTTTCATTTTTCGAATCAACTCTTTTTTCGTCAGCCTTTCAAGCCTCTTTTCCGCCTCTTCTAAAGCAAGCTCTGTTGCATAGCTGTTAAGGGGAAAATAATCCCCCACATATTCGTCATACCCCAGCATTTCCCCCGCCGTATTTTGATACACCGCAAATATCATATCGAATATATTAATTTCCCCGTATTCCCCCAATTCTCCCAATTCCTCATATACGGTTTCGTCCAAATCCGCCTGAAGCTTCTCAATGTCACTGTTTAAGTCCGAAAAGGTCAGCTTAAATTCTTCAATCTGATTTTCGTCGCCGTCCAGCGCATTAATCAGGTCTTCCCCTGTGGGGTCTCCGTCATATATACACCTTACGTCATTACAGGCTTCCGACATCTCCTGAAGTTCATAAAACATCTCATTCACATTCAGGCTCTTCGCCAGCGGCTTTTTAAATCTCAAATTTTTGGCTTTTTCCTGCCTTATACCGCAATTTTTTTCTTTGAAAAAATTTGTGGCTAGCTTTGCGTCCCCAATCTCCCTGAGACTTCCATCCCTTAAGTGCAGCCTTACATACTACGCCGGCCGTCCTAAAATCTTCGCCGCTTCATTAACACTTATTCTTTCGCTCTCTTCATACACGCCTACAACCTCCTTTCGCAGCTTTTAGCCTCCCCTTGAGGGCGTTCAGAATTTTTCCTTGCGGAAAAACGCTTACCTAAAATTTTCTCATCGAAAAAATTTTAGGTAAGCGCCCGACATCTTTCGGGTTCTTGGTGATGTTGTGATAACGATTATTTATGATGTATATGTGCTTACTATACTTAATTACAACAGCAATACGCATAATAAAGATAATCTGCAACATAACAAAAAAATAACCGTCTCAGGGTTACCAAACCATGACGGTTATTATAAATAACATAATTGGTGAGGAATAACTGCCTTAAGTCAGTCCTCTTTGTATTTTTATAATACCATAAATACTATCTTGTGTCAAGCTAAAAATCTGTTTATCTGAAAGTCTTAATCTTTTACGGTCTTGACTTTTTTGGGGCGTATTGTATAATTAATTAATAAAGAATAAAAACAACGGAGATAGATAAAAATGAAAACATCTGATTTTTATTATGACTTGCCAAAGGAGTTTATAGCCCAGACCCCTCTTAAAGACAGAGCCTCTTCAAGGCTTATGGTTCTTCACAAGAGTACGGGGGCGGTTGAGCATAAAACCTTTCGTGACATAAAGTCTTATTTAAACCCCGGTGACTGCCTTGTTATAAACGACACAAAGGTTATTCCCGCAAGGCTTATAGGGGAAAAGACCACGGGAGCAAGGGTTGAAGTTTTGCTGCTTAAAAGAATTGACGCAAACACGTGGGAAACATTGGTTTATCCCGGGAAAAGGCTTAAGCCCGGGGCAAAGGTTATTTTCGGCGGAGGTCTTTTAGAAGCTGAAATAGTTTCGGAAGCTGACGGCGGAAACAGAATAGTCCGCTTCAGCTACGAGGGCATTTTTGAAGAAATTCTCGACAGGCTGGGTCAAATGCCCCTGCCCCCTTATATCACCGAAAAGCTTGAGGATAAAAACCGCTATCAGACGGTTTATGCCAAAAATGACGGCTCGGCAGCAGCCCCCACCGCAGGGCTTCACTTTACAAAGGAATTAATGAAGGAAATTCAGGATATGGGGGTTAAAATTGCCTCTCTTACCCTTCACGTAGGCTTGGGGACATTCCGCCCCGTAAAGGTTGACGATGTTTCAAACCATAAAATGCATTCCGAGTTTTATACCCTTAAGGCAGATCAGGCGGACATAATTAACAAAACAAGACAGAACGGCGGTAAAATTGTCGCTGTAGGCACAACAACCACACGCACCCTTGAATCCATAGCCGACGAAAAGGGCTTTTTGACACCAAAATCAGGAGAAACCGACATATTTATATATCCCGGCTATAAATTTAAAATAGTAAATAATCTTATTACGAATTTCCATCTGCCCGAATCGACGCTGCTTATGCTTGTTTCCGCTCTGGCAGGAAAAGAAAATATTATGAACGCCTACGCCGAGGCAATAAAGGAGCATTATAGATTTTTTTCCTTCGGCGACGCTATGTTTATTTGCAGCTAAAAACTTTCTTCAAAAACCATTGACAAAATAGGATTTATCCCATATAATTAAATATAGGATAAATCCTATAAAAATGGAGAAAATACAAATGAATGAATTTCAAATACTTTTCTATGATAAACCTGACGGAACAGAACCTGCAAAAGATTTTATATTAAGTTTAGACACCAAAATGCAAGCAAAAATGTTGAGGACAATTCAACTGCTTTCGGATAACGGAACACATCTCAGAATGCCGTATTCCGAACATCTTACAGACGGCATATTTGAATTAAGAGCAAAGGTGGGAAGTGACATCTCTAGAGTATTATATTTTTTTGTTATAGGCAAAAAAATTATTCTTACAAACGGGTTCATAAAAAAGACCCAAAAAAACACCTGCGAGGGAAATCGAAACAGCAAAAAAGTATAGAAATGAATATTTTAGCAGAAAGGAGAATGAAAATGACAGATTTTAAAGATTTTCTTAATGAACGGCTGCAAAATGCCGAAATAAAAAAAGAATATGATGCTTTAGAACCTGAGTTTGCAGTAATTCAGGCTATTATTGATGCAAGGAAGGAAACAGGTCTTACACAAAAAGAATTGTCAGAGCGTACAGGTATTGCTCAGGGAGATATAAGTAAGCTTGAAAACGGAAGTGCCAATCCCTCTTTAAGAACACTTCAAAGATTGGCAGCCGGTATGAACAGACAGTTAAAGGTTGCTTTTGTCCCTATCGAAAGTTGATTTAGGTGATTGAATATGAAGAGAATTTTGTTTTTGGGCGACAGTATTACTGACTGCGAACACCTTTACAGCCGGGACGGGCTTGGTGACGGCTATGTGAAAATGCTGTCGGAGAAGCTGCCCTACAAGCTTATAAACACAGGCACAAACGGCTTTATGGCTGCGGATATAAAACGGCGGATTAACATATTTTTGCAGTCAAGCCCCAACTTTATAAGCCTGCTTGTTGGCGTAAACGATATTCCCTCAATAACGGCTTCTCCTAAAAGCTTTAAGCATTTTATATCTGCTTATGAAGAAATTGTTGTGAAAATTTCAAAGAAGCCCTGTCTTATAATCGCTCCCTTTGTTTTTCCCTCTCCTGCGGAGCTTATAAACTGGGAAAGATTTCTTGACCCTATGCGGAAGGAAATAAAAAAGCTCTGTGAAAAATACGGTGCGGAATATCTGCCTATGGACGAAATTTTTAAAGAGGAGTTAAGCCGTAATGAGCCCACAGATTTAAGTCCCGACGGCATACACTTAACGGAAATGGGGCATAGAATACTTGCGGAACACTGGTTGGAAGCATTTAACCGCCGACAAGCCTCCCCTTGAGGGGAGGTGGCGCACGGAGTGCGACGGAGAGGTGGAGTTTTTGCAAATAAAAGAAGCGTGTTGGGGATTTCCCTGACACGCTTTAATATTATAAGCAGAAATGAAATCTTACTGCATTATTTTAACAACAACCTTTTTATCTTCATAGATTGCCGCTGCTTTAACCACAGTGCGGATAGCCTTAGCAATTCTGCCCTGCTTTCCGATAACCTTGCCCATATCGTCCTCGCTGACGTGCAGCTCTAAAATAAGGGCGTCGTCATCAGTATAATCTTTTACAGAAACTCCCTCGGGATTATCCACAAGAGCCTTTGCAATCACTGTGAGCAATTCTTTCATAAGGCGTTACCTCCCAACAAAATTACAAAGCTCCGGCTTTTTTAAGAAGCGCCCTGACAGTGTCGGTAGGCTGTGCGCCTTTGCTTAACCATTCCTTAGCTGCATCTGCGTCAACTTTGAGAACAGAAGGTTCTTTAGTAGGGTCATAATAACCTAACTCGGCGATAGCCTTGCCCCCTCTGGGTACTCTTGAATCAGCAACAACTATTCTATAAAAAGGAGTTTTCTTTGCTCCTATTCTTTTAAGTCTGATTTTTACCATTTTTTTCACCTCCCGGTAAGTTTTAGTTTTATATAAGAAACCGCTGAAAAATCATCGGCTGCTTGGCGTATTACTGCATAAAGGGGAGTTTAAATCCCAACTTTTTGCCTTTCTTCATATCCCCCATCATTTTCATCATGCCCTTCATCTGTTCAAACTGCTTAAGGAGCTTATTGATTTCCTGAATGGATCTTCCGCTGCCTTTGGCAATTCTTCTCTTTCGGGAGCCGTTTAAAATATCGGGGTTTCGTCTTTCTTTAACAGTCATTGACTGAATAATTGCTTCTACGTGAAGCATTGCCTTTTCGTCAATTTCTACATCGTTTAAATTAATTTTATTCATACCCGGCAGCATTCCCAAAAGGTCCTTAATAGGTCCCATTTTTTTAACCTGCTGCATTTGGTTTAAGAAGTCCTCAAGGTTAAAATCGTTTGAACGCATTTTACGCTCAAGCTCCGCCGCCTGTTTTTCGTCAAAGGCACTTTCGGCTTTGTCTATAAGGGTAAGAACATCGCCCATTCCCAAAATTCTGGAAGCCATTCTGTCTGGATAAAAAGGCTCTAAATCCTCGGTTTTTTCGCCCATACCCACGTATTTAATGGGCTTTCCCGTTACACTTCTTACAGAAAGAGCTGCGCCGCCTCTTGTGTCGCCGTCAAGCTTTGTAAGGATTGTTCCGTCAATGCCCAGCTTTTCATCAAAGGTCTTAGCTACATTGACAGCGTCCTGACCTGTCATAGCGTCTATAACAAGCAAAATCTCCTGGGGTCTGACTTCGCGTTTAATCTCCGCAAGCTCGTCCATAAGCTCTTCGTTTATGTGAAGACGTCCGGCGGTATCTATAATAACAATGTCGTTGCCCTTTTCCTTTGCGAAGGCAACGCCGTTTTTGGCAATTTCCACAGGGTTAATCTGACCCTGTTCGAATACGGGAACTCCGCAGCCGCTGCCTACTACCTGAAGCTGTTTTATTGCCGCAGGTCTGTAAACGTCGCAGGCTACAAGCAAGGGATTTTTTCCCTTCTTTTTAAGCTGAACCGCAAGCTTTCCAGCCGCTGTGGTTTTACCTGCACCCTGAAGCCCGGCAAGCATATAAACTGTAGGGCTTTTTGAAGAAAATGTCAATGCGCTTTGGGTTGTTCCCATAAGGTCTACAAGCTCGTCTCTTACGATTTTTATGACCTGCTGACCGGGGTTAAGCCCCTCCAAAACATCGCTGCCTACGGCTTTTTCGCTGACGCTGTTTATAAACTGCTTTACAATTTTAAAGTTTACGTCCGCCTCCAAAAGAGCAAGCTTAACCTCTCTTAAAGCCGCTTTCACATCTTTTTCGCTGATTTTGCCCTTTCCGGTTAAATTTTTAAATGCAGACTGAAGTTTATCCGCAAGGCTTTCAAATGCCATAAAAATCACCTCGGTTTAAAAGTGTTCAATAAGTTCTTCCAGAATTTTCTCCGCTTTATCGGCAGGACCCTCTTCAAGAAGGTTTTTAGCCTTTTCAAGTTCTTTTTTGTTGTTCAAAAATCTTTCCGCAAGCCCTAACTTCTCTTCATATTTTAAAAGCTGCTTTTTGGTTCTGTTTAAAATGTCCCAAGCCGCCTGCTTGCTTATGCCTAAAACCTCGCCTATTTCAACAAAGGATAAATCCTCTGCGAAGTGGCTTTCAAACACGTTTTTCTGTTTTTCGGTCAAAAGCTCTCCGTAAAAATCATATATCAAATTCATAAAAATTCTGTCATTCACACCGATACACCCTTCAAGCTTTTTTACTTGACACCAAGATATTATATCAAAGGAAACCCTCAATGTCAAGGATTTTTTTAAATTCAGGATAACATAAATGTAAATGAAAAAAGTTTCTGAAAAGCAATAATACTC
>JAJPZT010000088.1 GCA_021204175.1 Clostridiales bacterium | reverse complement strand
CAAAATAACAGAGTCTCTGTTAATTTTCAAAAGCTCCGAAAGCTTTCCGCTTAAAATCCTGATTATTTCCTCGTGCTTTGCTACCTCGTTTTCCTTCATATAGGGGCTTTCAAGGGTGATGTATGTTCCCATAGCCTTGCCGGTTTGGGCTTCCCCCTGTTTATCGGTTATTTTTACCGTCGATACCTTTATATTATCTTCAAAATCCTCGTTTTCAACCTCAATGCCCCCTCTTGCACCTTCCGCAAGACATTCCGCTGTTTCGAGGGCTAAGTCCGTTCTTAAGCTAAATCCCTTTTTCACGTCAATACCTCCTGTTTTTACTGTCTATTATCCCCCGAAAAAAAAATTAAATTCCGGTTTTTTATGTAAGAAAAAAACCGCATATTCCAGCGGTTTTTTGAAGGGATTTATAAGCGTACGCAAGAGGATTCGAACCCCCGGCCTTCTGATCCGTAGTCAGACGCTCTATCCAACTGAGCTATGCGTACATTTTTTCAACACAAAATATTATACAGCAACAATCCCTTTTTGTCAAACCTTTTTTTCATTTTTATAAAAAAACTTTATCAAAATAAATTTTGTTTTGCACTGCTCACGCGGCTTTTTTCTTTTCGGTATATTTAGAATAAATGAAAATTATAGCTCCGGCGATAATCATTATTACCGAAATCAGCATTGACACAGGTAAGCCCAAAAGCTTAAGCTGGTCGGTTCTGAGAGACTCTATCCAAAAGCGTCCGACACCGTAGCCTATTAAATAAACAGCTGTCAGTGTCCCCTTTTTGCCTTTGCCGAATTTTAAAATAAATGTCAAAACCACAAACAGCCCCAAATTCCACAGACATTCATATAAAAAGGTTGGGTGAACCTGAATATATTCCGTTCCGTTAAAGTCAATAACAGGCAGCTCCGCACCATTATAGATTATGTTTTCGCCCTCTCTAACCACATTACCCACAGCCTTAACCTGTTCCACCTTAAGCCGCATAGCGAAAAGCCCTTCCGTAGCTTTGCCGAAGGCTTCTCTGTTGAAAAAGTTGCCCCATCTGCCGACAGCCTGACCCAAAACAAGCCCTCTTGCACAGGTGTCGCAGAAGGTCAAAAGGCTTACTTTCTTGATTTTGGTAAAAACAAAGGCTGTCAGAAGCCCTGCCAAAATACCGCCGTAAATCTGAAGTCCGCCGTCTCTGAAGCCGAAAAAATCCAAAACAGACGAGCTTTCGTCAAAGATTAAATAGCCCAGCCTTGCTCCGCAGATTGAAAACAAAATCCCCGGCAAGACAAAATCGCCGTAAATCTCGGGGTTTTGACCTGTGGCTTTAGCTTGTCTCACTGCCGTTAAATAGCCGAAAAGCATACCCAGGGCTATACATACGCCGTAGCAGTATATGTCAAAACCGCCCACAGACAAAAACACCTTAGGCACGCTTTCAAGCTTTATGCCCAAATTATAAAACCAAATATCAGGACTCATTTTTTACTCCTTATGTATCAGGGCAAATGCCCTTTTTTACTTCAAAATCGGCTCAACTAAACTCAATGCACAGTTGTCAGCATCAAAAATATTAAGCCTTTTATAAATGTCATCTGCCGTAACAGCAGAATATTCCTTGTAAACGTCCCAAAAATCTATGCCCTTAAAGGCAAAATCCGCAACGGCTGAGGCTACTCCGTGAATGTTGTCCGTTCCGGTTAAAAAAGCTCCTCTGAGACGATTTTTGCTTATTTCCAAAAGGTTTTCGTCAATGCCTTCTTTTTTAAGCCTTCCCGTCTCTCTCAAAATTTCCTCGCAGACACTTTGTCCTCTATCGGTCACTCCCGAGAAGACTGCCGCTCCGTAGTCAACTCCCAAAAGATATTCCATAGAAAAGCTTTTGTCAATATCTCCCCTTAAATAAAGCCTTTCGAAAAGCTCCGAAGCATTGCCGCAAATCATATCCAAAAGAAGTCTCGTTGAACAAAGCCTTTTTAGCCCCGGAGTGTCAAAATCATTTTCCTTAAAGCCCAAATTAAAAAGCGGCTTTGAAACCTCCATATTGACCCTTACGATTTTTTCGGCAATATTTTCCTCAAAAATTTTTTCCCGAACGTTAGGCTCTCCCCTTTTCATAAGGCTTAAATCCTCACAGAGGTCAAAAAGACCATCGCCGCCGAAGTCTCCGCAGAGGGTCAAAACGGTGTTTTCGCCGCAATAAAACCTGTCATAAGCCTTTTGAAGAACATCCCTGTTCATTCCGGAAATATCTTCCTTAGAGCCTGCAATATTGTTTCTGACCGGGTTTTCGCTGTAAAGGGCGTTCAGCAGATTAAAATAAACCTGCCACCAGGGGTCGCCCTCATACATGCCTATTTCTTCCCCAATTATGCCCTTTTCTCTTTCGATGCTTTCATCAGTAAAATAGGGATTGGCGGTAAACTCAAGAAGAAGGCGTAAATTTTCCTCAAAGTCTTTATAACAGCTGAAATAGTAAGCTGTTTGAGAAAAATTTGTAAAGGCGTTTACATTTGCGCCGTGCTTTCCGAACTCGTCAAAAACATTGAGTTGCTTTTGCTCGAAGACCTTATGCTCCAAAAAATGGGCGCAGCCTGCTTTTGCGTCTCTGTCGGCTGAGCCGAAATTAACCGCCAACAGTGCCTCCTTCGACACACAGCCCTCTTTGTCTATTATATAACATCTCGTTCCGTTTTTCAACCTTTTGTCAAATATTTTCAAGGGGTCGCTTCTCCTCTCTTCAGCAGGTATATCGTATCAACAGAAGCCCCATCAAAAGCGTTTCTGACGCTGTCATTTTTAAGAGACTTTATTATATTCAGGGCTGCTTCAGGGCTGTCTGCGCCGCCCCACAGGGCTTTGGAAAGACAAAAGCTTTCAACTGCACTGAGACTGTCGGAAAGCTCCGTATACTGCTTTACAAGCCCTTCCTTTGCCCTTTCGATTTCGGCGTCCGTTGTGTTTTTCATATCTTTTAATTCCGAATTTATTATATTGATTATCTTGCCGGCGTTTTCCTCCGACACTCCGCACTGCAGAACGCACCTGTCTAAACCCCTCAGCACCTGTGACGTAATATAATAGCAAAGCCCCTCTTTTTCCCTTGCCTTCATAAACAGCCGGCTTTGAGAACCGCCGCCGAATATTTCGTTTGCACACAGAAGCTCATAATAGTCCGCATTTGTTTTTAAGCCCACACCCAGCTTGCTTTGGCTGACCTCCATATTTTCATAGACTTCTTTAGGCTTGCCGCTTGCTTGTTTTGATTTAACAACTGTTGTCTTAGGCTCTCTGCCGCCGACGTCAAAGGCTCTTAAGCCCCTTTTCAAGGCTTCCTCGTCAAAGCTGCCGACGGCTGTGATTATTATTTCCGACTGCGAAACAACCCTTTTGTAGTAGGAATAAAGCTCTTCGGCAGTTATTGGATCAACATCCTCAAGAAAGCCGTCTCCCGGTATGCCTGCCCCCTGACCTTCAAACATTTCTTCAAGGAGACGCTCCCTTGCATACTCTTTTTTATCGTCCTTCCGTGACCTTATGGAGCTTTTAAGCATTTCCTGAGCCGTTTTTAAAAATTCTTCTTTGAAGGCATTGTTTTCGGCAAGGGGTTCGAAAATAACCTTTCTTAAAAGCTCCAAAGCATTTTTGACGTTGTCACCTTCATTGACAAAGCGTGTGTAAAACTCCAAAAGCTGATAATTGCCCTTTTTCATATTCACGCAGTCAATACCGCTGCCGTAGGAAAGAGCCGCCGCCTTGGCTAATTCCGAGGGAGTGGGGTATTCCTTGCAGCCCAGTCCCAAAACATTTATAAGCAAAGCGTTTTTTGTTACCTCTTCCCTATTCAGTTCTCTTTTGAAGAGAACCGACAATCCGCAGGAACAAAACCTTTTGCTTTTCGCCGTATAAGCCCTTATCCCTCTGTTTATGTCCCAAACCTCCATAAAATCACCTCACATATACTTTCTCATATTTTTAAGCGCACTTTTTTCAAGCCGTGAAACCTGAGCCTGACTTATGCCTATTTCCTCCGCAACCTCCATTTGGGTTCTGCCCTTGAAAAATCTCAGGTCAATAATATGCTTTTCTCTCTCCGAAAGCTTTTTCAGAGCTTCTGAAAGGGCTATGCTCTCTACCCATGAGTTGTCTGTGTTCTTGTCGTCGCTGACCTGATCCATAACAAAAAGTGCATCTGTTCCGTCATGATAAACAGGTTCAAACAGAGACACGGGGTCTTGAATTGCGTCAAGGGCCATAACTATCTCCCCTCGGTCAATTTCTAATTCCTTAGCAATTTCGTCAACTGTCGGCTCTCTTGAAAGCTGGCTTGTGAGCCTTTCCTTAGCCTGAAGTGCCTTATAGGCTGTGTCTCTCAGAGAACGGCTTACCCGAATAGTATTGTAGTCTCTCAGGTGACGCCTTATTTCGCCTATAATCATAGGCACGGCGTAGGTTGAAAATTTAACCTCCTGAGATGTATCGAAATTGTTTATAGCCTTTATGAGCCCTATACAGCCCACCTGAAAAATATCGTCGGGAGACTCGCCCCTTCCGTTAAATCGCTGAATTACGCTTAAAACAAGGCGTAAATTGCCGTAAATATACTGCTTTTTGGCTTCCTCGTCCCCTTCCTTAATTCTTTTTATGAGCCTGTCCTTTTCATCGTCTTTCAGAACAGGCAAAAGGGAGGTGTTCACTCCGCAGATTTCTACCTTTTGTCGCATAAAAAATACCTCCGAAAAACTCTTTTATAAAAAGTGTTTCCCGAAGGAAAAGTTTTATTCAAACAAAAAGACCCGAGGAAATATCCACAGGTCTGAAATTTTATCTTGCTTCTACAACAAATTTAATTGAAGTTTTTTGTTCTCCGTCAACCTCTATTTGGCTGAAAGCCGGAACGCAAATAAGGTCAATTCCGTTTGGAGCAACATAGCCCCTTGCAATAGCGATACTCTTTACAGCCTGATTAACAGCCCCTGCCCCGATTGTCTGAATTTCAGCAGTGTCTGAGTTTCTGACGATTGCGGCAATAGCCCCTGCTACGCTTTTAGGCTGTGATGTTGATGAAACCTTTAATATTTCCATAATAGCCTCCTGAATAAAAATTATTATTAGAATTAGATCAGCCGTTTATCAGCTTTCTCCCTTAAGCTTATGAACTGCGTCTGCGGCGGCGTTTTGCTCCGCCTCTTTTTTGCTTTTACCCTTGCCTGTTCCCAAAACAACGCCCTTGTGAGTTACGTTTGAAACGAACTCTTTGTTATGGGCAAGCCCCGATTCATTAACGATGTTATAAACCAAAGGCTCCTTGCTCTTTTTCTGTATCATTTCCTGAAGATAGGTTTTGCAGTCTCGTGTTTTGAAATTGCTTTTAAGCTCTTCTATATATGCACTTAAAATGCCCAAAATAAAGGGTCTTGCGGCTTCTATACCGCCGTCAAGATATACTGCGCCGAAAACAGCCTCCATAGCGTCTGCCAAAATGGAAGATCTGTTTCTGCCTCCTGTCTGCTCTTCGCCCTTGCCCAAATAAAGATATTCGCCCAAGCCTATTTTTCTGGCTGCCGCCGCAAGGCTCTCCTCACAGACAGCCCCTGCTCTGAGCTTAGTCATTTCGCCCTCCGGCATAAGCTTATATTTATTGAAAATATAGTCGCTTACCACAATTTCAAGAACAGCGTCGCCCAAAAACTCCTGTCTTTCATTGTTTCGATATGTGGGCATACCCATTTCGTGGGCATAAGAGCTGTGAGTTAAAGCAGTTTCCAAATATGCCTTGTTATTAAAAGAATAATTTAAAAATTTATCCATATGCATAGCTCCTAAGAAGCAAGCATAACAATTAAGGCAATAGTAAAGCGTGTCTTAATTGTTACATCTGCTTAATAAAATATAATGTTTAAAGTATAAAGGCGTACCGAAAAGCCGCGAAAAAAGCGGTTTCGGTACCCCCTGTGAAAGATAATTATTTCTTTGCTTCGTTAATGTGGTCAACAGCGTCGCCTACTGTCTTGATATTTTCAGCATCTTCGTTTGCAAACTCGATTTCGAAAGCGTCCTCAAGCTCGGAAATAATCTGGAAGATGTCGAGTGAATCAGCATCAAGATCATCAGCGAAAGAAGTTTCGAGAGTAATATCATCCTCAGAAACGCCCATCTGTTCGGCAATAATTTCTTTAACCTTATCAAATACCATTTTAAAATTTCCTCCTTAAATAGTTAAAAAGAATTTATAGTTTGTCTACATACAGTCAACCGTGCAAGCAAGCTTACTCACTTGTTTGTATATCGACAACGCTTTTATATTACTATACTAAAATTAAGAGTAATAATC
>JAJPZT010000045.1 GCA_021204175.1 Clostridiales bacterium | reverse complement strand
TGTTTTTCTCATAGCTATATTATACCATAATCTGAGCCATTTGTCCACACCCGTTGTGACTTTGATAAGAGCTCGGCTTTGCTTTTTTGCGTCTGAAAAAATTAATGTCTTATTGAAAGTTAAAGCACCGTACTTGAGATGACAGCTTTTAATTATACGGTGACTTTATTGGGTTTATCCTATTTATTGCAATAAAAAATTTGTTTAATTTACGGCAATTATCACACTGTTAAGTTTGTCCCGGAACTGTAGACTTAATTAATTTAAGCGCCAGTTCCATTTGGGGGCTGAGCCACTTGTTTTTGTTATAAAGGCAAACAGAATTGAAGGTTATATCGTCAAGGTCTGTTTTTATGCGTATAAGGGCACCGCTTTTTAATTCCTCTGTTACAGAATAGTAGGGGACGATTGCCAAACCCAAATTATTCATAACGCATTTTTTAACTGCCTCTATGCTTTGAACCTTCATATAGGGGTTCATAGTAATATCTTTTGAGTAAAGATATTTGTTCATTGCGGTTTGATAATATGCGTTTGGTTCGTTGCAGATAAGGCTGAAGGGCTTCTGCTGATGTGGCGTGGTGAAGTCCAATAATTCGGGATTGACAAAGGGTGACGCAACAAAGACGGTTGCGTATGTACCTAATCTTTCGTGAACTACTGTGTCGGGATAAAAATCCCTGTCACAATTTATTGCTATATCTGCCCTGCCTTCCAAAATGGCTTGGTTTACATCTTCAGACTGAAGAGAGTCGATTATAAGCTGCACATTGGGGGCTTCGTGCCTAAATGTACGAATAAATGTCTGCATATTATATATTAATATGGAATCAGGTATTGCCAGCTTCAGTGTGCCGGAGATTTCCGACATACTTTTGCCGTAGCTGCGGATTTTGGCTTCTCCCTGCAAAATTATGTCTATTTGGGGCAGAATGTCTTTGCCTGCCTGTGTCAGCTCCATGTGTCTGCCTATTTTTTCAAACAGCTTTAAGGATAATTCTTCCTCTAACTGTTTTATTTGAAATGTAACCGTAGACTGTGTGAAATGCAGCTTATCGGCGGCTTTTTGAAAACTGCCTGTTTCTATAATTGTTTTTAAAGTTGTTAAATTTTTTGTGTTCATTTTAACCTCTGTAATATATCGAATTTTTCGATTTTTCACATCGAAAACATTTAATTTTTTTATGCAATTTTTCGTGTTAATATATATTATATACGGAAAAAGCAGATAAGACAAGGTTCTGTTTCCGAAAAATCAAAATAATTAATGAATTAAAACGGAGGTAATTATGTATGAATTTTAAATTCAGCGATGAAGAACAGAAATTGTTAAGTGTTATTCATGAATTCGGTGTAAACGAGGTTGCTCCATTGGCAGCAGAGCTTGATGAGGAAGAAAGATTTCCGGAAGAAAACCGCAGAAGGTTAGCTGAAATGGGAATGATGGGCATATGCTATCCTAAAGAATACGGCGGCGGAGGCTTCTCATATGTTGCTTATATAGCTATTATCGAAGAGCTTGCAAAGCACTGCTCAACAACATCGGTTATGCTCTCGGACCACCACTCTTTGGGATCTTTCCCACTGTTTGAATTCGGAACAGAGGAACAAAAGCGGAAATTTCTTGTGCCGCTGTTAAAAGGTGAAAAGTTGGGAGCCTTTGCCGTAACGGAACCCTCGGCAGGAAGCGACTTGGGAAACCAACAGACAACAGCTGTTGATATGGGCGATTACTGGCTTTTAAACGGTTCTAAAATATTTATAACAAACGGTTATTATGCAGATACCTATTATGTTACCGCAATGACCGACAAAAGCAAGAGAAGCAGAGGAATATCAGGCTTCATCGTAGAGAAAGGAACTCCCGGCTTTACCTTCGGAACAAAGGAAAAGAAAATGGGTATTAGAGGTTCGGCTACATATGAGTTTGTATTTCAGGACTGCAAAATTCCCAAAGAGAATTTGCTTGGTGAGCTCGGAAAAGGCTTTAAAATTGCCCTTACAACCTTAGACGGCGGAAGAATAGGAGTTGCCGCACAGGCTTTGGGGATTGCCCAAACCGCAATAGACCACTGTAAAAAATATGTAACGGAGCATACAGAGGGCAGTCTGAGGATTTCGCAATATCAGTTTACACAGTTTGAACTGGCCGATATGCAGGCAAGAGTTGATGCCGCCAGACTTTTGGTATACCGTGCCGCACAGGCAAAGCAGGATCACGAGCCCTTTTCTCACTTAGCAGCTATGGGCAAGCTGTACGCCGCAGAAGCCGCCACGAATGTAACACGCCGCTGTGCCCAGCTTGCAGGCTTTGACGGTTATTCAAGAAATTATCCTTTTGAAAGAATAATGCGTGATGCCAAAATTACGGAAATATATGAAGGCACAAGCGAAGTGCAGAAAATGGTTATTTCATCTTGGATGGGAATTAAATAAATCTTATAAATCAAACCAAAGCCGTTCTCATACCGAGACGGCTTTTATACAGTTTGGATTTTTTTAGTAATTAATTATACACGAAATAGGAGGTTGTTTTTATTTGAATAATTTATAAATTTATTAGACTTCTCAGTAAATTTTCAAATATATAATATGCAAGGTTAATACAGCTGTCAAAATGTGTCAATGATTAAAAACAAATGTTGTTCGGAATAAAGCGTTTTCAGCCTAAAAACCGAAAAACTCAGCAAAAAGAATTTGTTTTTCTATTGACATATTCAGAAAAAGAGTATAATATAGATTATGTATTAAACATTTTTATTAGCCGACGGCGGTACTAATGTTGGATTTTATATTTTTGAGGAAACAATGAGCTGATTAACAGGCGGTTTCTTAACCTTTTTACAGGAGGACGAATATTTATGCAAAACGAATGGAGAGGCTTTGTAAAAGGAAGCTGGAACAGAGAAATCGACGTAAGAGATTTTATACAAAGAAATTATACCCCGTATGAGGGCGGCGAGGAATTTCTTCAGCCGCCTACCGGCAGAACCGAAAAGCTTTGGGCTGAGGTTCTTGACCTTATGGCTCAGGAAAGAGCTGCCGGCGGCGTTTTGGATATGGACACAAAGGTTGTGTCTACAATAACCTCACACCCGGCGGGATATATCGATAAAGACCTTGAAACTATTGTAGGGCTTCAGACAGACAAGCCCCTGAAAAGAGCCTTTATGCCAAACGGCGGCATAAGAGTTGCGGTTAAAGCCTGTGAGGATCACGACTATAAGGTAGACAAGCAGCTTGTGGAATTTTATAAGAAATACCGCAAGACCCACAATGACGGGGTTTTCGACGCTTATACCCCCGAAATGAGAGCCTGCCGTTCAAGCCATATTATTACGGGTCTGCCCGATGCCTACGGCAGAGGAAGAATTATAGGCGACTACCGCAGAATTGCCCTTTACGGCGTTGACAGGCTTATTGAAGACAAGGAAAGCTGGAAGAACCATTCAAGGGTTATAATGTATGCGGACGTTATAAGAAACAGAGAAGAGGTTTCAGAGCAGATTAAAGCTCTTAAGGATCTTAAAGAGCTGGGCAGCATTTACGGCTTTGATCTTTCCCGTCCGGCTGAGAATGTTGAGGAAGCTATTCAGTGGCTTTATTTCGGCTATTTGGCAGTGGTTAAGAGCCAGAACGGCGCAGCTATGAGTTTGGGCAGAACCTCAACCTTCCTGGATATTTATGCTGAAAGAGATCTTGCTGAAGGCACATTCACCGAAAGCGAAATTCAGGAATTTATTGACCACTTCATTATGAAGCTTCGAATGGTCAGATTTGCAAGAACAAAGGAATATGACGAGCTGTTTTCAGGCGACCCCACATGGGTAACCGAGTCTATCGGCGGTATGGGCATTGACGGCAGACCTCTTGTAACAAAGATGTCCTTCCGTTATTTGCATACACTTTCAAATTTGGGAACTGCTCCCGAGCCTAACTTAACTGTTTTGTGGTCAACGAGACTTCCCGAAAGCTTTAAGCGCTTCTGCGCTAAGACCTCTATCGAGTCGTCTTCAATTCAGTATGAAAATGACGACCTTATGAGAGTAACTCACGGCGACGACTACGCTATTGCCTGCTGTGTATCCTCAATGCGTGTGGGCAAGGAAATGCAGTTTTTCGGAGCAAGGGCAAACCTTGCAAAGTGTCTTCTTTACGCTATTAACGGCGGTGTAGACGAAATGTCGGGAAAGCAGGTAGGCCCCGAGACAATTCCCGTTACGAGCGAATATCTCGATTTTGACGAGGTTTATAAGAAATATAAGGAAATGGCAAAATGGCTTGCAAGGGTTTATGTAAATGCTCTTAACATTATACATTATATGCACGATAAATACTGCTATGAAAGCCTTCAAATGGCTTTGCACGACACAAGCGTTAAAAGATGGTTCGCAACGGGCATAGCAGGTCTTTCGGTTTTGGCAGACTCCCTTTCCGCAATCAAATATGCCAAGGTTAAAGCAGTGAGAAACGAAAAGGGCATAACCACCGACTTTATTGTTGAAGGAGACTATCCCAAATTCGGCAACAACGACGACAGAGTTGATGAGCTTGCTTATGAAATTGTTTCGGAATTTGCAAGATACGTCAGAGGAAACACCACCTACAGAGAGTCTGTTGCTACGACTTCACTTCTTACCATAACCTCAAATGTGGTTTACGGAAAGGCTACAGGGGCTACCCCCGACGGAAGAAAGGCAGGCACTCCCTTTGCTCCCGGAGCAAACCCGATGCACGGCAGAGATTCAAAGGGCGCAGTTGCTTCATTAAGCTCTGTTTCAAAGCTGCCCTTTGACGCCGCACAGGACGGCATAAGCAACACATTCTCAATTATTCCCGATGCACTGGGCAAGGACAAGGTTCTTATGAGCGACATAGTTATCGAGCTTAACGATGACTGCCTGTGCTGCGAGCCTACTGTGGAAATTCCCGAGGAATAATATAAATAAGTTTTTAAGGAGGTATATATTATGACAGCTACAAATGCTCAGATAGATAATTTGGTAGGGCTTCTTGACGGATATGCCGAAAAAGGCGGCCACCACCTGAATGTAAACGTACTTAACAGAGAAACATTGATTGATGCTCAGTCTCATCCCGAAAAATATCCCCAGCTTACAATAAGGGTTTCGGGCTATGCCGTAAACTTTAACAAGCTGACTAAGAAGCAGCAGGACGAAGTTATTTCAAGAACCTTCCATGACAGATTTTGATCCCGTAGGGAGAATTCATTCAATCGAAAGCTTCGGAACCGTAGACGGTCCCGGAATAAGGTTTGTTGTGTTTTTTCAGGGCTGTCCCATGCGGTGTCTCTTTTGCCACAACCCCGACACATGGGAAATTAAAGGCGGTGAGGAAAAAACCGTTTTTCAGCTTTTGGAGGAATATGAAAAAAACAAGCCCTTTTATAAAAACGGCGGACTTACGGCAACGGGAGGAGAACCTCTTTTACAGCTTGGGTTTTTAACCGAGCTTTTTGTGGAGTGCAAGCGACGGGGAATACACACCTGTCTCGATACCTCCGGGGCAGTCTGTTCAAAGGAAAGAAAAGCCGACTTTGAAAGGCTTTTAAAAGCCACGGATTTGGTTCTTTTGGATATTAAGCATTCAGACCCCAAGGGCTATAAAGATTTAACGGGTATGACCCCCGAAAGCAACAGGTTTTTTCTTGAATATTTGGCGGAATTTAATACGCCCTTTGTTTTAAGACACGTTATTGTTCCGGGGATAACCTATAATAAAAAGAATTTATACGCTTTGGGGCGTATGGTTGGCGGCTTTAACAACCTTGTGGGTGTTGAGGTTTTGCCCTATCATAATATGGGCGAGAAAAAGTATGAGGCACTGGGGAAGGCTTACCCTCTTAAGGGAACAAAACCCCTTTCCAAAGAAGACGCCGCAGCTGCAAGGCAGATAATTTTAAAGGGCATAAAAGACGAAAAATCTGAAAATCTATAGTTGACTTTGGCTGAAAAAGCCGTTATAATAAAAGTACAAGAGAAATCGTGAAAGCGGTTGTATCTTTACCCAAAATTCAGTTATCAAATTAAAATTTGAAAAACCGTCCTATGGTTCGGATAGGGCGGTTTTTACTTGCTTAAGATGTATATGATAAGCAATAAAATTGTAAGATATAATATTTGCTCACCCATATAATCACCCCCTTTCGGGGGACACAACCGCCCGCAGGCTAAAAAAGCCTTACGTTTTCACTTATTCTCTTGTACAAAGTCTATAATACCATATTTCTACACTATTTTCAATAATTGTTTTGTCAAAATCACCAAAATAACTTTGCTGAAGTGAAAAGTTTACTTCCACTTTGAAACGTTCCGAAAACGAAGT
>JAJPZT010000114.1:7837-36231 GCA_021204175.1 Clostridiales bacterium | reverse complement strand
GAAGCTGCTGGG
The DNA here is from genome assembly GCA_021204175.1 of Clostridiales bacterium. Classification (GTDB taxonomy): domain Bacteria; phylum Bacillota; class Clostridia; order Lachnospirales; family CAG-274; genus JAJQCI01. The sequence goes on along the minus strand of JAJPZT010000114.1, from coordinate 36,219 downwards.
GTCCACCTGCATAGCAGGTGGTTTTATTTTTCCTGCCACACAAGAAAAACCGCCGAAACTGAAAAGTCCGGCGGTTATGTAAGCCTAAGCTTAAGAAATTTCAATATGTTTATGCAATGAACTTAGCAAGTGCGGCAACAACCTTGTCTGCAGGAGCGTTGTCATGGATAGCAAGAGTGATGTCCTTTGAAATATCAAGGGAGAAGATACCCATAATAGACTTAGCATCAACAACGTATCTGTCGGTAACGAGATCGAAGTCGCCGTCAAATGTGTTCAAAATATTAACAAATTCCTTTACCTTGTTGATAGAATCAACATTAATCTTAATCTCTTTCATTATAAAAATCCTCCTCATAGATTTCTTTTTAAAAATATGGTTACAAATAATATATTATACTAAAATCGCCGTTTTGTCAAACCAAAGATTTTTTAATATTTTGTTTGCAAGTGAATATTTATATAAATATAAGCTTAAAATCAGCCGAAAAATTGGAAAACCTGCTGAGTTAATTTTTTGACTTTGTCATAATTGGCTAATTTTCGGCATAAAACTTGTCTATCAATAACAAAAAAATTTTTAAAAACTTGATTTGTTGTGAGTTTTTAACAAAATTTCAAGTTAATTTTTGTACATAATTTTTTGAGGGAAAGGAAGAGCGTTTTTGAAGAAAAAATACGGCTTAAATATAAATATTCTGATTTTTGTGTTGTTTGCGGCATTTTTTATAAATTTTCTGAGACAGGGTTCTGAGCTTCGGGAGACTGCTTCGCAAAATAAGATGGCTTATATTGCAATAATTATAGATGATTTCGGCGGAGGGGCAGAGGGAACAGAGGAATTTCTCTCTCTTCCTATTAAATTCACAGGGGCGGTTATGCCCTTTCAGAGCCAAAGCAAGGCAGACGCAGCTATACTTAAGGAAAAGGGAAACGATGTTTTGGTTCATCTGCCTATGGAAGCCAAAAAGGGAAAGCGGAGCTGGCTGGGCGACAGAGCTCTTTTTACGGATATGACAGATGAAGAAATAACCGCCCTTCTCAGTGACGCCTTTGACTGCTTTGACGCTGTAGGGGCAAACAACCATATGGGGTCGAAAGCCACCGAGGACGAAAGCGCTATGAGTCTTCTTTTCCAAGAGCTTAAAGACAGGAATATGCTTTTCGTTGACAGTATGACCACCCCCGACAGCTTAAGCGGCGAAATGGCTGAAAAATTCGGCATTAAGCTTTTAAAGCGTGACGTCTTTTTGGACTCAACCCAAAGCAAGGAAGAAATTTTGGGAAACCTGAAAAAGACAAAAGAAATTGCGGAGAAAAGAGGTTATGCCGTCTGTATAGGTCATGTTGGAGCTGAAGGGGGAAAGGTCACCGCAGAAGCTGTAAAAGAGGTGTATGAAGACTTTGAAGCCGAGGGAATTAGGTTTGTAACGGTGTCTCAGCTTGCGGAAATGCTTAATTAAGGGAAAAAAGCCCTTTTGCAGGTCGATATATGTTGATATTTTGTGCAAAAAAATTCAAGATACAGTGATTTTTTACTTGAAATTTACTAAATATAGTGTTATAATTAAATCAGCAATTAAAGAAACTCGTTCATCTTTTCTTGCTGTATGATTAATTTTTTATCTTTCTTTTTCCTTATGACAGGCTTTGTTACGTCCGCAAAATAACAAAGCCTGTCAGTTTTTATATCAATGTCTTTCGTACATTAACAAAAGCTCCTCCTCAAAGGCAGGCTTTAATCAATGTAAAAAAAATCGTTATGTTGCCATAACGATTTTTTGTGTAGCGGAAGGGGGATTTGAACCCTCGACACCACGGGTATGAACCGTGTGCTCTAGCCAACTGAGCTATTCCGCCATAGATGGGAACAATAGGGCTCGAACCTATGACCTCCTGCTTGTAAGGCAGATGCTCTCCCAGCTGAGCTATGCTCCCATAAAACAATATTTTGTTTTAAGTGCTTTGTTCAAGCGACAATAGATACTATAACATTTTCAAAGCAAAAAGTCAAGAACTTTTTTACATTTTTTGAAAAAAGTTTTTGAACGCCCTTAAGAGGGAAAGCTTTCACCTCCCCTCTTAAGGAGCATTTTTGCGATATTACTTACATTGATAAAACTATTGACGAAACGTAAGACACGATAAGCAGCAGTCCCAAAATACGCGACAAAACCGCCGACTTTTTGGAAAACATAACGCCGATTGCAAGGAAGGTCGAAATGACGCCGAACATAAGAATGGTCTTAGAAGCAGCTTCATCATAATAAATACTTCCGCCGGTATAAAGCAAATCGCCGAAAACAAGAATTATAAAGTTGAAGATGTTGCTGCCGGTTACGTTGCCGATTGAAGCATTGAAGTTCTTAAGACGAACAAGGTTTATGGAAGATGTCAGCTCGGGAAGAGACGTAGCCACGCCCAAGAAGATTGCTCCGGCTACGGTTTTGCCAAGTTCCAAACTGTCGGCAAGCTTATCGGTCACCATTGTGAGCACAATACTTGTTATAACCAAAAGCACTGCAAAAATCACAAACCGAACCATAATCTGCGGCGGTGTCAAATCGCTTGAAGCGCTTTCCTCGTTTTCCTCTCCCTCGTCCGAGGCAATAAGCTTTACATTAATAATATAAATAATCAAAATTGCCACAGAAGCCGCGTCGATTGAGAAAACCAAAAGATTAAGAGTTGAGTTCTGATGTGTTATGCCGAAATAACAAGCTCCGTACATAAGAACAGTCAAAAGAAGCGTATAAAGATGTGTCTTTGAAACCTTTGACTTTGTATAAAGCCCTGCGGCAAAGGTCAGGCAGATACCGATAATTACAAGGTTGAAAATATCGCTGCCCAAAACGTTTCCCAAAACAAGGTTAGGCTCGTTTACTATGCAGACAGCGGTTATGCTTGTGAAAAGCTCGGGAAGGCTCGTTACCGCCGCAAGCATAATTCCGCCTATAAATGCCCCGGACAGAGCCGTCTTTTTGTCAAGCTCATCAACATAAAATGACAGCTTCAGTGAAAAATAAACCACAAGCACTGCCAAAACAATATATTCCAAAAAAAGTAAGCCCATAAATTTTTCCTCCGTTATTGTAAAATGTCAAATACTATTTTAACTATTTTAATTATATAATAAAAAAACTTTGTGTCAAGGGAAACGCCCAAAAAAATCCCGTTAAATTTTTATATCGGCTGTTTAGGTTAACTTAAGCCTGTTTTTCGGTTCATATGTCTTAAATTTTACCGAAATTTTATTTGCTTTTTTCCTGAAAACTAAAATATCTTCGAAAAATCCTAAATTTTTTAAATATTTCTCTTTTCTTTTTCGAAGTTTTGTTATAAAATATAGTCAGCTATGCTGGCTTTAAAGATTATTAAAGAGAATTTTTTATAAAGGGAGTGAAGGTATTGATTTCAAATCAGATTTTACAGAGTACCGTTGACGGACTTAAAAACATTACAAGGCGTGAGCTTTGCGTTGTTGAAAGAGAAGGCAAGGTTGTTGCTTCTACCGAAGACGATATGCAGAACACCGTTGTTAAAAACATTGAGCAGTTTGTTGCCTCGCCGGCTGAAAACCAGCTTGCGGCAGGCTTCCAATATTTTAAGGTTTTCGATAACGGAAGCATTGAATATATCGTTCTTGTAAAGGGCGATGACGAAGAAACCTTCAGAATAGGCAAGATGGTTGCCTTCCAAATTCAGAGCCTTCTTGTTGCATATAAAGAAAGATATGGCAAAGATAATTTTATAAAAAATCTTTTGCTTGACAATCTGCTCCTTGTTGATATATACTCAAGAGCTAAAAAGCTTCATATTGAAAACAACGTCAGAAGAATTGTCTATCTTATCGAGACCGAGCTTGACAAGGATCTTAACATTGTGGAAATCGTCAGGAGCATTTTCCCCACAAAGATGAAGGATTTTGTTACGGCGGTTGACGAAAAGAGCATTATTCTCGTTAAGGAGCTTAAGGAAAGCGACGGAAACGAGGAAATCGAAAACATCGCCAAGACAATCTATGACACACTGTCAGCCGAAGCTATGAGCAACATTTTCGTAGCAATAGGTACAGACGTAAAAGACCTTAAGAATGCCTCTTCATCTTATAAAGAGGCAAAAATGGCTCTTGAGGTAGGCAAGATTTTCGAAGAGTCAAACCACATTATAAACTACCGCCAGTTAGGTATCGGCAGACTTATTTATCAGCTGCCTACACCTCTTTGCAGAATGTTTATAAACGAGGTTCTTCACGGGCTTAATATGGATCAGTTCGACGAAGAAACTCTCACCACAGTAAACAAGTTTTTCGACAACAACCTTAACGTCTCCGAAACATCCAGACAGCTCTACATCCACAGAAACACACTTGTTTACAGACTTGACAAGCTTCAGAAAATGACAGGGCTTGACCTGAGAAATTTTGACGACGCCATAGTATTTAAGATTATGCTTATGGTATCAAAATATATGAATTATAAAGACCACTTCAGATATTAATTTTCTGAAGAACGGCACTTTAATAAGCCTGAACTTCCTTAATAAAAGCTTAATAATTTAATAAGGCTTTTTTAACTCACAGGCTGTATAATAGTTGCCGTAAACAAAGAAAAAAGGAATGAACTAAAATTGAGCAGTATGATTTCAATGCAGAATGTAACAAAAATTTATGAAAACGGAGCATTGGGGCTTAAGGATTTTTCCGTTGAAATAGAAAAGGGAGAGTTCGTCTTTATAGTCGGCTCTTCCGGCTCGGGAAAATCCACATTCATAAGAACTCTCCTTAAGGAGATTGAACCCTCCACAGGCGAAGTTTTTGTGGATAAAACAGCTCTCGGAAGTCTTAAAAGGAAAAAAGTCCCCTATTTAAGACGAAAAATAGGCTGCGTTTTTCAGGACTTCAGGCTTCTGCCGTCAAAAACGGTTTATGAAAATGTAGCCTTTGCAATGCAGGTTATAGAGGCTTCAAACAGAAACATAAGAAGGTCTGTTCCTCAAACACTGTCGCTTGTGGGCTTACATAAAAAAGCCAACGCCTACCCCGACCAGCTCTCCGGCGGTGAAAAACAAAGAGTAGCTATTGCCAGAGCAATCATCAACAAGCCCCCTATTCTCATAGCCGACGAGCCTACGGGCAACCTCGACCCCGACACAGCCTGGGAGATTATGGAGCTTTTGAAAGAAATAAACTCAAGAGGAACAACTGTTGTTATGGCGACACACGCAAAGGACATTGTAAACAAAATGAGAAGGCGTGTTATTCATCTTGACAGCGGCGTTCTTATAAGCGATATTGCGGAAGGCGGTTATGACGATGAAGCTTAGTACCTTTAAATATCATTTGGGTCAGGGTCTCAGGGGAATGTTTAAAAACGGTTTTATGAGCCTTGCGGCTATTGCCACTGTGGCTGCCTGCTCATTTATTCTCATTCTTTCTTTGTGTGTGGGAATGAACATTAATTACATTTTGCAGCAGTTTGAAGAAACAATAGGCATAACCGTATTTTTGGGTCCCGATGTCACCGAAGAAATGGCTATGGATATTCAGGACAGAATTATTGCCATAGACCATGTCAGCGAAGTTGTTTATAAAACAGCCGAAGACAACTTAGACGACGCCCTTTCAACATGGGAAAATTCTTCTATTCTTGAAGGTCTCAGGGAGGACAATCCCCTGCCTGCCTCTTTCGAAATAAGTCTTGACGGGGCAGCATATCAGGAGGAGGTTGTTAAGCAGCTTGAAACCCTTCAGGTTTCGGTGGAAGCTGAGCTTAACGGAAACCTCGACGCCGATGACTATGTTGAAAGAATTTATCTTGACGAAAACGGAAACCAAATAACAAGAAAACAGGCTGAGGAATTAGGCATTGTAGAGCCCGAAGGTGGAGACGCCGTCGAAGGCGAAACCCAAGCAACTACTCAGGCAACTACTCAGGCAGCTACCCAAGCAGCCACTCAGGCAACTACAGCAACACAGCCTGCCACAGAGGTTGTAACAAGCGGTGCTCAGTCTGACGCAGAAGCGACCCCTCAGCAGGAAACTGCGGAAGCTGCGGCTGAAGCCACAACTGCCGCGGCAACTACACAAGCGACTACTCAGGCAACCACAGAAGCCGCAACTGAAACAACAACAGCCGCCGAGGAAGAAACAGAAGCAGTTACCTACTCTTCAGAACCCTCTCAGGCTCTTTTAGACACCCTTAACAGTGCCGTTGCGGCTACTGCCGGAGGAAACGCCCAGCTTGAAGGCTCTTATTATTACAGTGGCGGAACCACTGAGGATTACGGCGTTGCAGGAGTTGAGCTTTACGATGCTTCCGAATACGGCGGAATTGAATATGAATACAAAGGTATTGAAAAAATCAGACACGCCACCGAAGAAGCCAATATACTCGTGAGAATTAACACAGCTGTGAGAATTTTCAGTGTGATAGTTATTGTTATTCTCTGTGTTATATCCGTTTCAATTATTATGAACACAATCAGGCTCACCGTTGTAATCAGAAAGAACGAAATCAACATTATGAAATATGTTGGAGCTACAGACTGGTTTATAAGATGGCCCTTTATAATAGAGGGTATGCTTATAGGCTTAATAGGCTCGGTTATACCTACCGTTCTTTGCTTCTTGGGCTATACGGAGTGTCTCCACCTTGTAACCGAAAAAATACCCGTTATTAACAATATTGCCGAGTTTGCAGGAGTTTTCGACGTATTTGTCATTGTAGCTCCCGTAACAATCGTTTTCGGAGTTCTTTTAGGTATAATCGGTTCCGTAAGCTCTATGAGAAAGTACTTGCGTGTATAAAGTTATATGGGAAGTGTTAAACTATGAAAAGAAAGATAATAATTATGTCTATGGCGGCTGTAATAACCGCCGCCAGTGTAACCTCAAGCTTTGCGGACAGTATTTCCGAATATAAGGAAGAGCTTCAGCAAAACGAGGATAAAATGGATCAGGTTCAAAGTCAGCTTGACCAAACCTCTTCCGAAAAGTCAACGGCTAAAGACGAGGTTGAAAAGCTCGACAACGAGCTTAACCAGGTAAACAGCGAATATGAAAACCTCGTTCAGGAGCTTGACGACACAAACAAACAGCTTTCACAGGCTCAGGAGGATCTTGCGGCGGCGACGGCTAAAAGAGAAACCCAGTACGACACCCTTAAAAGCAGAATTAGGGTTATGTATGAAGAGGGCGACATAGGCTATATGGAAATTCTGTTAAACGCCAACAGCTTCAGCGACTATCTGAACAGAATGGAATACATAAACAGAATTATGGATTATGACAACAGCCTTCTTGCAGACTTTCAGGCTTTGGAAACTTTGATTAACGACAAGGTAAACGAAATCGAAGAGTGCAAGCAGGAGCTTGAGGTTTTGACGGCTGAAAAAGCCACCAAAAAAGCGGAGCTTGACAACAAGGTTCAGGAAAAATTAGAGCTTATTTCAAAGCTCAGCTCCGACGAAGCAACCTATAACCAGCAGCTTGCAGACCTTGAAGAGGACAACGAATACATAAAGTCACTTATTCAAAAAGCCGAAAAAGAAGCTGCAGCTGCAGCTGCGGCAGCCAAAGCGGCGGCAAGCAACGCAGCCTCATATTCAAGCTCAAACAAGATTTACAGCTACGGCGGAGGCAAATTCCTGTGGTCCGTTCCCGCATATGTGGGAATTATAAACGATGTTTACGGCTACAGGTCAAGCCCCATTTCCGGAAGCGGCGAGTTCCACTCGGGGTTAGATATGAGAGCCCCCTACGGAACAGACATTGTGGCGGCTGATGACGGAACGGTAATTTATTCCGGAGTTCGAAACGGCTACGGAAACTGCGTTATTATAGACCACGGCGACGGCTTCTCCACACTTTACGGTCATAACTCTTCACTATGCGTAACTGTGGGTCAAAGCGTTGTGAGAGGTCAGGTTATTGCCAAGGCAGGCTCTACAGGCTATTCCACAGGCGCCCACCTCCATTTTGAAGTCAGAATAAACGGGCAGTATGTTGACCCGAATCCGTACTTATAACAAATCAAGCGGTTTTCTTAAACCGCTTATTTGCAGTTTTTGAGAAGGATGTAGTTTTATGAATAAAAAGCTGCCTATATATATTCTTGTAATATATTTTATATTTGTAATGGTTATTCTCGTTTTGCAGCTTGCAGGGCGTGAAAAAAGCGGCTATGTCGCCGTAGGCTTTAACGACAGGCTTAACAGCGCAGTTGTGGTTTATGAAAAAAGCCCCATTATGCTTAAAAAGCAAAAACAGACCTTTATTAATGAAGATAATACAAGCCAAACCCCTACAATGATTGAGGGCGTAAACTATCTTCCTCTCTGCTTTTACAAAAACGGCTTTGATGCTGTCATCTCTTTTAATCAAGACAAGGGTCAGCTTACAATAAAATATGACAATATGGCTTTGGTGGCTGAAACAGACTCTACAGAAGCCCGTCTTTCAACAGCCGAAAGAGACAAAAAAACAGAGCTTTCTTACGCTCCTGTTGTTATAAACGGCGAGTGTCTTTTTGCAGTAAGAGACTTTGCGGATGTTTTCGGGCTTGAGCTTTTTTATGATGACGGTCTTATTATTTTAAGCAGTATGAAGGATATTTTCGATAAGGAAACCGAGGGCGAGCTTATTGAAAACATAAAGGAATTAGTTTATAATCTGCCCCTTGCTTCATATGAAATCGTGAAGGAGCTTTACAGCCCCGGTGAAGAGGAAGAAGCGGAGAAGCTTTTGAAAACCGAAGACGACTCAGAGCTTTATATTCTCTGCCGCGATGAAGAATTTGTTTATTTTTATGACGGAGAAAGAGTCGTTAAGGCAAACGATATGCCCTATGGAAGCTTTGAGGAGCTTTGCTATATTATTCTGCCCTTCGGCTTTGACCTTGAAAGGCTCTCTGTTTTGGGAGATTATGTCTGCGCCGAGGGAAGCAGAAACGGCTTGGCAAGCTTTTGCCTTTTGGATATGACCGGGGATTACGGCATTATGAGAAAATACGTCTGTATGGACGGAGAGTGCACCGGAGCGGTTATTTCCGACGGATATGTTTACTTTGCGGCTCTCTGCGACCCTGTAGCCGCAAATGAGCAAAACTTTGAAGGCGTAAACGGCTATTTCCCAATTTCCTACGCCAATGTAAGATATTTCAGCGAGCATAACGGAAGCAAGCTTCTTTCCGTTACGGGCTTTGACCTTGATAATTTAAGCGAGGAAGGCAAATATTCGGGCTTTTTCGGCGTAAACAATCAAGTTTGCTTCTGCGGGAGCGGCGTTTACGTAGGTCAGGAGGACAAAAACAATGTTTACGGCGACGACGAGGGCAGCTATTCAAACTATTATAAGCTTGCCTATGATGAGGGTATCGTCGACTTCGAAAATATAGTAAGACTTGAGGGCAAAGCAAAGCTTGTGTCTCAAAACCAGCCTTTGTTTGCAGCCGAAAACAATAAAGGGGCAGTAAATATTTACGTTTTGGACAGTCTCCTTAATATTTCCGCTTCTGATTTAGACATTGAAGCCCCCTGTCGGAATTTAAGCGAAGGTGACGAAAGAATTTTCTTAACAGGGGAACCGGAAGAGCACATTGCGGTCTTTTCCTCTGCGGACGGTGAATATTTGGGAAGCTTCAAGGCGGAGGATGAAAAGCTTTACCTTTATAATGACGAAAGGGTTATAGGATTTTCGCAGTTTATGCCCGAAGCGGAAGAAGCCCCCGAAGAAGATGAAAGCAGCGAAAACCCGAAAAGTGAAGAGACAGACGAAGATGACGAAACGGAAGAGGCTGTTTACCCTTCCGTAAAAATGACAATGTATAATATTTCAAAGCCCGATGAAGCAGAGATTGTTTCAACGGAAATTATTGAAAACTGCGACCCATCAATGTTTGAAGAGCTTGAACCTGAGCTTGGAGACGGAGTTGTAATTATACCCGTAAAGGTTTATGAAGAAGACGGAACTCTGTTTGAAGGTAAATACGGCTATATCGAAAGCAGCTTTTACGGACTTAAATTCCAGGACAAAAGATAACGAAGCGGCAGACAACAGGCAACAAAGGCTCCCCTTGAGGGGAGTTGCTGAACGTAGTGAAGCTGAGAGGTGAACCGGCGGCGAAGCCGCCCATCGCAAAAAGTTTGAAACTTTTTGCGAAAGAGGAGCCGCAGCAGAATGAGTCTTATTTCTGCATTTGTGCGGAAATAAACGAATGGAGCTTGCTGCGACGTGGGGAGGCTTTGACAGCAGCTTTACCCTGAGACAATAAATTAATAAATCAAAAACATTACGAAAAGGAGGTTTACATTATGAAAAGAAAAATTGCACTTATTTTAGCGGCTGTTTTAACCATAGCTTCCGCAAACGGAACATTAGCAGCCTCATCAAACTCACTTAACAAAACAAGAACTGTAAGAGACGAAACAACAATAACTGACGTATATCTTAAAATCGTACCTACAAGCCAAGTCGAAACCGGCGACACAATTGTTTTAAGCTTTTCAAACGCCGAAGTTTTATACACCCCTTCGTTTTCATCACTTCAGGGCAACGGCAATTCTTTCACATCCCTTAAAAACAAGCTTTACAATCAGGGAGCAAAGGCGACCCTTGACGACCTTTGGGGCAAAATCGGCGACAATTACATCCCCTGGGAAATGACAAAGTCGGGAAACACTATGGTTGAGGTAGAGCTTTTCCCCATTCCAAGCGCATACTGCGGAGAAAGAATTAACGGCTCAACCCCCTACTACTACATTCCCCTTAATGTAACCGCCAAAAGCAAAGACGACACCAAATACATTACCGTAACCGTTGATTCAAACGAAACATCTATCACAAGCGGAACATATATTTTCGGCTATATGCCCTTAGAGGGCACAAGCACAACCGTTGACGGCACAGACAGCTCTTCGTCTGAAACAACCACTGTTTCCGATGAAGAAACAGAAGCCACAACGGAAGCCGCCGAGAAAGAAAAGGAAAGCTTCAACGTCAGCGTTCAAATCGGCAGCAGCTCAATCGCCATAAACGATACAGAATATTCCGTTGATGCCGCCGCCTATATTCAGGCAGACAGCAGCTCAACCCTTGTTCCCTTAAGGTTTGTGGCTTTGGCTCTCTGCGCAGGTGACGTTGAGGACGCCGATGAAAGCAATGCCATTAAGTGGGACGCCGAAACCAAAACAGCAATTATAGCAACAGGCAGCAGTGTTGTGGAATTTACCGCAGGCAGCGACGCCTATGTAATTGACGGCGTAAGCTATGAGCTTGAAAACGGCGTAAGAGCGGAAATTACCGACGGCAGAATGTATGTGCCCTTCAGAGTTTTGGGTAATGTCTTAGGCGCAGAGGTAAGTTGGGACGCAGAGACAAAAACAGCTTCCTACACTATGGAGCAGTAAACCTATGGAATTTTTCGATGTTTATAACTCAGACAGAACCAAAACAGGCTTAAAGTGCGAAAGAGGCAAAGAACCGCCCTCGGGGAGTTACCGCCTTGTGGTTCATATCTGCATATTCAACAGCAAGGGCGAAATGCTTATTCAGAAAAGACAGCCTGTTAAACACGCCTTCCCCGATATGTGGGATTTAAGCGCCGGAGGATCTGTTATTTCAGGTGAAACAAGCTCCGAAGGGGCTGAAAGAGAAACCCTTGAGGAGCTGGGTCTTAAAACGGACTTGAGCCAAAAAACGCCTTATTTAACATTCTGCTGTGAAAATATTTTTGACGATTATTATGTAATCAACAGTGACATTGATCTCAGCGAGCTTACACTTCAGGAAAGTGAGGTTTCCGAGGTTAAATGGGCAGGTCTTGAAGAAATTATCGATAAAATAAATAAAGACGTTTTTGTTCCCTATAAGGAAGGTCTTATAAAGCTTCTTTTTGAGCTTAAGGACAGCCGCGGAGCAAGATAAGCAAAATTAAAAACATTAGAAAAAGCCGAAAAAGAGCGTTTAAGCCCCTTTTCGGCTTTTATATTTATCAGTATTATCAATACTTTTTGAATAAAGGTGTTGAAAGATAGCGGTCGCCCGAATCGGGAAGAAGCACAACTATTGTCTTGCCCTTGTTTTCGGGGCGTTTAGCTAAAATTGCGGCTGCCTTAAGGGCTGCGCCGGAGGAAATACCGGCTAAAATACCCTCTGTTTTTGCGAAAACTCTGCCCTCTTCAAAGGCGTCGTCATTCTCTATGGCAATAACCTCGTCATATATATTTGTGTTTAACACATCGGGAACAAAGCCTGCGCCTATGCCCTGAATTTTGTGTGCTCCGGCTGTTCCCTTTGAAAGAACGGGGCTTGAAGCCGGCTCAACTGCCACAATTTTAACATTCGGGTTCTGCGACTTAAGGTACTCCCCTACTCCGGTGACTGTTCCCCCTGTGCCTACACCGGCAACGAAAATGTCAACCTTTCCGTCGGTCTGCTCCCAAATTTCGGGGCCCGTTGTTGCCTTGTGTATTGCGGGGTTGGCGGGGTTTACAAACTGACCGGGAATAACCGCTCCGGGTATTGTCGCCGCAAGCTCGTCAGCTTTGGCAATTGCCCCTTTCATGCCCTTTGCGCCCTCCGTCAAAACAAGCTCTGCGCCGTATGCCGCAAGAAGATTTCGGCGTTCAATACTCATAGTGTCCGGCAGAGTAATTATTGTGCGGTAGCCCTTTATGGCTGCGACTGCCGCAAGACCTATACCCGTGTTTCCCGAAGTAGGCTCGATAACAACCGAATCCTTCTTAAGAAGCCCCTTCTTCTCGGCGTCCTCAATCATAGCAAGGGCAATTCTGTCCTTAACCGACCCGGCAGGGTTCAGATATTCAAGTTTTGCCAAAATTTCAGCCCCCTCAATATCCGCCGCTTTGGCATAACGGCTGATTTTAAGAACCGGTGTGTTGCCTATAAGTTCAAGTGCGCTTTCCAAAATTTTACTCATTTTATTTTCCTCCTTATTTATATTTTTACAATGAGTTTACATAAACAAAAAAAGCAGCTGCTCTGCGGCATCTGCTGAAAGTTTTAAGGCTATTTGTCAGCTTTAAAAAATGTTCAATGCGCAGAAATTAAACCATATTTAACAATACAGCTTCACAACAACACATATGACAGATACAAACAGCCGATACATATTTTTTCATTATACTGCGCTTCCTTTCCAAAATTTAACCTATTAATTCAATGGGTTTATTATATACTTTAATCGTCCTGTTGTCAAGTGGTTTTTTCAATTTTCAAAAGGATTTCGCTATTACAGCTTTCCCAAAAGGCTTATACATTTCGGAAAATTATAGTCACACCCCTATTTTTCGGGTTCTGGCATAATAAAAAAGATACTGCTGCGCATAACCGGCAAGAGACCCCCACTTATTTTCGGCAAAGGCGTGAATTTCCTTTATGGGCGTTTCCTTACCCTCAAAATAAAAATGCTCCATTACTCTTTTTATCCACACGTCTGTAGGAAAAACTTCACACCTTGAAAAAGCGAAAAACAAAACACAGTCAGCAACCTTCTCCCCTACCCCCTTAACCTTCATCAGCTCCGTCTTAATTGTCTTTGTGTCCGCCTCTTTAAGCCCTTCAAGGTCTAAGCTGCCGTCAAGAAGTTTGTCAAGACAGTCTCTTATGTATTTATGCCGAAAACCCGTTTTGCAAGCCATTAATTCCTCTTGGTTTGCGTCCTGCATAGCCGAAACATCGGGAAAGGCGTATTCACCGCCTAAATCCTCTCCCCATTTTTCACAAATATTTTCTATAACCTTTTTTATCATAGGTATTCTGTTGTTTTGCGAAATTATGAAGGAAATAAGGCACTCCGTGGGCTCCTGTCTCAAAATTCTTATCCCCCAGCCGAATTTACAAGCTTCTTTCAAAACCGGGTCTGTGCTCAAGGCTTTTTTTATTGCTGAGTAATCTGTTGACAGGTCGAAATAATTTATCCATATGGTTTCAAATTCCTTAACAGTGCAGGGGTAAAAAATGACTTCGTCATCAGTTTGCTTTATGTTAAGAATTTTTCCTTCGGCAATAATTCTGTATTCCTTTTCCCCTGTTTTTTTGAACCTGAAGCACTGACCGCACTCCAAAATCATCTCTATATCAAAGCTGTCCCGTTCTTTAAGAACAACCGCCGAATTTTTTTCAAAATAATTCATAAAAACTGTCCTTTCTTTGTTGTAAAACCTTAAATAATTGTGTTATAATAATTACAATTAAACTTTGAACCGATTATCAAATTTTGGGAGGTACATATTTATGAAGGAAAAGCTTTATACCATACCCGTAAACGAGGCGTTTCAGGCGGACTGCTCCTGTCCCTTATGTGAAATAAGAAAGAAGCTCGACAAGGACGCCACCGACTATATGATGGGTCCCTCTTATATGGAGGGGGACATCCGTATGGAAACAAACAAGGTGGGCTTCTGCAAGGAGCACTACGAAAAGATGTATAAAATGAAAAACCGTCTGGGGCTTGCTCTTATGTGCGACACTCACATTCAGGAAATCGTCAAACACCTGCGCACAGAGGGGGACAGCCTTAAAATGGTCAAAAAGGGACTTTTTTCAAAAGCTCCAAAGGACAAGCCCAAACTTAACGCCTTCCTTAACAATATATCAGATAACTGCTATATTTGCAACAAAATTAATTACAACTTTGACAGATATTTAGATACTGTTTTCTTCCTGTGGGAAAAAGAACCCTCTTTCCGTGACCTTGTGGCTAAAAGCCAAGGCTTCTGTTTTGAACACTTTTCACTGCTTCTTGACAAGGGCAGAGAAAATCTTTCCGCCGAAGCCTATAACGACCTCGTAGACTTAATTCTGCCCAAAGAGGCGGATATGCTTGAGGCTTTGGAAAAGGACGTAGCCTGGTTTATAGACAAAAACGACTATCAGCACAAGGACGACCCATGGGGAACTGCCAGAGACGCCGTTGAACGTGCAGTGAAAACCCTGTCGGGCTTAGAAACCGAATAAAATTTTAAAAGAAGGAACGATTAATGACATTTAAGGATTTAACATTTAAGAAAAAAATTGAGCATATATGGGAATATTATAAAGTACCTATTTTGGGGACGATTTTAGTAATATTCATATTGGGCTCGTGGATTTACAACGCCAAGTTTAAGCCCCACAAGGAGCTTTTTTCGGGGGTGGCTATGCTTAATTATAAGCTGCCGGAGGAAAAGGGATACGTTGACCCTCTTTACGACGCCATAAACAGCGAGCTGGGGCTGACTGACACAAACTATGAGGTCAAGGTAGAATATTTTTATGACGACCCCAATGAACCGGATATGTTTTCGTCAATGCTTGAGAAATTCGCAGCTATGCTTTTAGCCGGAGACATAAACATTATGATTATGGATAAGGACAGTATGGAGGAATATGCCTATGAGGACTATCTTTTAAACCTTGCTCTTGTCTATTCTCTTGACGACCTTGAAAAAATGGAGGAGGAAGGGCTTGTTTTAAGCACATCCAGCGAGCTTGACCCCATTAAGCATTATTATGCCTTCAGCCTTAAAAACTCAACTATGCTTAAGGATCTGCCCGGCTTCGACCTTGAAAACAGCTACATCGCAATTTACGGAGCGGAAACAGAACCATATAACCCCAAACAGGTTGTGGATTTACTTATTAATTGACAAAAAACAGTCATTATGATATAATTATTTCCATTAAAAAACCTGAATTTATAAAAAATTAATCCCCCTTGTAGTATGCGTGTAGTTTTAATAGCTTCAGGGGTGGCAAGATGGCGTAACTCATAACTGCACGTGGGCGATTGTAAAGTGGAGATCGTTCTCCACCGCCATACTAACATTGCAATAAATTAATGTTTAAAATAAAAGGAGTACTATCGCTATGAAAGAATATTCACCAAAGGATATTGAAAAAAAATGGCAGGATATTTGGGAAAAGAACGAAGCCTTTAAGACCTCTGACGATTTTTCAAAACCCAAATATTATGCCCTTGTTGAGTTCCCCTACCCTTCGGGTCAGGGTCTTCACGTAGGTCACCCCAGGCCCTACACAGCCCTTGACATTATTTCAAGAAAGAGAAGAATGCAGGGATACAACGTGCTTTTCCCTATGGGCTGGGACGCTTTCGGTCTGCCTACGGAAAACTATGCAATCAAAAATAAAATCCATCCCCGTATCGTAACGGAAAATAATGTTCACCGCTTTAAAGAGCAGCTTAAGAGCATAGGCTACAGCTTTGACTGGTCAAGAGAAATAAACACCACCGACCCTGAATATTATAAGTGGACACAGTGGATATTTTTACAGCTTTTCAAAAAGGGGCTTGCCTATAAAAGCGAAATGCCCATAAACTGGTGTACAGGCTGCAAGGTAGGTCTTGCAAACGAAGAGGTTGTAAACGGCGTCTGCGAGCGCTGCGGTTCTCCCGTAGTAAGAAAGGTTAAAAGCCAGTGGATGCTTAAAATTACAGCCTATGCCGACAGACTTATTAAAGACCTTGACGACCTTGACTACGTAGAGAAAATCAAGATAAGCCAAAAGAACTGGATCGGCCGCTCAGAGGGTGCAGAGGTTGACTTTAAACTTAAAGACCTTGACGAAACACTGACTGTTTACACCACAAGACCCGACACTCTTTTCGGCGCAACATATATGGTAATTTCTCCCGAACACCCCTTAATCGAAAAATATAAGGGCATAATCGAGAATTACGATGAGGCTGTGGCTTACAGAGAAGAAGCCGCTAAGAAATCAGACTTCGAAAGAACAGAGCTTGTTAAGGAAAAGACAGGCGTCGAAATTAAGGGCATAAGAGCTATTAACCCCTTAAACCCCTTAAACGGAAAGGAAATTCCCGTTTGGATCTCAGACTATGTTCTTATGAGCTACGGAACAGGTGCTATTATGGCAGTTCCCGCCCACGATGAACGTGACTGGGACTTTGCCAAGAAGTTCGGTCTGCCTATAATCGAGGTTGTTGCCGGAGGAAATGTCCTTGAAGAGGTTTACACAGACGTAAACAGCGGAATTTTGGTAAACTCAGAATTTTTGAACGGCTTGGAGGTTAAGGCAGCCAAGGCGAAAATGATAGAATATCTCGAAGAAAAGGGAATCGGTCACAGAAAGGTCAACTTTAAGCTTCGTGACTGGGTATTCTCACGCCAGCGTTACTGGGGCGAGCCTATTCCCATTGTTCACTGCGACAAGTGCGGCTATGTTCCCATTTCCGAGGAAGAGCTGCCCCTTATGCTTCCCGAGGTTGAAAGCTATATGCCTACAGACACAGGTGAGTCTCCTCTTGCGGCTATGACCGACTGGGTAAACACAACCTGTCCCTGCTGCGGAGGCCCCGCAAAGAGAGAAACAGACACAATGCCCCAGTGGGCTGGCTCGTCATGGTATTTCCTCCGTTATACCGACCCTCACAACAAAAATGCTTTGGCAAGCAAGGAAGCCCTTGAATACTGGACGCCTATCGACTGGTATAACGGCGGTATGGAGCACACCACACTCCACCTTCTTTACTCACGTTTTTGGCATAAATTCCTCTATGACATCGGGGTTGTTCCCACAAAAGAGCCTTATCAGAAGAGAACCTCACACGGTATGATTTTGGGCGAAAACGGCGAAAAGATGTCTAAGTCAAGAGGAAACGTCGTAAACCCGGACGATATTATAAGAGAGTTCGGTGCAGACACTCTCCGTACCTACGAAATGTTTATAGGTGCTTTTGATATGGCTGCAAGCTGGTCGCAGAACGGCGTTAAGGGCGTAAGAAGATTTTTAGACAGAGTTTGGAAGCTTCAGGAATTTCTTGTTGAAGGCGACAGCTATTCAAAGGAATTTGAAACAAAAATGCATCAGACAATCAAAAAGGTTTCAAATGACTATGAAGGGCTTAAGTTCAACACTGCAATTGCGGCTCTTATGGCACTTCTCAATGACTTCTACGCAGCTAAACGCATAAACAAAGCCGAGTTTAAGACATATATTACACTGCTTAACCCCGTAGCTTCCCACATTACAGAGGAGCTTTGGCAAATCGCCGGCTTTGAGGGCTATCTCTTCCAAACAAAGTGGCCCGAATATGACGAAGCCAAGACAATCGAACAGCAGGTAACTATCGCCGTAACGGTAAACGGTAAGGTCAGAGGGAAAATTACAATTGCCATTGACGAGGACGAGGCTTCCGTTAAAGAAAAGGCTCACGGTGAAGCTTCAGTTCAAAAGTTCCTTGACGGCAAAAATATATTCAAAGAAATATATGTAAAGAACAAGATTTTAAATATTGTTGTTAAGTAACACAAAAACGTAAGAAAAAGTTTAAAAAAGGGGTTGATTTTGCCTCTTTCAAGTGTTATAATTATTTTTGGTAATATTGTTTTCGTGAAGAGTGGGTTACGCCCACTCTTCTTTTGTGTTATGAAGCGTTTGATTGCGGAAGCCTGTCAGCACGCAGCAATCGGCGTTTATAGCTTGATAAATTTAAGGTTCATTAATTAGACGAAAGGGTGATTGGGTGAAGGTAAAGGAAATAGTTGAAAAGGTAGAAGATATTGCCTTAAGCTTAACAAGCAAAGCCGGGCTTGAGCTTGTGGAAGCTGAGTTTGTTAAGGAAGGCGGAACAAAATATCTTCGTGTTTATATTGACAAGCCGGGAGGAATCACCATAGACGACTGTGAAGCCGTCAGCCGTGACCTTGAAGCGGTTTTAGACAGAGACGATTTTATTGAAGAGGCTTACACCTTAGAGGTCAGCTCTCCGGGTCTTGACAGAATATTGAAAAAAGACTTCGAATATGAAAAATATAAGGGAAGAACAGTTGAAATAAAGCTTTATAAGCCCAAAGACGGAACAAAGGAGTTTGAGGGTGAGCTTGTAGGGCTTGTTGAAGGAAAAATTATAATAAAAACAGAGGACTGGGAGCTCAGCTTCGACCGTTCAGAAACGGCTGTGTGCCGTCTTGCAGTAGTTCTATAATTAACATTTGTTCCGAAAAACGGGAGGAAAACAAAAAAATGGATAAGAAAGACCGTGTACTTGATAAAAAAGAGTTTATAACAGCTCTTAATCTTGTAGAAAAAGAAAAAGGCATTGACAAGGAAATCATTTTGGAAGCAATAGAAGCCTCTCTTCTCACCGCCTGCAAAAAAAATTACGGCTCAACTCAAAACGCAAGGGTTGAAATAAACAGAGAAACTGGGGACATAAAGGTTATTGCCCAGAAGGAAGCTGTTGAAGAGGTTTACGACCCCAATACCGAAATTTCTCTTGAAGAAGCAAGAGAAATCAACCCGGACGCCGAAATAGAGGATCTTATAGACGTAGAGGTTACACCCAAAAACTTCGATAGAATTTCAGCCCAGACCGCTAAACAGGTTTTCGTTCAGAAATTCCGTGAAGCAGAACGTGAAAAGCTCTATAACGAATATATCGTTAAGGAAAAGGATATTGACACAGCCATAGTTCAGAGAACCGAAAGACGAAACGTAATCGTCTCTTTGGGCAAAATGGAGGCTATGCTGCCCTTCAGAGAACAGATCCCCGGTGAAGAATATAAGTTTAATGACAGAATAAAGGTTTACATCTTAGAGGTTCGCCAGACCTCAAGAGGTCCTCAGATAAATGTTTCAAGAACCCACTATGAGCTTGTTAAGCGTCTTTTCGAGCTTGAGGTTCCCGAAATTTTCGACGGAACGGTTGAAATCAAAAGCATAGCAAGAGAAGCCGGTTCAAGAACAAAAATCGCCGTATATTCAAAGAACCCCGAGGTTGACCCGGTTGGCGCATGCGTAGGTCACAACGGTCAGAGAGTAAACGTAATCGTTGACGAGCTGAAGGGCGAAAAAATAGACATTATCCCCTGGAGTGAAGACCCCGGCGAATTTATAAAAGCCGCTTTGAGCCCTGCAAAGGTTATTGCCGTTGCCACAGGCGAAACGGAAACGGAAAAGTTTGCAAAGGTAGTTGTGGCTGATAACCAGCTCAGTCTTGCCATAGGCAAAGAGGGTCAAAACGTTCGTCTTGCCGCAAGACTTACGGGAAGAAAG
Source organism: Clostridiales bacterium (assembly GCA_021204175.1). GTDB lineage: Bacteria > Bacillota > Clostridia > Lachnospirales > CAG-274 > JAJQCI01. The sequence goes on along the minus strand of JAJPZT010000114.1, from coordinate 16,181 downwards.
ATAGACATTAAGAGCGAAGCCCAGGCAATCGCCACAAAGTTTTTAGATATTGAAGAGCCTGAAAAGGACGAGACAGCGGAAGAAGCGGAGGTTTCGGAGGAAATCGAAGCTGTTGAAACTGCAGAAGATGTTGAAACAGCTGAAACAGAAGCAGTTGAAGAAACTGAGGAAACAGCGGAAACAGGAATTGATGACGCTGATGAAGCAACCGTTGAAGCTGCCGAAGATGAAACAGATGTCGCTGACGCAGAAGAAGAATAACTGACACCCAAGGAGTGATTGTATGCTTAAAAAGCGTAAAATTCCGCTGAGAAAATGCACAGGCTGTCAGGAAATGAAAAATAAAAAGGAGCTTATAAGAATTGTCCGTTCAGAGGACGGAACATTTTCTTTAGACCCTGTAGGCAAAAAGCCCGGCAGAGGTGCTTACATCTGCCCCAACCCCGACTGTTTAAACAAGGCGGAAAAGTCAAAGGGCTTAGAGCGTTCCTTTAAATCGGCAGTTCCCTCAGAGGTTTATGAAAGCTTAAGAGAGGAGCTTAAAGCCTATGAAAAGCCTTAATCTCTTTATGCTGTCTCTCTGTCAAAAGGCTGGAAAGCTTTTAACGGGAGAACAGACCGTTGAGATTTCAGTTAAACACGGAGAGGTTTACCTTATTATTGTGCCTGAGGACGCAGCGGAAAATACTAAAAATAAATTTATAAATAAGGGGAAATATTATAATATTCCTGTTCTTATATTCGGCGAAAGAGACGCACTGTCTCACGCCGTAGGCAAGGTCAACAGAACGGTTTTTGCCATAACCGACAAGGGTCTTGCAGACAGGGTTTATAAGGATTTTTCCCTGCCGGTTGAATAATTACGGAGGTGAAGGATTTATGAGAATAAGAGAATTATCTAAAGAGCTTGGTTTAACCAATGCCGAAATCATAAAAAAACTTAACGATTTGGGAGTAACAGGCAAGGTTGCCTCCAGCGGTCTTAAGCCCGAAGAGGAAGAAATGCTTCGTGAGCTTATTGCGGAAGAAAATAAGCCCAAGGAAGAATCTAAGGCAGAGCCTAAAAAAGAGACTAAAAAAGAAAATAAGCCCCAGCCTAAGCAGGAACAGCCTAAACAGGAGACCCCTGCTCCCCAAGCAGAAGCCCCCAAAAAGAACAAAAAGAATAAGAAGAAGAACAAAAACAGATTTGTTCCCAAAGAGCCTGAGCCCGTTCCCGAGCCTGTTGAAGAAGAGGAAGAAATTTCTGTTATAGAGCTTGCCCCCACAGTTACCGTAGGCGACCTTGCGGATAAGTTGGGCAAGAAAAGCTCCGAAATCATTATGAAGCTTATGACCCAGGGCGTTATGGCAAGCATAAATCAGGAAATCGAAAGAGAACTCGCCGAAAAAATCTGTGAGGACTACGGCATAATTGTAGAAGAGGAAACGGAAAAGGATATTGCGGAGGAAATTCTTTCTTCAGAAGAGGACGACCCCGCAAGCCTTAAGGAGCGTCCCCCTGTTGTAGTTGTTATGGGTCACGTTGACCACGGCAAAACCTCTCTTCTCGACGCTATCAGAAAAACAAAGGTTACCGCTGAGGAAGCCGGCGGCATAACCCAGCACATAGGCGCTTACACCGTTTCCATAAACGGAAAGCCCATTACCTTCCTTGATACTCCCGGTCACGAAGCCTTTACTGCCATGCGTATGAGAGGCGCTCTCGTTACAGATATAGCTGTTTTGGTTGTTGCGGCAGACGACGGCGTTATGCCTCAAACAGTTGAAGCCATAAACCACGCCAAGGCTGCCGGAGTTGACATAATCGTAGCTATAAACAAAATCGATAAGCCCTCGGCTAACCCCGAAAGAGTTAAACAGGAGCTTGTGGAATACGGTCTTATTGTTGAGGACTGGGGTGGAGAAACTATTGCAGTTCCCGTTTCCGCAGTTACAAAAGAGGGTATCGACCAGCTTCTTGAAATGATTACCCTTGTAGCCGAAATGAAGGAGCTTAAGGCTAACCCCGATAAACGTGCCGAAGGAAATATCATTGAAGCAAGACTTGACAAGGGCAGAGGTCCTGTTGCAACAGCTCTTGTTAAAGCCGGAACTCTTCACGTAGGCGACTCAATTGTTGTCGGCGCAGCCTACGGCAAGGTAAGAGCTATGATAAACGACAAGGGCAAGCAGATTAAGACCGCAGGGCCTTCAGTACCTGTTGAAATTTTGGGTCTTAACGATGTTCCCCACGCCGGAGACACCTTCCACGTGGCTAAAAACGACAAACAGGCAAGACAGGTTGCTGAATCCATAATTGCCAAGTCAAGAATAGATATGCTTAAGGACACTCAGAAAATATCCCTTGACGACCTTTTCAGCCAAATTCAGGCAGGCAGCGTAAAAGAACTTAACATTGTCATTAAGGCTGACGTTCAGGGCTCTGTTGAAGCGGTTAGAGCTTCTCTTGAAAAGCTTTCAACCGATGAGGTCAGAATCCGTACTATCCACGGCGGCGTAGGAGCTATTACCGAGTCAGACGTTACCCTTGCTTCGGCTTCAAACGCCATTATTATAGGCTTTAACGTTCGTCCTGAAAACTCGGCTAAAAGCGTAGCTGAGGATCAGCAGGTTGATATTCGTCTTTACAGAGTTATTTATAACGCTATTGACGATATTACGGCGGCTATTAAGGGTATGCTTGATCCCGAATATGCAGAAAAGATTTTGGGTCACGCAGAGGTTCGCCAGACTTTCAACGCTTCAGGCGTAGGAACTATTGCCGGAAGCTATGTTAAGGACGGCAAAATCACAAGAAATTCAAGTGTTCGTCTCTTAAGAGACAATGTCGTAATTTATGAGGGCGAGGTTGCTACTCTCCGCCGTTATAAAGACGATGTTAAAGAGGTAACGACCAACTTTGAATGCGGTGTTTGCTTGAATAAATTTAACGATATTAAGGTAGGCGACATTATCGAAGCCTATACTATGGAAGAGATAAAGAGATAACTCTATATAAAGGCGGTTATTCACTATGAAAACAAACAGCAGAATGATTCGCATAAATGACGAAATAAAAAAGGAAATATCCGAAATTTTGAGAAGCGGTCTTAAAGACCCCCGTATATCCGGTCTTATAAGCGTTTTAAAGGTGGAAACCACCACAGACCTTAAATACTGCAAGGTATACGTCAGCGTTTTAGGCAGCGACGAGCAGATCAAAACAACAATGGATGTTTTAAAGGGTGCAAGAGGCTACATCAGAAGCCTTCTTGCGGAACGCATTAACCTGCGTTTAACCCCTGAAATCAGCTTCATTTATGACGATTCCCTTGTGTACGGTATGCACATTTCAAAAATATTAGATAATCTTAACCTGTCCGACGATGAGGACGAAACAGAAGGCTCGGAGGGAGCTGATGACAATGTTTGATGTCTTTGCGAAAACTCTGAAGGAAAGCATTTTAAAAGCGGAAACAATTGTTTTAAGCGCCCATATAAATGCCGACGGAGACGCCGTAGGCTCTGTTATGACTGCGGATCACTACATCCGCAGTCTGGGCAAAGCCCCTTACACCTTTGTAAGCTTTAAAGGCACGAAATTCGACCGCATATTAAAAAGAGAAAATACAACTGAGCCCAAAGATGCCCCGGCCTCTCCCGATTTGTTTATATCCCTTGACTGCGGTGACAAAAACCGTTTGGGCGAGGGCAAAGCCCTGTTTGAAAACGCAAAAAATACAATTAACATTGACCACCATATTTCAAACACAAACTTTGCAGAGAACAATTTAGTCTGCCCAAAGGCTTCTTCCACCTGTGAGCTTGTTTATGAGCTTCTGTCGCGTCTTGACGAAATCGACACCTACACGGCGGAATGTCTTTACACAGGGCTTTTGACCGACACCTGTGCCTTTAAACACAGCTCAACGGGCAAACGCACTATGGAAATTGCCGGGGAGCTTATGGCAAAGGGCATTGACTTCACAGATATTCAGGCGGATATGCTTTACCGCCACGATTTTACGGCTGCTAAGGTTTTCGCCAAGGCAGTGTCAAATATGGAGCTTAAGGACGGAATTGCCTATACAACCCTTACTTTAAAGGAAATCCGCTCATGCGGAGCAATTTTCGAACAGCTTGACGGCATAGCCGAATACTGCCTTAACACAATCGGCGCAGTCTGCTCGGTCTTTCTCTATGAAAAAGCCGAAAAGACAATAAAATGCAGCTTCCGTTCAACAGGAGTAAATGTAAATAGGGCTGCTTCCTCCTTCGGCGGCGGCGGTCACATCTGCGCAGCGGGCTGTACAATCGAAGGCTTTGAATTAGAGGAAGCTTTGGAAAAGTGTCTGAATGCATTAAGGAATGAAATTAATGAAAACAACGGAAACTAACTTAACTGGCTTTATAAACCTTTATAAGGAACAAAACTACACCTCAAACGACTGTGTAAACATAGTCAGAGGTATTTTCGACAGAATAAAAACAGGTCATACAGGCACTCTTGACCCTATGGCTACAGGGGTTTTGCCTATATGTTTGGGAAAAGCTACAAAGCTTGCGGACTATGTTCAGGCTGAAAAAAAGACCTACCGCACCGAAATGCGTTTAGGTCAGACCTCTGACACAGGAGATATTTGGGGCAATATCCGGGACGTTTCGGACAAAATCCCCCAAAAAGAGGAAATAATAAATGCTGTAAATTCTTTCTTAGGAGAAATATCTCAAATACCCCCAATGTATTCCGCAATTAAAATTAACGGAAAAAGGCTTTATGAGCTTGCAAGACAGGGCAAGACCGCCGAGAGAAAACCAAGGCTTATTACGATTTATTCAATTTCGGATATTGCCTTTAAAGACGAGAAAACTCTTTCATTTACCGTTGTATGCTCAAAAGGCACATATATAAGAACCCTTGTAACGGATATAGGCAAGAAGCTGGGAACAGGGGCAGTTATGACAGCCCTTGAACGTACCCAAACAGGGGGCTTCACAAAGGAAACCGCTGTTACAATCAGTGAGCTTCAAGCCCTTAAGGATAAGGGAGAGCTTGCTCAGGCGGTTATTCCCGTAGAAAAGGCTCTTCCCTCATACAAAATCTATAAAGCCGTTTCCGCAGCCGACGCCTACTTAAAAAACGGCAACAGAATTTCCCTGAATTACATTCCCGACCCAAAGCCTTCAGAGGGAGAAAGCTTTCTCCTTAAAAACAGCGAAAATAAATTAATCGGCATATTCACAAGAAAAGAGGGCTTTGCAAAGCCTGTCTGTATGCTGATATAAAGGAAATCAAGGATAAACAATGATAACACTGTCAAATTCAAACTTCACCCTGAACGAACCCACCGCCGTCACATTGGGCAACTTCGACGGCTTTCATCAGGGTCACAGAACATTAATAAACGAAATAAAGTCATCTCCATATAAAACCGTAATTTTCACTTTTTCGCCCCACCCTGTCAGCTTTTTTTCAAAAGTCGGCTCATTTAAGACACTTTACACAGAGGACGAAAAGCGGCAAATTGCGGAGACATTGGGAGTTGACTTCTACATCCCCTACCCCTTCACAAGGGACTTCGCCTCCCTTTCACCGCAGGAATTTATAAGGCTTTTAAAGGCAAAAACAAACTGCCGCCTTCTTGTTATAGGGGCTGACTATTCCTTCGGAAAGAATAAGTCCGGCAGTGCAAAAGACCTTAAGGCATTGGGGGAAAATATGGGCATAGAGGTTAAAATTCTGCCTAAAATTCAATATATGGGTGAGGACATAAGCTCTACTAAAATTCGCTCCTGTCTTAAGGATGGAGACGTAAAAACCGCCGCTGTGCTGCTTTCTTCCCCTTATTTCATAGCTTCAAAGGTTGAAAAAGGACTTCACAGGGGAACGGGTATGGGCTTTCCCACAGCCAATCAGGTGATACCGGATGGAAAATTTCTCCCCAAGGACGGCGTTTATAAAACCACCGCCATAATTTACGGAAACCCCTGCCCCTCCTTAACAAATATAGGCAAAAACCCTACATTTCACAACACCAGCCGAACTGTGGAAACCTATATTTTGGATCAAAACAAAATGCTCTACGGAACAGAAATTAAAATAGAATTTAACGGCTTTATACGAAATGAAATAAAATTCCCAAACAAAGCCGCCCTTCAAGCCCAAATTCAAAGGGACATTGAAGCAGCTCAAAAGCAGTAAAAAAGAAGGTGGTTAATCATGACGGAAATTAAAGACACAGGCGTTTTAGCCGCTATGCTTGACGAAGCGGAAGGTTTTCTTAAAAACGCCGACCCAAACAGTCCCCTATCAAACGAAAAGGCAGCCAAGCTTATAAACCAAATTACGGACAAAGCCGCCGAGCTTATTGAAGAAGCCTTCGAAACCCCTTCACTGTCCTTTCAGGTGGCTCTGCCAAACCGCTATTACAGCGTTATTGAAGCTTTAGACAGCTTCGGCAAGTAAACCGCAAATTTTTTTAAGGAGAAAAAATATGAAATTTACCAAAACAAATCTTTCCGGGGTTGTTCTCTGCTTCATAATTGCCCTCGCGGCAAAGCTTTTGGAGTATATACTCCCCTTCGGTTCTATCGTGGGAACTCCCGTTTTTGCCATAATTATAGGTCTTTTGCTTGCCTATGTTGCTTTTCCCCAAAGCTTTAAGCCCGGCATAGGCTTTACGTCGAAAAAAGTCCTTCAATATTCAATTATTCTTTTGGGCTTTTCTATGAACCTTTTTAATGTAATCAAGGTAGGCGGTCAGTCTCTGGTTATTATTCTTTCTACAATAACCGTTGCCCTTGTTACGGCATATGTTTTGGGCTATAAAATCCTGAAAATACCAACAAGTCAGGCAATTTTAGTAGGCGTAGGCTCCTCAATCTGCGGCGGCTCGGCTATTGCCGCAACTGCTCCCGTTATAAAGGCTGAGGACGAGGGCGTTGCAAGCGCAATCTCCACAATTTTCCTTTTCAACGTCATTGCCGCCGTAATCTTCCCTACCCTCGGCAACATCATAGGAATGACCGACACAGGCTTCGGAATGTGGGCAGGCACCGCCGTAAACGACACCTCCTCCGTTGTGGCTTCCGCTACAACCTGGTGCAGTATGCCCGGTCACGACCCCAACTTGGCTCTTGACCTTGCCACAATCGTTAAGCTGACCAGAACCCTTGCAATCATCCCCATAACCTTTGTTTTGGCTCTCTACAAAACAAAGACAGACAAAAACTCAGACGTTCAGTTCAGCCTTAAAAACGCCCTGCCCTCATTTATAATTTTCTTTATTGTGGCTTCAATTATAAATACAATAACAAACAGTCTTCTTGCGGATAACGAAACGGCTTTAAACGCAGCCTCGTCTCTTTTCTCTTTCCTTTCCTCCGCAGGCAAATTTATGATAGCTATGGCAATGGCTGCAATCGGTCTTAACACAAACCTTGTAAGCCTCGTCAAAAACGGCAAAAAGCCTATTTTCTTAGGTCTTATAATTTGGGTGCTTATTGCAATAGTTTCTTTGGCAGTGCAAAAAGCAACAGGTATTTGGTAATTATAACTCTAAAGCAAAAAGGTGCATTTCATTTCCGCAGCGGAAAGAAATACACCTTTTTTTACTGCCTAATCAATAATTAATTACGTTTGTTGTGTCTTTATTATTAAGCAAAACTGTTCTATGTTATTATTCCCCTGCGGTTATGTATATTCTTTTTCATCACAATCCCCTCCTTTTAGGTGTGTTTCAACGATTTTTTTCAATCCTTATATTCTCAAAATAAATTAAATGTCAATTTTTAGCCTAAGCTTAAATTTCCTGCTTTTTTTCCACATAAAAACTCCCCTCTTTTTAGGGAGGGGAGAAAATATTTTTTATTTATTTGTGAGCTTTATAAGCCGAATATTACTCAGCTGCTTCTTCAGTTTCAGCTAATGCCATAACACTGTCATAGATTGCCTGAAGTGAAGCGATTGTTTCGTCGTCAAGCTCTCCGCCTGCTTCAACAGCAGCTGCTGCTGCGCTGATTACGTCTGCATTTTCTGTGAGAACAGCTTCCTGCTCTTCAGTTAATGTAACGTCTGCAAGTGCGGTTAATGCTGATACATAATCAACCTCTTCCTCAGCTTCCTCAGCTTCTCCTTCCTCTTCCTCAACAGCTGTTGCTTCGTTATAAGCATCTTCTGTTAAGTACCAAGTTTCAGAACCTGTGAACCAGTGTGAGTTAGCTGCTTCGTAAACTGCTGTCTCATACCAAGCGCCTGCAGCTACATCGCTGAATGTAACGATGCTGTCAGTATCAACTGTTGTGTCGAATACTCTGCCGGTAGCTCTGTTAACAGCACTTACAACTTCTGCTCTTGTGATGT
>JAJPZT010000114.1:0-7737 GCA_021204175.1 Clostridiales bacterium | reverse complement strand
CAACTTCTGCTCTTGTGATGTTCTTGTTAGGTCCGAATGTTCCGTCGGTATAACCAACCATATAAGCGAAGTGGTAACCGTCTACTTCAGCGAACTTAGCAACGCCGCCCTTAGAAGTATCATCTGTTTCTGTTGCGTCGGTTTCTTCAGTATCCGATGCCTCAGTTGTTTCTTCTGTAGCTGCTTCGGTTGTTGTTGTAGCCTTATATGAGCTTCCTCCACCGCTGCCGCCGCTGCTTCCGCCACTGCTGCTTCCACCGCTTGATGTTGTAGTAGTCTCAGTTGTAGCGTCTGTTGTGGTTGTAGCTTCTGTTGTGGATTCTTCTGTTGTTGTAGTAGATTCCTCAGTTGTAGTTGTGGCTTCTGTTGTTGTAGTAGCCTCAGTTGTTGTAGTTGCTTCTGTTGTTGTTGTAGAGTCATCAGGAGTAACTGTTGCAAATGTGATTTCGCCTGCTACAGCACCGATTTCGATATCGGAATATTCGCCGTCAAGCTCAGGTACATCTGCAAAGTCAATAACTGTAGGATTAAGTGCAACAGAGTCAACTGTTGTAGGTACGTCTGCAACTACTGTGAATGTAAGAGTTGCGATTGTTGTGTCAGCTGTAAGAGCGCCGAAGTCAAACTCTGTTGTTTCGCCGTCGCCTGTTACAAGTGCGAAAGCAAGCTTAACCTTACCAGCCTGTGCAGGTGTAAGACCTGCTGTTACGTCTGCCTCTGTATAGAGGTCTCCGTTTGTGATGTTAGCTGATACAAGAGGAGTTGTTACATAAGATGTAAGATCATTTGTAAGACTTCCGTCGCCTGCAAGTGATGTTGCAGCTGTAACCTGTACATATGTAGGATCATATGTTACCCAATATGTACCGTTGTTGATTTCAACATTTGTAAGGTCGCTGAGTGTAATATCAATAGAAACTGTGCTGCCTGCTGTTCTTGCAGATTCGGCACTGCCTACTGTAAGGATAGCGTCGCCTTCAACGGGCTCAGCTGTTGTAGTCTCAGTACCGGGTTCTACTTCGCTTGCAACGAATAAGCTGAAGTCGCCTGCTGAGCTTGTAAGTGTATATGTTACACCTGCTTCGGCTGTGAATGTGTATGTTGTTAAGCCTGTAGATGCGTCTGTTGTAGTTGTTGCTGTAACTACTGTTCCGTCAGCTGCAGTAATTGTTACGTCAGCTGCCTTAGCTGTGAATGATACACTGCCTGCTGAAGCAGATTTCAGCATAAATGCTTTACTTGAGTAAAGTGTACCGCCTTCAGTAACTTCTTCAGTATATTCATCAGCCTGAACTGTTACGTCATCATCTGTATAAACATCAACAGGTTTGTCGGGTTCTGTAGTTCCGTCTACAACTTCGATAAGACCGTTTTCAACAGATACTATTACTTCTCTGTCTCCGACTGAGCCTTCTGTAGAAGGTGTGTTGTAACAGTCAACAACATCAAGTTCTACATCTGTTGTACCAACTGCTACACCCTTAAATGTAAGTGTAAGGATAGTTGTATCATCGCTGAATGCGTCAAGAGATTCTGCGCCTGTGTTTGAATAAGTTCCTTCAATATAAGCAACCTTTATAACACCTGCTTCAAAAGCTGTTAAGCCTTCCATATCAGATGTGTAGTGGTCATCAGCGTCTGCAAAACCTTCTGTTATATCAATATTAAGATACTCTGTTGCGTCAGTAGTTGTTGTGGGGTCAGAGGCACTTGCCAACTGAGCTTCTGTAACTACTGCAACGGAAGGATCATATGTTACATAGAAGGTGATATTGTTTACAGGTGTAGTAATATCTGTAAGGTCAATATTGATTGTCTGTGTTTCGCCTGTTGAAAGGTCGATCTTAGCACTGCCTGCTGCAAGGTTTGCTGTTCCTAAATCTGTGTCTCCGCCTTCGCCTTCGCCTTCGCTTGCGCCGTCAACTGAAACTGTGGGAGTTGCGATGTTAAGAAGATTTCTTGCGCCGCTTGCTGTTACATACTGAACCTTAGCAACCTCTGCAATGCTTGAAGCAAGGTCGATTGAAACATCTGCTGCAAGTGCTGTTGAAACTACGCTTGAAAGAGCAGCTTCACTTGCGGATGCTACTGTATAGGTTACAGGTGTGCAGCCGTTTACGCTGAGTGTAATGGTATTTGCATCATAGTCGATAACGAATTCATAGCTTACGTCGCCTGCTGCTACTGCTGCTTCTGTTGCTGCAACAATATTGCCCTGGTATCTTAAGCTGTAATATCCGCCGTCTGTTCTGATAGCTGTAATTTCAGTGCTGTCAGCGTCTTTAACCTGAACAAGTGACCAGCTGTTCTTTGCTTCTTCAATACTGAATGTACCTGAGATAGTAACCTTGCCGCTTGTACCTGCGTTAGTTACGGGGAAGATTACGTTTCCGGTAGCGCCTGTATCGCTGTCAAGAATTGAGATTGTTCCGTCATCGTTTGTAACGTACTCAATAGTACCGTCACCGTTAGCTGTACCGCTGTCGGATGTTTCGGCTTCGCCTACTTCAGCTTCGGCAGCTGCAGATGTTGTGGTTTCAACAGGAGCTTCTGTTGTAGCTTCTGTTGATGATTCATCAAGTACTGTTGTAGTTTCGTCAGCTTCGCCGCTGTCGCCCGATTCACCGCTGTCGCCTGATTCGCCGCTGTCCTCGCTTGAGCTGTTGCTTTCTGCCAACTCAATGGTGTAGACATAAAGGTCTGTGCCTACGCCGCCGACACAATATGTCTTGCCTGCTTCAACAGATACTGTTAAAGTAACGCCTGAAACCTTTTCGCCTGTGCTGTTGCCTAAAACTCCGGTTGAAGCAACTGTGCAAGCAGCATTGTCATAAATAACAATTGACTTGCCGTCGTTAAGATCTGTCTTAACTGTAAGATCACCGCTGACTGCAGGTGTTACATAAAGAATTTTTCTTGCAGTATATGTAACTGCATTGCCGGTTTCTTCGTCTACTTCGTCGGTACTTGTAACTGTGTCACGACCGCCGTCTACACTCGAACCGTTAGAAGCAGCTTTTACATACTTTTCGGAAACGGTGATGCCGCTGGGACCGGCTACAACTGCCATACCGTCGTCAGTATACATTGTTGCACCGGCGTCGTATGCCGTTTTTCCGGTGTCATTGTTGTTTGAACCTGCAGTATATGTATACGTTGCAGCAAGATCAACACTTTGAGTTGTGCCGACTGAAACGTCTGCATTTACAAACACTACTGAAGAAACAGCCATAGCGGCAGCCAAAACGAGGCTCACTATTTTACGTGTTTTCAATTTCACACTTCTTCCTCCTTTTTAATTTGTTCATAAAAATTTGTTAAATGCCTACGATGAAAAAACGGTCAAACTAACGGCTGAACCTTTGCCGAAACAAGGCAGATCATAACGGGAAAGCCTCAAGCCCTCGTCTAAGCATTCTTCGCCTAATAAACATTTCACTTATTAGATTATATATTTTTTTTCACAATATGTCAACTGCTTTTTAAAAATTTTATATTAAAAATCACCAATGAAATAACCGGCAGCCTCCGTCCTTAAGAGCCGGCTCCGTATTATCAGGAAACATAACAGAAAGTATATAAACCGAGACAGCCGCAGCTGCCGGCTTTTTTTAAACGGCAAAATTTAATCCCTGACTTTTGTTTCCCCGGCTGTTTATGAAATTTTTAATAATGCTTAAAAAAATTTATTTCAGTCCGTGAAGCGGGGATACGGACAATACAGTTTTTTCAAGCCTCAAATACCCCAAAGCCGTTATATTAATCCGGCTGTCAAAAACAACAAAAACATTGATTTTTATGACGTGATATAGTAGAATAATTAATATAATTTATTTTTATGTTTGGGAGGAAAATTATGATCAAAAAAATTTGCTTTATTTTATCGGTTTTTTTGGCGTCGGGCTTATTCTCTGCCAATACCATTGCAGACGAAGCCTCTGCGGACTCCGCTACCGTCGGCGGCAATTCCGCAAATATTGTTTATGTGGATATGGTTCCGGGGCGTGTCGGCGAAGTCGGGCTTGCAAACAACAGCGTTGTTTCGGATGAAGCCGCCGGAAACATTGTTTCAAGGCAGGGAAACTCTTATCACCTGCTTGTTTCCGTAAACGGAGGTTATTTCAATTCTTATTATTCGGGTTCGGGAGACGTTTATCCTGACAACTGCCCGAGAATTTATTCCACCGTCATAACAAACAACGAGCTGATTAACGGCGGCGGAAACACGCAGCTGCCTACAATAGGCTTTACGCAGGACGGCGAGGCAATTATGGATCAGGTTTCATTTGTTCCCCTTGTTTATGTCAACGGTGAGGAGTCCTTTTCCACATGGGGAGTAAACAGCTTTTTTACCGACCCTTCGGCAATAATGCATTTTACAGACGAAATGACCTTAACCGTTCCCCTTACCTCCGAGTCGAAAATGGCTGTGGTTACAAACGGCGTAGTTACCGAAGTATGTGAAGGCAGAAGCATAAATCTTTCAGCCGGAATGGACGTTTTGGCTTTTAACCCAAGCGCATATAAAGCGCCCCCAAGCGTCGGCGATAAAATAACCTTCGGCACAAGACGCACTCCGGGAAGAAGCGAAGACCAAGACACCTGGAACCGGGTTGTAAACGCCGTAAGCGTAGGTCCTATGCTTGTAAACAACGGTGTTAATGTTTCAAGAGACAATCCCACTTTTACAGAAACAAACCAACAGCCCGACACAGTAACCCTGAAGGCTTTCATAGGCGTTATGAAGGACGGCAGACTTATTTTGGGAACAGTCACCGCAAGCAACTATACCCTTGCTGAATATCTTGTCGGCATAGGCGCCCAAGGGGCAATGAGCTTAGACGGAGGCGCAAGCACAATGCTTTATACCCCTGCAAACGGCTATATAAGATCAGCAGGAAGAAAGCTGGCAAACGTAATTTCCATTATAGACAAATATGCGTCTGTTCAGGAAGCTGCCTCGGCTGCCGAAAAAATAACCCTTATGATTAACGGCGAAGAATATGCCTCCGAAGCCGAACCCTATATCGAAAACGGAGTTACAATGGTTCCCCTGAGAGTTATTTCGGAAGCTCTGGACGCCGATGTCGGCTATAACGCCGAAACAAAAACCGTTGAAATAGCTAAAGACGGCACAGATGTTTCTCTTGTTATAGGAAGCGGAACCGCCGAAATAAACGGCGAAAGCGTAAGCCTTCAAAGCTCCGCCGTTATTTCCGGCGGAAGAACAATGGTTCCCCTGAGATTTGCCGCAGAAGCTTTAGGCGCCGATGTAGACTGGGACGGCACCTCTAAAACCGTATATGTCAACGGATAAATAAAACTAAAAACGCCTGAGAGCTCTGAACCGCAGAACCTCTCAGGTGTTTTTTATAGTTTTATATTTTATAATTTGCCGATTTGTGATTTAATATACAAAAATACCGGTATGCTCAGAAGGAAGGGAAAGAAGTATGTAACCGACCGATATAAAATCAACGCCGAAGAGGTTCCGGTCTTTCCCAAAAAGGCTGAAAACAGCAGCATAAAGGCAGCTTCGGCAGAACCTACCCCTGCCACATTGGGAAGAACCCCCGTAATCAGAAGCATAACCGCCGATAAAATCTGTGTCTCTGTAAAGTTAAGCCCCGAAAAGCCCAAAACCTTTATACATATGAAGGTAACGGCGTAAAACCAAAAAAGCTTAAACAAATTAACCGAAATAATTTTTATGCAGCAGCCCTTGTTTTTAAGCACGTTTTTCGACTCTTCATAGATTGATTTCAGACTGCTGCTCCATACTTCTTTTCTGTGCGCCCATTTCCCGCTATTAGGCAGCTTTTCGGTTAAACTAAGCAAAAGCCTCTGAACAGCCGGCAGTGCGCAGATAAGTATAAGAAATATTATGATTATTCCGCTGAGCCCAAAGCCTAAATAAACATATTTCATAAGGCTCGGAATTTCAAGCCCGACAAAGCTGTTTAAAAGAAGCGCAGCCGCAGCATAGACAAAAACCGCGAATTTATGAAATATGTATTTAAGGTTCATAAGCCCCACGGTTTTGCCCGGTTCTATATTATATTTGTAAAGATAATAGCCTTGAAGAGGTATAATACCTGCGGAAAAAGCCGCTGTTTTGCCGAAAATACCTATAAAGGTTACGCCGAGAGCCTGTTTAAACCCGAAGGAAGGAAAGCGTGAGCGCATTAATATATAACAGGCTGCCGAGTCTAAAAGCAAATAAATTATTTCAGTACATAATAAAGCCAAAAAAACCAAAGCCGAAATATTTTTTAAGCAGCTTAAAATTTCTTTATAGTCATTTTTAAATATAATTAGCTATAGTGCCAAAAGAACAGCCCATATTTTTAAATTAATAATCAAGTTTTTAATCTTATTGTTTTTCATATATAAACCTGCCTGCTTTAATGTTTCAGTCTCTGTGGTTATAATAAACCTTTATAATTCAATGTGTCAACAACTTTTTATAAATAATCATAAATTTTTGAGCTGTACATTATTGAAAAATCAAAAAAGGTTTGTTATAATAATATAATAAAAAATTAACAGCAGACTTTAAAACAAAGCGGTGATAGACAGTGTCCGATTCGAATATAACAAAAAAGGTTTATGCAATGGCTCTTCGTGAGCTTATGGAAACCATACCTTTTGAAAAAATAACAGTGGCTCAGATTTGCGAAAAGCACGGTATGAGCCGAAAAAGCTTTTATTATCATTTTAAAGACAAATATGATTTGGTGGCGTGGATTTTCGACACGGAATGTGTTACCCTGCTTAAAGACCGTTCCTTTACGTCGGAGCAGTTTTTCTCCACCCTCTGCGGCTATCTCTATGAAAACCGCAGCTTTTACAGAAAGGTTTTGAAAATTCAGGGGCAAAACTCCTTTTCAGACCATTTGGAAGAATTTATTTCTCCCTTAATTCAAAACAGGCTTAAGTTTATTTTCGGTCAGGATAAGGTCTCTTCCATATGCGTTGATCTTCTTACGGACGGATTTGTCTGTTCCATTAAAAGGTGGCTTTTGAATAATGATTGTCTTCCCCCTGACGAATTTGTATCGATTTTGGAAACACTGACGGAAAAAATTGCTCTGAGCTATTCACAAGAATAAAAAAGGCAGAAAGAGGATTTTCTTCCTGTCCTTTTTATTTGGGAAAGTTTTGTTTTAAAATGTCTCTAAGGTCTTGTTTAAATAAACACCGGGGATCTTTATTTTCTCTGCCTGTATAAAGACTGCCGTCCGCATCAAACCAAATGGGGCTTGTCTCATCATTTGAAATAATATTGTCAATATATTTGTTGTCTAAGCTTATATCAACGGCTATTGTGTGAAAGCCGCTTTTTTTGCGGAAGCTTTTAACCGTATTATATACCTTTTCTCTTGTTGCTGCGGAAATACTGCTGTCGGGAATAACCGCCGTAAACAGAGGGTGAAGCTGAGCCGCATCATAAAAAAGATTTCCGTTTATTATGTTGACCGCTTCTTCCTCTCCGTAAATATAATATGCGGAATAGAGAAGCTGTTTTTCACGCATAAGCCTGAATTTGTTTTCGGCGTTTTCCTTAAGACACACCGCCAACATAATATGCTTCACATCTGTCATATCGTCCAAAAATTCATCTGTAATGTTTTCGGGTTCGCAAAACAATATAAATGCGCTGTCGCTGTGCTTTCTCATAAGGGGCAGAACATCTCCGTGGTTTTCTTTGCATAGGAACAACCACGTATATATGCC
>JAJPZT010000091.1 GCA_021204175.1 Clostridiales bacterium | reverse complement strand
TGTTTTTCTCATAGCTATATTATACCATAATCTGAGCCATTTGTCCACACCCAAAAAATTCTCGTTGGGTTTTCATTGAAAAGCCAAAGTTTGACACAGTTTCTTTAAGTTTTTGAGACTTTTATATTCACAGGGCTTGAAAGTGAGACAATTTTGTGTTAAACTTGATAAGAGTTTTGGAGATGAAAATTCATTTTTGGAGGAAAATAGGTATGATTAAGTTATTTGACTCAGGAGTATTTTATGTAAACGGCGAAATTATAAAGGCTGATGAAGAGGGAGCAAAAAAGCTTGCGTCTCTGCGTATTTCAGCCGACAAGGCGGAGGCGTCTAAAAAGACAATGGCTTATTCCGTTCTTACGGCTCACAACACATCGGGAGACGACGAACATCTTAAAATTAAGTTCGACGCTATGGCTTCCCATGATATTACCTACGTGGGCATAATTCAAACCGCAAGGGCTTCAGGTCTTACGGAATTTCCCGTTCCCTACGTTTTGACAAACTGCCACAATTCACTTTGTGCAGTCGGAGGAACAATTAATGAAGACGACCATATGTTCGGTCTTTCCGCTGCCATGAAATACGGCGGAATTTACGTTCCCGCGCATCTTGCGGTTATTCACCAGTATATGCGTGAAATGATGGCAGGCTGCGGAAAAATGATTTTAGGCTCAGACAGCCATACTCGTTACGGCGCTTTGGGTACTATGGCTATAGGCGAAGGCGGCGGAGAGCTTGCAAAGCAGCTTCTTAAGAGAACCTACGACATTAACCGTCCCGAGGTTATTGGCGTTTATTTAACAGGCAGTCCCGACCCGGCTGTAGGCCCCCAGGACGTTGCCCTTGCAATAATCGGCGCAGTATTCAAAAACGGCTATGTTAAAAATAAGGTTATGGAGTTTATAGGCGACGGAATTTCCGGTCTTTCAGCAGAATACCGCAACTGCATAGACGTTATGACAACCGAAACAACCTGTCTTTCATCTATTTGGGAAACAGACGATAAGATTAAAGACTGGTATGATATTCACGGAAGAAGTGAAGACTATAAAGAGCTTAAGCCCGAAAACGGAGCATATTATGACGGTCTTGTCTATGTGGATTTGTCAAAAATCAAGCCTATGATAGCTATGCCCTTCCACCCCTCAAACGTTTATACAATCGACGAGCTTAATGAAAATTTAGAGGATATTTTGGATATAGTGGAAAAGGCTGCTTCTAAGCAGATTGACAACCCCAATATAAGCCTTAAGCTCAGAGACAAAATCAAAAACGGCAGACTTATGGTAGAACAGGGCGTTATTGCCGGCTGTGCCGGAGGCAACTATGAAAACCTTTGCGACGCCGCCGACATTTTAGCAGGAAAGTCAATAGGCACAGAGGACTTTACACTTTCGGTCTACCCCTCATCACAGCCTGTATTTATGAGACTTGTTGAAAATGGTTCGGTATTTAAGCTTATGGAAGCCGGTGCGGCTGTCCGCTCAGCATTCTGCGGTCCATGCTTCGGCGCAGGGGATGTACCCCCCAACAACGGCCTTTCAATCAGACACTCTACCAGAAACTTCCCCAACAGAGAAGGCTCTAAGCCCGGAAACGGTCAGATTGCCTCAGTTGCTCTTATGGACGCAAGAAGTATTGCTGCCACTGCCCTTAACCACGGTGTTCTTACAGCAGCTACGGACATCGACCTGAGTTTCACAAAGCCCAAATATTTCTTCAACAAGTCGGTTTACGACAACAGAGTATATCAGGGTTTCAAGAAGGCACAGCCCGAGGTTGAGCTTAAGTTCGGCCCCAATATTACCGACTGGCCCGAAATGAGCAGACTGCCCGAAAATCTTCTTCTTAAGATAGTTTCCTACATTACCGACCCCGTTACCACAACGGACGAGCTTATTCCCTCAGGCGAAACAAGCTCCTACCGTTCAAATCCCTTGGGTCTTGCGGAATTTACACTTTCAAGAAAAGACCCTGCTTACGTAGGCAGAACAAAAGAGGTTCAGAAGGCGGAGAAGGCAAGACTTACCGAAGGAGAATGCCCCAAGAAGGCATTGCCTGAGCTTGAAAGCATTTTCGAAGCCATTAAGTCAACAGATGAATTTAAGGATATTCATTTCAGAACAGACGTAGGCATAGGCACTTCAATCTATGCTTATAAGCCCGGCGACGGCTCAGCAAGAGAACAGGCTGCAAGCTGTCAGAAGGTTATAGGCGGCTGGGCAAATATTGCCAAAGAATATGCCACAAAGAGATACCGTTCCAACCTTATAAACTGGGGTATGCTTCCCTTTATTTATGAAGAGGAAACACCCTTTGAAAACGGCGACTATGTATTCGTTCCCAATGTCAGAGAGGCTATTGCCGAAAACAAGGCGGATATAAGAGCCTTTGTTGTTAAGGACGGAGCACTTAAGGAGTTTACGCTGCATATGGCAGAGCTTACCCCCGACGAAAGAAAAATTATTCTTGCAGGCTGTCTCATTAATTATTACCGTGAAGCCTAAAACTATATATAACGGCTGCGTAGGGGCTGGGCTTGCCCTGCCCCTATAGGGCTGAATTTCATACAAAATTATAATAAAATATTTTGCGAGGTGTTTTTATGAGCGGAAACAAGCCGCCTTTGGTTAAGCCAAAGACAGTTCCCAACATTAACAAAAAGGTTGACGTTAACAACAACGTCCCCAAAATCGACAATTCCATTTTGGTAAAGTCTATGGAGGTCTTTAAAGCAGACCCCAACCCAAGCACCCAGAGTGCCTTTATTTCCCAGCTTTTTAAGTCAAGGCTTTTTGTGCCCTGTACTAAAGTAGGTCAGGATGATGATAAAAAGCAGGTTAAGCTTCAGTTTTTGCTGCTTAAAAACAATAACGGCGAAAACCTTTTCGGAGCATTTACCGACTGGGATCAAATCAAAAAGCAGCAGAACCCCCCGAAGGAAGCGGCGGCGCTGCCCTTTACGGAGCTTATTAAAGCCGCAGCAGCCCAAAAGGGCAATATTAAGGGCATTATAATTAACCCCTTTGAACACGGTCTTTTGCTTGACGAAAAAACAATTGCCCAAATGAACGACAATATTCAAAAGGCTGTTGAAAAAATAAAGGCAGGTCAGGCAGCTTCGGCGGCTTCACCTGAAGGTGTGACCGTTCCTTTGTCTCAGCCTGCTGCGCCTCAGACAGCCAATGACGACCCCTTAGGTGATGTTCTCTACATCGGCGAGCCTTTGGAAGAGCCTTATGAGCTTTTAAGCGAATATTCTAAATATTTTAAGAGCGTTAAGGGTGTTCAGTCAGCTTATTATCTGCTTATTTACCGCTCAGAAAAGGGCGAGCCCACTCCTCTTGTGGTAGTTGACTTTAAGGGCGATAAGGAAAGCAAGGACAGCCTCTATAAGGAAATCGAAGATATTTATAAAGAAAATACTGAAAATCCCCTGAAGCTTACAATTATGTCAGCCGGGGAGAAGCTTGCTAAGGACGGAATTATAAATAAAAAGCCGTTTTATCAAAGGAAGGTATTTGGGATTTTTTAAGCTATGAATATTAATTCTACTGAAAAGGCGCTTGCGGATAACAGCAAGTACCGGTATTTTGCAATATTTGAAGGTATATTAATAGGTCTTGTGGGCGGTCTTGTGGTGAGCCTTTACAGATACCTGCTTGCGTTTTTATTTAATATGAGCAAGGGGCTGTATGCTAAAGTTGATAATGTTCCCAAAATGTGCCTTATGTTCGCTGTTTTGATTGTTTTAGGCTTTATTGCCGGGTGGATGGTCAAAACAGAGCCTATGATTTCCGGCAGCGGCATCCCCCAGGTTGAAGGCGTGCTTTTGGGAAAAATGCGCTTTAAGTGGCTCAGGGTTTTAGTCCTTAAGTTTTTGGGCGGTCTTATCTGTCTCGGCTCGGGAATGTCTTTGGGGCGTGAAGGTCCTTCGGTTCAGATAGGCTCTGCCGTCGGCTTGGGCATAAGCCGAAATCTTAAGGCAGACAAAACAAGAGAGCGTTATCTTTTGACATTCGGCGCAGCGGCAGGTCTTGCGGCAGCTTTTAACGCTCCCTTTGCCGGTACGATTTTCGTACTTGAAGAGCTTCATAAAAACTTTGACAAAAACCTTTTTATAGGCTCTATTTTGACCGGAATAACCGCCGATATTGTTTCGAAAATGATTTTCGGCACAGAGCCTGTTTTTACCTTCGGCGACGTAACCACAATTCCCTACAGCGCAATGTATTTCGTTGTGCTTTTGGGACTTCTTTTGGGGCTTTTGGCAGTGGCTTTTAACAGGTGCATACTTTTCGGCGCAAACAATTACGGAAAGCTTATAAGGCTTCCCGATATTGCAAAGCCCGTTCCGGCATTTATTTTGACAGGTATAATTGCCCTTACGCTGCCTGAGCTTTTAGGCGGTGGTCACGAACTTGTAGACTCTCTGCCCGACAAGCATTATACACTGGCAATGCTTCTTGTTTTTTTGGCAGTTAAGTTTGCATTTACGCAGTTCTGCTTTGCTTCAAAGTCACCGGGAGGGATTTTCCTGCCCCTGCTCAGTATAGGGGGCTTATGCGGAGCGGCTTTTACAGCCTTCTTTGTAGGCTATTCCAACATAGACCCGGAATGTATGGGCTTTTTTGTAGCCCTGTCTCTTGCGGGATTTTTCGGCGCAGTAACCAAAGCACCTATTACGGGAATTATTCTCGTCTGTGAAATGACAGGCAGCTTTAACCAGTTCCTGTTTTTGGCGGTTGTGTGCATTGTATCTTATATGGTTACGGAATTTTTCAACTGCGGACCTATATACGAAATGCTTCTGCACAATACCCTTGAAAAATCAAGGGGTAAAAAGGAAGACAGGGGAAACAGAATTGTTTTGGATATTCCCGTTGAGCTTTCTTCACACGTCAGGGGCAAGACCATTAAGGAGCTTAAGCTTCCCGAGAGTCTTTTGATTATCTCTGTAAAGAGAGGGGACGAGGAAATCGTTCCCAAGGGTGATGTTATGCTCCACGCCGGAGACGAGATTGTTACGCTTCTCTATGAAAAGGACGTAATGGAAGCAGAGGAATATTTCAGCAAGCCAAAAAAATAGTGTTACATATTATAAGACATAAAATGTCACCTCTTTGTCTGTACCGGAATAGTATAGGCAGGGAGGTGATTTTTTTGAAAATTTCCGATTTAAAAATAGGTGTGTGTATGTGCGGTTCTTTTTGTACATTTAAGAAAGCAATTGAAGAAACAGAAAAAATAAAAGCAGCCGGGGCTGAAATTAAATATATATTAAGCTTTAATGCGTCATCTGTAGACAGCCGCTTCGGGAAAGCCGCCGATTTTATTGAAAGACTTAAGGAAATTTCAGGCAGCAGTCCCATTATGAGCCTTGAAGACGCGGAGCCCGTAAAGCAGCTTTTTGACATTATGGCAGTCTGCCCCTGTACGGGAAATACTTTGGCAAAAATTAACAGCGGAACAGCCGATACTCCTGTGACGCTGGCGGTAAAAGCACATATGAGAAACGGTCTGCCTGTGGTTTTAGCCCCTGCCACAAATGACGGCTTAGGGGGAAATTTCAAGAATATAGCAGAGCTTATGAACAGAAAAAATGTTTATTTTGTGCCCTTCGGTCAGGATGATTTTAAAGAAAAGCCAATGTCGCTTATGTCCGACTTCACTTTGCTTTCAGATACAATTTTACAGGCAGTCTGCGGCAGACAAATTCAGCCGGTATTGAGATAAAAATTGGGATGCGAGAAAACGCATCCCAATTTTTCAGTCTATATGTTGTATTGTATACACAACCTCAAAACCTTCATTTTCAAGGGCTTCAACAGCCTTATCCGAATATTTGTCGGTAATTTTCATGGTGACTTTATTTTTACGGCTTGACATAAACAGAAGGGTTACTCCTGATTTTTCCAAAATTTCCGAAATTTTATATATATTTGACTTGTCTTTGGTAGTGACGCACACAAACAGCCCGGAATATTTTGCTCCGGCTAAATTCAAAAGAGCCTTAAAAAGGTCATTTCTCGCTAAAACACTTGTTACCCTGTTTTCTTCGTCTACCACAGGCAGAATACTTACTCTGTGATCCTTCATAGTAAGGGCGGCAGTCCAAATTGTGTCTGTTTCCTTAGCGTAATAGACATTGTTGTTCATAAGGTCGCGAACCTTTGTTCCGCTTAAAATAGAAGAAAAACGAAGCTCCTTAAAGGGCGATGAAGAAGAGGAAATATCCTGAAGCTCCGATTTTTCAACAATTCCCACAAGCTTCCCTTCCTTATCCACAACGGGGAATTTCGTGTGGTCAACATCCCTTATAAGCTGAAAAGCCTTAGCCGCCGACATATCCGCCTGAACGCAGATTGCCTTTGCCGAATTAATTTCCGATATGTACATAAAAATCACCTTCCGAATGTTTTATACTTATTTAAGTATATCACGGCTTAAGGTTTATTTCAATCTTTTTTGAAAAATGTATAACAAAATTTATTTACAAATTTAAATTTTTGCGTTATACTTTACTTAAGAAATCAGTTTTTTATATACGGAAAAAAGAAAGGAGCTTGATAAAAATGAGTTTAAAAAGAAAG
>JAJPZT010000124.1 GCA_021204175.1 Clostridiales bacterium | reverse complement strand
CATCCTGAGTCTAAGAGGGTGATTTTGTTCAAAAAGGTTATTGATCGCTTACCTTATTTTTAGGTTTTTTCAGTAAAAACCGCTCTTTATGTTTAAACGTAAAAGTCGCTTCACACTTTTTCATCAGAAATATCTATAATGTTCTCAAGCAATTTATAGACAGTGCTGCCCAAGTTATGGGGATACCTGAGCTGCTTATTTTGATTACGGCTTAACTCAATTTCAAATAAATGCCTTGCCCTTTTTATGGCTTTTTGAACTTTTCCTCTGCTGTAGTGCTTTATGAGAATATGTTTTCGGTTTGAAAGAGGCGCTCCCACCGATTTAAGCCTATGTCTGAAATGGTCTGTTTTTTCATATCTGTGTTTGTCGGTTACAGCATACTTATAATCTTCACTGTTGAAATCGTCATGGTGCAGAAGAAGCCATGCTTCAAAGAAAGGATTGCTTATTGCATAATGGTAATTCTTTCTGTCGCAGACATCAAGGGCAAACTCAAGCTTACTGTTATTGTCCCAATTTGCCGTATTTTCGTCAATATCGGAAACAATCCAAAACTCGTCATTGGGGTGTTTTGTAAACTCATATGTAGATTCTTCCTCGATTTTAAACTCGTCAAGCCGCTTTACAAGCTGCCACGGTTTGTTTTGCCCAAGCTGACTTTTCTGCTCAAAGGTTCTTCGGTCGGAATCCACCGACAAAATATTTTCATTAATGGATTTGATTATGACCTTGCTCTTTATGCCGCCCAAAAGAGACTGAATAAGCCTGAAATATTCCTCCTCCGTCACCTGTCCCTCACAGGCAATAACTATAATTTTATCGGATCTGGGGCGGCGTGTTCTTGTTAAAGTCGAAGCTGTTCTGTTTGATAATGTGGGCATAAATCTATCACTCTTCTCCTCTGATCACCGGAACAGCCCCGAAGCGTCCGCTTAAATAGCCTTTAATAATATCCTGTCTGGGGTCTGTTTCAAAATCCGAAAAGGGTCTGAGCCTCGTTTCCCCTGTTATGTCCTTTTCTATAAACCAAATCTCCTCTTTTGAAAAATCCGCAAGGTTAATAAGATTTACATCGTGCGTTGTAAATATAATTTGGCTGTGGGATTCCTTTGATTCCTCCAAAAATGTCTTTGTCAGATATTTTGACAGCTTTGTGTGAAGACTTCTGTCAATTTCGTCCACAAAATATATAGCTGTATCCTTATATTTCATATTGTATAAAATAGGAAGCAAGTCCAACAGTCTCTTTGTTCCGTCGGACTCATCGTCAAAGCTGAAATCCGTAACCTTATTATTCAGCATATGTGTAAACTTTAACTGAACCAGAGATGTGTGATCCTTATCGTCAAAAAATATATAATACTTTCCTCCCAGATTAAATAAGCCGTTTTTGTTGTTCTCAACTCCCGAAATCAATTCGTCGGGCAGAGGCAGAGACACATTTTGGGCAAAGTCCTGAAAATCTATTTTATCGTCAGAAGCAGTTATTTCGAATATGCCTGTGTCAAGCTGCTCCAAGGTTTCCGCTAAAAAGCTTCTGATACCCTCATCGATTTCCATATTGTCGGGAAGATATCTTACCTTTGAATCCGGAAAGACAATTTCTATATCTTCAAACCAATTAACCGCATCTTTCGCCACAGTCACTCCGTTTTCCTTAAGCTTATACAAAAACAGCTGGTTTTTCTGCTCCTTCTTCATACTTGAAGTCAAAATTTCCGCAAGCATTTTCTCTTTTTCGTCACTGAATTTATAACCCTCATCAATTTCAACCTCCGTAACACCCTCTTCATCTGTGGCTCTTGTAAACACAGGCACAAAAGCACCGTTTTCCATATCCTGTAAAACCATTAGCCACTCCTCGGAAACCCGCCTTGCCGTCAGCGCAAACCCGTATTCATATATATAACCGTTCACATAAAACAAAAACTGGAAAGAGGTAGTTTTATTCAGTTCCTTAATATCCCCTCTGAACTGAGAAAATATTATATTCTTTCCGCTTCTTTGAGGCTCCGTAATATAATTTTTTGCAAACTGAATAGACTTCATAAACGTAGACTTCCCTGCCGCATTGGGCCCGAAAAATGCCCCTCTCCTAAGCACATCAATATCCCCCAATTCTGTATGCAAGGTAGTCAAAAATCTTTTGTCGCTGCTGTCCGCTGTAGGTATCATACTGAATTCAATTGAATTTCCTATCGACTTAAAATTTTTCACCATATATTTTAAAAGCAAAGCCGTTCCCTCCTCTTTGATTTTTTCCGAAATTTATTTAACCGTACTATACTATTATAACCCCCTTTTTTCGCTTTATCAATAGGCTGAAAATGAAGAAAAATGAATCGAAAAACTTTACCCTTTAACAATCTCTAAATACCTTTCGAGCTGCTCGCTTACATACTCTGCAATAAGCAGTATCATATTGTCGACCTTGCCCTCTTTGTAAAAAGTATCGAAAGCCTCATAATAACGTCTGCGGTCGACAAATTTCACGTTGACTGCCGGATAGCCGTTTCGTATCAGTTCAAGATTTAAAACCAAACGTCCGGTTCTGCCGTTGCCGTCGATAAAAGGATGTATTCCTTCAAACTCAAGATGAAAACGTGCAATGCGTTCAATTGGGTGCATTGTTCTTTTTCGTTTTTCATTTTCGGAAAGCAGTTCTGTCATTTTGGGTTCAATAAGATACGGCTGCACAGGTTCAGTATATGCGCCAGCTATTGTAACGGGAATGCGGCGGTAAACTCCTTTATCTTCAGGTCTGTTCATCAGCACCAATGAATGTATTAGCTTAATTTCCCTCTCCTTAAGCTTCACTTTGTTCTGTGCAATTTCTTCTATATAAAGAAAGGCATCCCGATGCCCCACTGCTTCAAGGTGATCCTTCAGCGGCTTGCGGTCTATTGTCATGCCTTCAAGAACCATAGCGGTTTCCTTCAACGTAAGTGTATTTCCCTCAATGGCATTCGAGTTATATGTAAAATCAATCATAAACTCATCACGCAGACGCTGTGTCTCCCCTGCCGTAAGCGGACGCATACTATCAAGCTTTACTTTCTTTACATCTATTGCCGTCAATATATCCGAAAACTCTCCTCTTTTTCTTTTATTGGGCAGTTTGCGTTTATCAAAAGGTTTCTCTGTTCCCTCCGGAATCATATATAATCTGCCCTTGCGGATAACTCCGTCAATTTCTCCGTCAGAACAGAGCATTCGAACCCTGCGTGTAGAAATCCCCCATTTTTCCGCAGCTTGTGTTACAGTTAAGTATTCCATCTTCCACACCTCCCATTCTGAAGATATTAAAATATAAATACAGTATACCACCTTATCGGAATAATTACAATCTAATTTTAATATTTTTAAAACAATTTTTCCGTTTGATTTTTCACATTGAGTATTAATATTTTAGTATTTAAAGCACAATACTAAACAACTATATCACAAATAAATTATAAAAAAATTTATATACTCTATTGAAAATTTGCGTGTATTAGTATATTATAAAGGTATCAAATGATACTTTCTTTAAGGAAACCGTTCAGCGATTCCACGTTTCCGTATAAAAATTTTTTTAAGGGGTGTTGAGTATGAAAGAAATATTTTCTGAAAATAAACTATGTATTTGCTGCATGGAAAACCATAACGTAAAAACAGTTTTAGAGGATGAGTATAATATATTCAAAGATGTCCCTGTTAATTATACTGCGAAATACTGTTATTGTGACAAGGCAAACGAATTTTATGCAGATGAAAAAATGACAGCCGCCAATGATATAGCTATGAAAGATGCTTATCGTGAAAAAATGGAACTTCTTACTTCAAAAGAAATCCGCAGTATAAGGAGCAAATACGGTATAACTCAAAATGATCTTTGTGTGTTGCTTGGATGGGGCAAGAAAACCATAACACGTTATGAAAGCCACCAAGTTCAGGATAATGCCCACGACTCCATTTTAAGAAAACTGGACAAAGACCCTGAGTGGTTTATTGATTTATTATCAAAGGCAAAGGGCAGTTTTTCGACAGAAGCATATAATAAATATCTAAACACAGCCGCTTCGCTGTATGAACAAGACGGCGATCAATATTTAAGAAAAACCATTATCGCAAAGTATGCTCCTTTTTACAACAACAAAATCTTTAACGGAAATACACACTTATCTTTAGACAAGGTAGTTGACGTAATAAGATATTTTTCCAATTCTCCGCTTGTAAAACTTCTTTTTAAGGTAAAGCTTATGAAGATGTTGTGGTACGGAGACACGTTAGCTTATAAACAAAGAGGAGAGGCAATTACCGGGCTTGTATATGAAGCCCTGCCCATGGGAGCTGTCCCCATAGCTCATAATTTGATTATAGATCTTAAAGGGGTTTCCTATGAAGAAATAAGCTTAAATGACGGAACAGCATATCATTTTTGCAAAACAAATAACGAAACCTACCCGAACTTAACACCTGAAGAAAAACAGATATTAGATAAGATAATAGATAAATTAGGCAGTATGTCAACAAATGAAATAGTAAGCTTTATGCACAAAGAAGATGCCTACACACAAACCAAGCCAAGAGACATAATCACATATAAATACGCAAAAAATCTGCATATTTAACTCGCTATATCTATATCGAATTTCAGCAATATATAATTAATCAAAACTCTTCTGAGGACATCGAAAAGGTGTCCTCTTTTTGACCACTTATGACAACCTCTATTGGACTTCCTGCTTATATTTGGATAACATCTCAATTTTTTTATTATATCCTAAAACAATTGCCGAAATATCTTCTTCCGCCATATTTACATACTGCAATATTTTCTCAATTTCCGTATTTGACGGCAAAAGGTTTAAGTCAGCATTTTCATAAGACGTAATATAACCCAGCATATCCTTTTCAATGCTTCTGAAACCGGAAACCTTTATATTTGTTAAATCGTTATACAGCGGCATTTTAGGATTATTCCAGAACATACTGTTTCCGGAATCAAATATCGGTGCAGCATCTATAAATTTCAAATTTTCCGAATTTCTGAGTACACCGAAATTGTTATAATGTCTATCGGTATTTGTTATAATAAAATCGGTTAAAATTTGATATTCAAGAAAACTTCTTATAAAGCCGTTGTCTAAGCCGTTTTGTTCGCAGATATTTATAAAATGCTCATAATCCGAAACATCATTTTTCTTTTTAACTGAGTTTATAACTTCATATGCAGATATAAATTCTGTATTAATATCAGTAAAATTTTGGCTTATACAGCCGATTTTACTGCCGTATTCCGAAGATATGGAACAAAATTTATATTCCGTATAGGGGAACTTTTTTTGTTTGCTGTGAAGCAGTGTGGCTATAACTTCATTTCCGCTTTGCTGACTGCTGTTTCCGTAATTTCCTTTTACAAGAAATCTTCTTCCGTCACCGCCGATTATCCACTTTTTCTCTAATTCGCCCTGCAAAGACGAACCGGGATAAAATGATGTCACTTCATCTAAATCCGCAATTGTATTACAAAAGTTCAATTCTGCAATCTTGTCCTTGAAGTCATTTTCATAAAGATTTACATCCTTCCAAGTCAGGCCGCTGTCTATGGGTTTAATCCAATAATGATCAGTAAGACTTAAGCCTAAATTTCTAACAAGCAAATTCTGAGTTGTCGGTATGTCGGCAGACATCAGCAGCTTCTTTATGTTTCCCTGTGCTATAGGAACAGCCCTTCTTGCCCACCATTTTTTCAATTCTTCAGGAGATTTTTGACCGCCTAAGGGCAGCAGCTCCGGAGCACATTTCTTTGCAATTTTAACGATATTGCCGCTTATGGAATCTATTGACAGAACAACAGCAACATCATCCCTGTGCATAAGACAAAATACATTACTGTCCATTTATTAAACCCCCATTCCGTATTTTTCTTCAAACTCAGTATCTTCTATAAATTCTTCTATCTTTAATATTGCCGCCTCTTTTAACCACTCTGTCATTTCAGCGGAAAAAACAGCATTAAAAGGCAGCAAAACGATTTTCCCGTTATAAACAAATTCAATATAACATGCATTATCTATAAATTTCCATTTTGCATTCACCTTATATTCTTCCGAAAAAATATTTTCCTTTTCGATTTCTTCAATTTCCGTTAAACTAAGATTGCTGTATAAGCCGGACTTTGCCTTTGTATTAACCGCAGTCATACTGTCCTCTATTAAATCCTCCATGCTGCATCCGAGAGCAAGACTGAGCTTATATAATGAAGCCGCCCCCGCACTGCTTATTTTTTTATGTCCCTGCTCATAATCTTGAATTGTGCGAAAGCTTATCCCTGTCAATTGAGCCAACTCTTTCCGTTCTAAACCCTTATTCTTTCTTATTCTCATTAATGCCGTCACAAAAATCCCGCCCTTCCGGTTATTATCCTTATATTAATAATATACGCCAATCAGCGTATATTGTCAACAACAATTATTTCAAATTAATTTATCTTTATAAAAACCTTATATAGTTAGAAAAGAAGGCAGCAGGCAAATTTTTCGAAATATCAATCATTATAATTTACAAGGTGTGGACACAATGCGCATATTATATTTTTACAAAAAATCAAGAACGGAGAA
>JAJPZT010000100.1 GCA_021204175.1 Clostridiales bacterium | reverse complement strand
CTCCGTTCTTGATTTTTTGTAAAAATATAATATGCGCATTGTGTCCACACCTAAGAAAAATCAGAAGTTGCAAATGTTAAGCATTAATGTTATAATGTGATTATATCTAAAGTGAGATGAGGTTATGAATTATACAAAAACAGCTATAAAAACAGTATTTATTCAACTGCTGGAAGAAAAGCCATTTAATAAAATAACAGTCAAAAACATTGTGGATCGCTGTCAAATAAACAGAAACACATTTTATTATCATTTTCGCAGTATTCCGGATCTTTTGGAAAATATTGTTAAAGAAATTGCCGACACAATTATTAAACAGTATAAAAGCTTTGATAAACCTTTGGACTGCATACTGCCTTTTTTGGAATACTGCACAGAACACAAAAAAGCGCTTCTCAATATTTACCACTCTGTACAAAGAGATGTTTTTATGGAAAGTTTTGAGAGAATTGAGTATTATGTAGCAAACAAATATGTCAATAAGGTTACTGAAAATTTGCCTATTTCGAACGATGACAAAAAGCTTCTTATACGCTTATATAAATGTATTTCTGTGGGAATTTTAATTGACTGGCTTGATGATGGTATGAATTATGATTTAGCTGAAGCTTTTAAGCGTCTCAGCTATTTGTTCTCTGATTCCGAAAAACAGGCATTTCTTAAATCTGTAAAGTCAAATGAAAAAAATTGAGCATATCGTAAAAAGCCGATATGCTCAATTAAGTTTTATTAGATTATATATCTTTGGCTTTTTCTTCTCTGTTTATCTTCCAAAGCTCATCTGCGGTCGGCTTCCACATTTCAGCGTATTTATCACACTTTGAACACAGGTGTTCAACAGATTCCGGAGACTGAAGGACTGTGGAATGAGCCCCTGTTTCATTAACCATTTCTCTTAATAATTCGGGGTTTTCGAGCATAGGGCAGGGTCTAAGCATATTATCGTTAAAGGGCTGTCTGTCGTGATATGCTTTCATTATGGGAGACTGAAGAGCTTCAAGCAATGTTTTTTCACGAATATTTGAATCGGAATAATGAATGAATACACAGGGCTCAATATCTCCGTTGGCGTTAATATGCAGATAACGCCTTCCTCCGGCAATACAGCCTTCAACATATTCTGCGTCGTTTTGAAAATCCATAGCAAACAAGGGCTTTGTGCTTCTGTATTGTCTTATACGGCGGTATGTTTCTTCACGCTGTTCAGGCGTGGGCATAAGCTCAGGCGATGCGTCGCTGCCTACGGGCATATAATGGAAATACCATATAAAATAAGCCCCCATATCAATCAGACTGTCATAAAACTCCTCCGACGTTATAGATTCGAAATTTGCACTTGTGTAGCAGGCGGAAATTCCGTAAAAAAGCTTCTTTTTTCTGAGAAGCTCCATTGCCTCCGCCGCTTTTTTGAAGACGCCGTTTCCCCGTCTGCTGTCGGTGGCTTCTTCAAAGCCTTCAAGAGAAATTGCGGGAACGAAATTTCCCACCTTAAGCATTTCATCCGCAAAGTCCTCATCTATCAATGTAGCATTTGTAAAGCAAAGAAATACACAGTCAGAATGTTTTTCGCAAAGGCGTATTAAGTCTTTTTTTCGAACCAACGGTTCGCCCCCTGTATATATGTAAAAATAAACCCCAAGCTCTTTGCCCTGTTTAATAATTGAGTCTATTTCTTCAAAGCTCAGGTTCAGCTTGTTTCCGTATTCAGCAGCCCAGCACCCGGTACAGTGGAGATTGCAGGCACTCGTGGGGTCAAGTAAAATTGCCCAGGGAATATTACAGCCGTATTTTTTGCGGTATTCCTCCTGTTTTTGCCACCCCGATATTGCGGCGTTTATAAAAAAATTTACGCCTGTGGTTTTTGTGACGTGGGGATCTATATCATTTATTATATGCATAATATAGCCGTGATAAGGATTTTCGGGGTTAGTCATTGCGTCTCTGACTGCTTTGCGGGACGGTTCAAAATCGTCTCCGGCAAATTTATCAATCAAATCCATTACCTTAACAATATTCTTTTCCGGGTCTTTATAAATATAATTTATTGCCTGTTCAAGTCCGAATTTTTTAATAGTTGTTGATACATTCATATATATTCCCTCTTTTTATTTTTTTAAAGATTATTTTGGATAATTTTCCACTAATACTATTTTATATGATATGTTAATATTAGACAATGGGCAAAGACAGACCGGTTGTCTGAAATTCGGACAAAGTCTGCTTGTTTGCCTAAATTTTTAACCGGCGGTCAGTGCTTTCACTGTCGAATATTATCGGGCTTCGCAGCAGCACTTGACTAATTCGAGGATTTGTATTATTATTGATACGTTAAATTTTATAAAATATTTTAAAGGATGATGAAATATGTTAGCGGCGTTTGTAAACAGCGGTGCGGTTTTGGTGGGAGCAGTTTTGGGGCTTATTTTTAAAAAAGCCATTCCCGAAAAGACAGGTGAAACCCTTATGTACGGGCTTGCCCTCTGCACACTTTTAATAGGTCTAAGCGGTGCTTTAAAGGGCGAACACATTATAATCGAGATAATTTCAATAGTTATTGGGGCGATTATAGGTGAGGGAATTGACATTGACGAAAAGGTTGAAATATTGGCGCAGAAGCTTCAAAAGAGGTTCAAAAAAGAGGGGGAAAAGACCTCCTTTGCGGAGGGCTTTATAAGCTCAACACTTCTTTTCTGCACAGGCTCAATGGCTATTGTGGGCTCTCTTCAAGCAGGTATTTCAGCTAACTACGCCACGATTTTCGCAAAGTCAACCATAGACTTTACGGCGGTTATAATTTTGGCTTCAACCTTCGGCTTCGGTACGGTTTTCTCCTGTGTTTCGGTTCTTGTTTATCAGGGGGCAATCACACTTTTGGCTTCTTTCATATCACCTTTTTTGACGGAGGTCATAACCACAGAAATGGACTGCGTAGGTTCGCTTATAATGATAGGGCTTGCCTTCAATATGCTGAAGATTACAAAGCTTAAGGTTTCAAACTACATTCCGGCAATTTTTGTGCCCATTATACTTTGCAGATTTTTATAAAACTACATATTATAAGCAAAAGAAAGAACCGAACGGAAGAACAATCAACCGTTCGGCTCTTTTGATTTTATGAAAATTTGCTTTTTATGCGGCAGGTACTGTATAAGCAGTATCTAAAACTTTGTTTAATATAATTGCAGCGTCATAAGCTGTAATATCTTCGTCTCCGTCCATATCCGCAATGGAAAGGTCTAAGTTCCATTCGTCGTTGGCTGTTCCGCCGATAACATACTGCAAAAGTACAGCGGCGTCGTTAGCCGTAAGGATTTCGTTTCCGTCAACATCGCCCTGTAAAACATCTGATGAGGGTTCATCAGGTGAGGGTGAGGGTGTGGGCTCGTCCTCTGTTTCACCTGCGAATACTATGTTGTCATAATACTGCTTTCCGGCTGCCGTCTTCATAAACTTAAGCTGTTTGAAGGTTGTGCCTCTGTCGGCTGTGGTTGTGAGACTGCCTGTATAAACAGGGGTTAAGCTGTTGGGGTTATACTGACCGTCTGTGCCATGCTGAGAAACTGTCATAGTTACTTCCGAACCGCCGTTTGTGCCTTCGATTGTTACGTGATACCACTTGTTGGCTTCTATGTCATAAAGTGCTGTTGAGTCTGACGTAACTGACTTGGTCGAAAGAGAGTCAACGGCTGTTGTATAATAAACCTTTCCGCTTATGTCAAGAATATGCATAAATGAGCCGTCTGTGCCCATTTCGGAAGCCTGACCTGTTGATGCGTCATATGGATGAACAGCGTTGTCCATATATACTCTGAAAGAACGTGATGAAACGTCCGTTGTCAGGAAGTCATAGTCAACAGTGTAGTCGCCTGTCTGATATTCTTCGGGAATTTCAATCTGAACAGCCTTGTCGTTAAGTGAAAGCTTGGGGGTGTCGTTGCCCTCAACCTCTGTTTTAACCTCTGTAGCTGTTGTGGAAAGTGTTCCGTCTGAGGATGTAATCCAGCTGCCGACGCTTAAGCCGTTGTCTGCGTCCTTGTTTTCCATAAGGAATGATTCGTAATAAGCAAAGCCGTTTGAGGTTGTGTGGTCTTCATATACGGGTGTATAGAAAACATCGCTTGAACCGGGGTCTTCTACTTCGTCCCCTGTTGCAAGAGATACAATCTCAAAATCAGAACAGTTGAAGTAAGGAATAACCGATATTGTGTCAGCTGAGTCACAGGCATAGCCGATATAAACATCGTCTGCAAGACCTTCAAGCTCAACTACGGAAACCTGTCTGTCGTCGTCTGTCCAGTCCTCTCCTGTCTGTGAAAGATATGTATAAACATTGTCGCCGTAGCGAACTATTCTCATATAAGGAGCAACAGCATAGTTGTCCCCTGATGAAGATGTGTTTGAAACCTCTACGTTGTCAACAGTCTTGAAAAATTCAACAGTTGCCTTTGTGTTGGCGGTTGTTCTGTAAAGAAGTCTTTCGTTTTCGCCGTATTTAAGAACGCTGTCAGCAACCATAACCATTCTTGAACCCTTGTCAAGAGTTTCTCTCATCATAAGTCCGTTAAGAGCCTGGTTTTCAAATCTTTCAATGTCGCCGATTTTAATTGACATATCGAAGTTTCCGCTGATCTTCTGATAGAAGTAGGAAACCGTGTCATAGGCTGTGTTGGCTGTGCCGTAGCTTGATGAGCCTGCGTTGCCGCTTGTGCCTGAGCCGTAAAGTGTGTAAGAGCCGTCATCGTTTATGCCTATGCCGCCCTGACCGGCGTATTTGCCTGTTCCTATTTCGGTGAATGTAAAGCCCTGAGACTGTGCTTCGGTAGGCTCTGTTCCCTTAACGTAAACAATAGCCTCTGTAGACTGAGTCTTTTCTCCTGCTTCGTCATATGCACGGCATGTAAGGAAGTGAGTGCCCTCTTCAAGATAGATTGTGTCGTTTATTGAAGAAGCTCCGTCATAGGTCTTAACAAGTGCGTTCTGATCGTAAAGCTCCATTTTTGTAACAGCTGAGCCGTTAGGTGTAGCTGTTGCCGAATAGGTAATAGCTTCGCCTAAGTTAATGATTGTCCAAAGGTTGGAGCTGTTTGAATTTGAAGCGATTGCCGGTGAAGTAACCGTAATAGAGGGGTTTGTGGGAGCCTGCTGTTCCAAAGTCCACTCATTTACATAAGCTTCGATTACGCTGTAGCCCGCATAGCTGCCGCTTGTGATTATATCTGTTTCGGAAAGACCCGAAAGACCGTTTGTTGAAAGCCAGTCTGAGGGAACTTCGAAAACCTTTGTTACTGTTGTGCCCTGTGAGAAGTCGATAAGACCGCCTACTTCTGAAGCGTTGTTTATAACACGGCCTGTCTGGTGTTTAACGTCGTCAATAACTCTTGCGTCAATAGCGTCTCTCTTGGGGATTGTTGCGCCTACGTTTTCCAAAACATAGTCATATGCCTCGGAAGCTGTGTCGGGGGTAAGAGCAAAGTCCTCGCCGCTGTCGTCGATTATATCAACGGCAGATGTAACAAGGTTTGCTCCCGTTGCGTTGTTGATACCCTGTGAGTTGTTGTCTGTGACTGTTGTTGAGCCTCCTACGTAGTTGCCGAAGAAGTAAAGGTTAGATTTAACCTGATCCTCATAGTCATTTGTTACGTCGAAAATACGTGTTCTGAGACCTGATTTTGTGGAAGGTCCGTACTGATAATAGTTGTAGGTATAGTTTACGTTTGTGGGATACTGGCTCTTGTTGTGCATAGAATAAGGTTCTGCGCCGTAAGCCGAGTTTGTCTGACCCCAGTCATAGATTACGTTGTTAATAACCTCTGTTCCGTCCATTTCTCTGTCAAGACGGGGGCTTCTGCTGTCGTGGTGGGCAAGGAGATTGTGGTGATAGCTGGCAATATCGCCGCCCATAATTCCGCCATAGCCGTGAGCACCCTTAAGGTGGCTGCTCATTCTGAGACTTTCGGAAGCTAAAGTGTTCTGAACGGTTAAGTGGTTGCCGTGGGGAGATGTGTCTGAAACGGACTCATAAGAGCCTGCATAGAGAGTAATAAGCTCGTCTACAGACCAACTGACTGAACAGTGGTCAAAAATTACGTTTGTGTTGAAGCGTCCGCCTAAGCCGTCTGGCTCGTTGCCTGTTTCGTCAGTGGGGCGAACCTTTAAATAACGAACGATTATGTCGTGAGCGCCGTTTTTTGTCTGAATGTCATAGCCTGTTACGGTTATGCCTTCGCCGGGAGCTGTCTGACCCCAGATTGTAGTGTTTGAGGGGATTGACAGTGAGCTTTGAAGCTCAATTGTTCCGTCAATGTCGAAAACTATGTAACGACCCTCCTGTGAAAGAGCGTCACGGAGAGAACCCTCGCCGCTGTCGTTAAGGTTTGTTACGTGATAAACCTCGGGGTTAGAGGCTCCTCTTGCGCCTGTTGAATATTTGCCGCCGCCTTCGGCGTCCGAAAAGGCGAGGATTTTGTCGGACGTATCCTCAGCCATAATTACATTTTGGAAGCAGGACGCGGTCATTGCCGCAAGAATTATACCTGCCGCCAGCCTTTTAAGCTTTTTCATAAACTTTCTCCTTTCTTTATTAAAAAATAGTTAAAACTTAATTTTATTTTAGCGCCTTTTCATAAAAATATCAATGATTATATTGTTTGGGGTGTGGACAAATGGCTCAGATTATGGTATAATATAGCTATGAGAAAAACA
>JAJPZT010000125.1 GCA_021204175.1 Clostridiales bacterium | reverse complement strand
AACAAAAAGGGAGGCTGCAGGAAAACATGAATTTTTACGGCTTACCGACCTTTTAAAATATTATAAAGGATTTATGAAAAATGTCAAAACAAACTTATTACTCAACGTCCTCCAAAGCTGCTGCGTCCTCTTCACCTGTACGGATTTTAACAACTCTGTCTACGTTGTAAACGAAAATCTTACCGTCGCCGATATGACCTGTGTAAAGAACCTTCTTAGCCTTTTCGATTACAGTGTCAACGGGGATTGAAGAAACAACAACCTCAACCTTAACCTTGGGAATAAGTGTAGCGTCGATTTCAGCTCCACGATATTTCTCGCCTACGCCCTTCTGTATACCGCAGCCGGAAACCTGTGTTACAGTCATACCTGTTACGCCGATTTCGTTCATAGCACGGCGGATTGCGTCGTACTTAGCAAGTCTTGCTATAATAACTACCTTATAAATACCCGAAAGTGATTCAACGGGAACTCTCTGTACCTTAACGGCTGCGTTCTTCTGAGCTTCGCTTGCTTCAGCATAAACATCCGAGCCGATTTGTGTATTTTCGTTTTCTTCCATCATATGGTTTGTTGTATCCATAATTGCAAAGCCTGCATAAGCTGAAGGAAGACCGTGTTCTGTTGCGTCAAGACCTACGATTTCTTCTTCAGGTGTTACTCTTAAGCCGATTACAGCCTTAATTACCAAGAAAGTAATTGTAATTGTCACTGCTGTCCAAAGAGCTGTTGCACATACACCTAAAATCTGAATACCTAAAAGGTGGAAGCCGCCGCCGTAGAAAAGACCTTCGCCTACAATCTGGTTTGCGCCGAAAGTAACGCCGTCGCCGAAGCCTCTTGCAAATGCAGGAGCTGTTTCTGTTGCGAAAAGACCTACTGCCAATGTACCCCAAATACCGTTTAACATATGTACTGCTACTGCGCCTACAGGGTCGTCTATTCTGAGAACGTTGTCAAGAAGCCATACGCCGAATACTACCAAAACGCCTGCTACAGCACCGATTATGATAGCACCGAAAGCATCGCAGACATCACAGGGAGCTGTGATAGCTACAAGACCTGCCAGTGAAGCATTAAGACACATTGATACGTCGGGCTTGCCGTATTTAACCCATGTGAATATCATACAAACTACTGTTGCAACAGCGGGAGCAATTGTTGTTGTTACGAAGATCGAGCCAAGCTCTTCTACTGAAACTGCTGCTGCGCCGTTGAAGCCGTACCAGCCGAGCCAAAGAATGAATACACCGAGACAGCCTATAGGAAGGTTGTGACCGGGGAAAGCATTAACCTTAATGATCTTGCCTGATTTGTCCTTAGAGAACTTACCGATACGGGGACCTAAGATATATGCACCGATGAGGGCGCTGATACCGCCGACCATATGGATACAGTTAGAACCTGCAAAATCGTGGAAGCCGATCTGTGAAAGCCAGCCGCCGCCCCATGTCCAGTGAGCTTCAATGGGGTAGATAAGAGCGGAGATAACTGCCGAATAGATACAGTATGAAAGGAACTTTGTCCTTTCTGCCATAGCACCGGAAACGATTGTTGCGGTGGTGGCACAGAATACTAAGTTGAATATGAAGTTTGACCAGTCGAACTCGGCATAGTTTGTGAAAATGTCAAAGCCGGGTTTGCCGATTAAGCCCATCATATCCTCGCCTAAAAGAAGACCGAAGCCTATGATAATGAACATTACTGTACCGATACAGAAGTCCATAAGGTTCTTCATAAGGATGTTGCCGGAGTTCTTGGCTCTTGTAAAGCCTGCCTCTACCATAGCGAAGCCTGCCTGCATCCAGAAAACAAGGGCTGCGCCGATCAAAAACCAAACGCCGAAAAGATTGTCTGTTACTAATTGAGTTACTTCATTTAATACATCAGGTGTCATAATAATTCCTCCTTAAATATAAATTGATTTAACAGTTTATGTTATTCTCTGCCCCTTAAGTCTATGAACATTTTCAAAATATGATTGCTTTATGCTGTCACATTCTCAAAATGTTTTCGGCAGAAAACAAAAAATCATCTTTTATCAAACGGCGCACCTGCCGTCTTTGACAAAGATGATTAACTGTATTTCCGCATTTATTTTTATTATATTGGTTTTGCGGAATAAAAAAAGAGAAGCCAAGGTAAGATAACTTACCTCAACCCCTCATCGGATAAATGCATTATAAACCCATTTTATTTTAATTTCAATAGTTTTTTCACAAATTTTTCATTTTCATTAATAATTATCATTTTGGGGGACTGATTTTCAAAAATTTTATTTATTTTGAACAAAACATATGCTTAATATAATAAACCCCCTTGTAAAATTCAAAAATATATTTTATAATAAATTCAACATTATAACGTTTCGGCCTGAAAAACCAAAGGAGGGAGCAATATGCAAATAAACGGTTTATCAAAATCCCGGCTTGAAGCCTTAAAAGAAGAGCTTGAAGCCAAACACGAAGCTTTTAAATCAAGCGGTTTAAAGCTTGATATGTCAAGGGGAAAGCCTTCGCCCAAACAGCTTGACCTTTCAAACGATCTCCTGACCGATTTCGGCTCGTATATATCACAGGACGGTCTTGACGCAAGAAACTACGGCGTTTTAGACGGCTTAAACGAAACAAAGGAGTTTTTCGGAAAGGCTTTGGGGCTTAACCCAAAGAATATTTTAATTGGCGGAAGTGCAAGCTTAAACCTTGAATATGACGCTTTAATAAGGCTTTGGGTTTTCGAAACACAGGGCGACCCCCCCTGGGGAAAGCTTGACAAGGTTAAATTCATCTGCCAGACACCGGGCTATGACCGCCACTTTGCTATGCTTGAGGATTTGGGTATTGAACAGATTTCCGTGCCCCTTCTTGACGACGGTCCCGATATGGACAGAATAGAGGAAATTGCTGCCGCAGACCCCTCCGTAAAGGGTATTTTCTGCGTTCCTCTTTATTCAAACCCTTCGGGAGTATGCTACAGCGACGAAAAGGTTCGCCGTCTTGCTAAAATGAAAACAGCGGCAAAGGACTTTAAGATTTTTTGGGACAACGCCTACGGCATTCACCACCTTTATGACGAGGAGGAAAACAGAGAAAAGCTTGCGGATATTTTTGAGCTTTGCGAAGAATACGGCACTGAGGACAGAATACTCTATTTCTTCTCAACCTCAAAAATAACCTATCCCGGCAGCGGCGTCTCCCTTTTGGCAGCTTCCGAAGCCTCTCTTAACGAAATAAAGGCTCATATGTCGAAGCAGACCATAGGCTTTGACAAAATAAACCAGTTGAGAACCCTTCACTTTTTCAAAACCCACGGCGGTATCGAGGAGCAGATGAAACGTCACGCAGCTATTCTTCGCCCCAAATTCGAGCTTGTTTTAAATAAGCTTCAAGAGGAATTTTCGGACAGCGGAATTTTGACCTGGCAGAAGCCAAAGGGCGGCTATTTTATCTCCGTAGACACTATGGAGGGCTGTGCAAAGAGAATCGTTGCCCTCTGCAAAGAGGCAGGGCTTGTTTTAACAGCTGCCGGAGCAACCCACCCCTTAGGTCACGACCCCAAAGACACAAGCCTGAGAATTGCCCCAAGCTACCCGGATTATGAAGAGCTTGAAAAAGCAGCAGAGGTTTTCTGTGTCTGCGTTAAGCTTGCGGCGGTTGAAAAGCTTTTGGAAAAATAAAGTTATTATTAACATAAAGGAGAAAGACAAAAAATGGCAAAACTTAATGAAAATTATCTGAATATTAAGCAGAGCTATCTTTTTTCGGAGATAGCTAAGAGAGTAAATGACTTTTGTGCCGAAAACCCTGACAAAAAGGTTATTCGTTTAGGCATAGGCGACGTTACACTGCCTTTGGGCAGCCTCGTAATCGACGCACTTCACAGTGCCGTTGACGAAATGGGCAAAGCCGAAACCTTCAAGGGCTACGGTCCCGAACAGGGCTATGACTTTTTGAGAAACGGCATTAAGGATTATTACAGCAGAAACGGCGTTGAGCTTGAAGCGGACGAAATTTTCGTTTCAGACGGTGCAAAAAGCGACACAGGCAACTTTACCGATATGTTCAGCGTAGACAACACTGTTTTAGTTCCCGACCCGGTTTATCCCGTTTATGTTGACACAAACACAATGAACGGCAGAAAAATAATCTATATGGACGGAACAGCCGAAAACGGCTTTTTGCCTATGCCCGACGACAGTGTTAAGGCAGACGTAATTTACCTCTGCTCACCCAATAACCCCACAGGGGCTGTTTATAATAAAGAGCAGCTTAAGGCATGGGTAGACTATGCAAACAAAAATGACGCAGTTATACTTTTCGACTCCGCTTATGAGTGCTTTGTTTCCGAACCCGGTCTGCCCCGTTCTATTTTCCAAATTGAGGGGGCAAAGACCTGTGCTGTTGAATTCTGCTCACTGAGCAAAACAGCAGGCTTTACGGGTACTCGCTGCGGATATACCGTTGTTCCCAAGGCTATAGTTAAAAAGACCTCCGACGGCAGAACCTTGAGCCTTAACCAAATGTGGAACCGCCGTCAGACAACGAAATTCAACGGTGTTCCCTACATTATTCAGAGAGGTGCGGCAAAGGTTTTCACTGAAGATGGTATGCTTGAAGCTAAGGGAATGATCGACACATACCGCAAAAACGCAAAGCTTATTTCAGACACTATGGACGAGTTGGGCGTAAAATATACCGGCGGTATAAACTCCCCCTATATTTGGTTTGAATGTCCTTTTAATATGTACAGCTGGGACTTCTTCGATAAAATGCTGAAGGAAATTCAGGTTGTGGGCACTCCCGGCGCAGGCTTCGGCAAAAACGGCGATAACTACTTCAGACTTACCTCATTCAATAATTACGAAAACACAAAAGAGGCTATGGAACGCTTCAAAACACTATTTAAATAATTGAATTATTAAAGGGCTGTGAAATAAAATTTTTCACAACCCTTTTCTATTGTTCTTTTTCCATAGCTTCATCAATAACCCTGTTAATAAAGCCGTTGACGCTTTCGCCTTTGCTTTCTGCGTAGGCTTTTATTATATCTCGCTTGCCCTTTTTTACTCTTAATCTTATATTGTCATAGTTTAATTTTTCATATTTTGCCGTTGCTTTCATTTGTGCCTTACTTACAGACATATTTTACCCCTCCCCTTGACAATTCAATTTTAATGTGATATTATAAAAACACAAAAGGGAATAACTTAGTTATATCCCGCTTAAAATTGTAACGTTATAAGATAACCGTCACTTCCCTCGCAAAGATTTGACGGTTATTTTATTATGTAAATTAATAAAGCAAGAATATTTTGTATTAACATAAGCAACAAAATAAGCTTCAGATAATTTTCCATAAATGCTATCCCTCCTTTCATATAATCCCGAAAAGTCATCAGTCTAAATCATAGGCAACAACTCCATTCATATATAAAACTAAGCAGGATAGCAACCGTCTCGTTATTCCCTTTTGCTTGTATTTTATTATATCAAATAATTATACCGGTTACAATATGAAATTTAGATAAAAATATAACGGTTTCATTATAGATTATTTGTATACTCTGCATATTAACCAAATTAAAAGAGTGTAAACCCTATCAGTTTAAAGGGCTTACACTCTTTTTTATTATGCGTTATTTTTTCAATCTTTGATAACGTAGTCTTGAACGCCTTCGGGAATTTTTCCGTAATCCGATGACATACCTACGATAAAGTCAACCGATTCTTCCTTGCTGATTGCGTCAAGTCTCTTAACAAGCTTAACCAAATCTTCGTCACTGAGGTCACGAATAATCTTATAAAGACCGTCAA
Source organism: Clostridiales bacterium (assembly GCA_021204175.1). Lineage (GTDB taxonomy): Bacteria > Bacillota > Clostridia > Lachnospirales > CAG-274 > JAJQCI01. The sequence continues at coordinate 31,351 of JAJPZT010000125.1, read as the reverse complement.
CGAAAATCTTCTCGATGTCGCTGTTCTGAGAAAGTATTCCGTAAATGAAGCCGGCAAACTCACGATAATTTACAAGGTCACAGGCAGATGTTTCAACAAAGCGGATACCCGAATGAATATCGTAGATATGCTTTTTGTTGTCATCGATGAAAACGATGTTGCCGTTTGCAGTCTTGTGTGCTTCGTTTGCCATATCGATTAGTAATTTTGTTTTACCGTGGCCTTTAGCCGAAATAAGTAATTGAACCATTTTATTTATCCTCCTTCGTTCAGAGCAAATTTTAAATATTTTAAATGACTTTGTATAAAGAAAGTCAAATAAGCTTAATTAATTCTATAATACATATTCTATAACAACTCTAAATTTCCTCTTTTTTTAGTATATAAAAATAAACTAAAACAGTCTGAATAGACCTACCACCTTGCCTAAAATCATAACATCGTTTACCCTTATGGGAGAATATTTTTCATTCTCCGGCATAAGAACATAGCCCCCCTCTTCCTTGAAAAACCTTTTGCAGGTTGCGTTATCGTCAATAAGAGCAATGACTATGTCGGAATTATCGGCGAAGTTCTGTTTTTGAACCAAAACAAGATCGTTGTTGAAAATGCCAGCACCAACCATACTGTCGCCCTTAATCCTCAGCATAAAGCTTTCATCGTCCTTGACATATTCCCTTGGAACGGGAAAGTAGCCCTCTATATTTTCATCGGCGAAAATAGGCTCTCCGGCGGCGACAGTCTCCACAATAGGCACCTTTTTCTCGCTTCTGCCGGCAAAACCGCTTTCGGTAATTTCCAAATATCTGTTTTTGGATTTTTTTCTGCCTATATAGCCCTTTCTTTCAAGGGTTTCAAGGTGAGCGTGAACCGTTGATGTAGAAGCAAGCCCAACGGCGTCCCCGATTTCCCTAATAGTGGGGGGAATACTGTTCTGCTCCATATATTTTTTAATATAGTCATAAACCCTCTGCTGTTTCTTAGATAGCTTTTCCATAAAAATCCTTTCCTCCTGAACCTCATAATACCCACGTACAAAAACTATAATATTATAATACAACGAAAACGATAAAAAGTAAAGTCCAAAAGAGAAAAAGGTTTTACTGCTGACTAATAGTTATCTTACATTGCAGTCGGAGTCAAAAGATTGCTGCTCCACCTCTCCGTCGCACTTCGTGCGTCACCTCCCCTCAAGGGGAGGCTGTCGATACCCATAAGTTATTGGCAACCTTTACTTAGAAACAGTCTCCTTAAGTGCCGCAATTGTACCGGCAAGGTTTTGAATATCCGAGGGAATAATGATTTTTGTGGCTTTTCCGTCCGCAACCTTTTCGAAGGTTTCGAAGCTCTTAAGTGAAAGAACGCTGTCAATAGGGTTAGACTCATTCAGCATTTTTATACCCTCGGCTTTAGCCGCCTGTACAATTCTGATTGCTTCCGCTTCACCTTCCGCAATTTTAATCTTGGCTTCCTTATCAGCTTCCGCAGCCAAAATGGCGGATTCTTTTTTACCCTCGGCAACCAAAATTGCGCTTCTCTTTTCGCCCTCTGCCTGCAAAATCTTTTCACGGCGTTCACGCTCGGCTTTCATCTGCTTCTCCATAGAATCCTGAATTTCAGCCGGGGGCATAATGTTTTTAAGCTCAACTCTGTTTATTTTAATTCCCCAGGGGTCTGTTGCCTCATCGAGAATAAGTCTCATTTTTGAGTTTATAATGTCTCTTGAGGTAAGTGTCTGGTCAAGCTCCAGCTCGCCTATAATGTTTCTTAAGGTAGTGGCTGTGAGATTTTCAATAGCCCTCATAGGGTTGTCAACGCCGTAAGTGTAAAGCTTGGGGTCTGTAACCTGTAAATAGATTACGGTGTCAATCTGCATTGTTACGTTATCCTTTGTTATAACGGGCTGGGGAGGAAAATCCGCCACAAGCTCCTTCATAACAATTTTTTTTGCGATTTTGTCCACTACCGGAATGGCTATATGAAGACCTACGTCCCAAACCTGATGAAAAGCCCCCAAACGTTCAACTACGTAGGCGTGAGCCTGGGGTACAATTTTGATGTTAGACGCCACTAAAACAATCAAAATAATTAAAATTACAAGTAAAATCATAAAAACTCCCTCCTTATAATCAGTATTGGTTTACTCTTTTATTTCAGAAACAAAGGCTTTGACACCTTTGATTTCATTAATAACAACCTTTGTTCCTTTGGGGATAGATTCTCCGTTTAAGCTTCTTGCCGTCCAAATTACGTCGTTAAGCTTTATATTGCCCTGTTCCTTAAGGTTGTCAATATCCTCTAAAACACAGGTTTCACGACCTACAAGAGAATTTACGTTTGTGGGCTTAACGCTTGCCTTAACCTTTTTCTTTAATGGGACTGCCGCAAAAAGAGACACCCCTGAAACAACAGCGAAAACACCGATTTGAACTACAGTGCCGCAGCCGAAGAAACCCGCCGCCATAGCCCCCAGACAGCCCAAACAAAACCATATGGAAACAAGGGATACTGTGGCAATTTCAATTATAAGCAAAACAATAAAAATTATCAGCCAGTAGATAATATTCATAAAATCACCCAATCTTATTTATTGAAATCAATCAAAATCAATACCGCTGTATTCAAGCTGAGCTATCATTCTCTTAAGATCCTCAACAGGTCTTACAAGGGCGGCTCTTAAGAAGCCTTCCCCCAAACTGCCGAAGGTATTCCCCGGCACCATAACAACCCCGGCTCTGCGGAGAAGATCAAGACAAAACTCCATAGAAGTAGAATATCCTGAAGGCTTAGGCAGCCACATAAACATAGTCGCCGCCGACTTAGGCGCATTCCAGCCCAGTCTGTTAAACTCGGTATATAAGAAATCACGTCTTGCCTTATATTCATTCCTTATTCTTTCAAGGCTGTCCTGAGGTCCGTTCAAGGCGACAATTGCCGCAGTCTGCACAAGGGGAGAAATTCCGTAGTCTATTTGAGAGCGAAAAGCCTTAAAACGGCTTATAATATCGGCATTTCCCAAAGCGAACGAAAGTCTCAGCCCCGTCAGGTTATAGCTTTTTGAAAGTGAGTTAAACTCAATGCCTACGTCCATTGCTCCCGGTGTTTCCAAAAAGGAGTGACCCGGCTCAGTGTCATAAACAAGCTCCGAGTAGGCGTTGTCATGAATAACGATTATGTCATATTTTTTTGCAAAGGCAACAAGCCTTTCATAGAAGTCACGCCCGGCAACGGCTGTTGTGGGGTTTGAGGGGTAAGATACAACCATAACAGCGGCTTTTTTCGCCGTTTCCTCCGGTATTGAGTCAAAATCGATCAGAAAATCATTTTCCTTAAGAAGGGGCATTCTCACTACCTCCGCCCCTGCCATTTCAGGCCCGAAGGAAAAAATCTGATAGCCGGGATTTGGCACAAGAACCACGTCTCCGCTGTTTATTAAGGGAAAGCAAATGTGGGCTATGCCCTCCTGAGAGCCGTTTACGCTTGTTATATTTTCGGCGGTAAGAGTTACGCCGTAGCGTCTTTGATACCAGTTTATAACAGCTTTCACAAGCTCGGGGCTGTCTGAAATTCCGTATTTATAGTTGTTTCCCTCAAGGGCTGCGGCTGAAACCGCTTCTCTTATAAAGCCCTCGGGCTTAAAGTCGGGAGTACCTATTGAAAGATCGAAAATCTCTAAGTCCCCCTGTGACATTTTATTTTTTTCGTTTATAAGCTCCATAAAAATACTGGGCTTAGATGTTCCGAATTTATCAGAAAATTTCATTTTAACATTACTTCCTCAATCTTTTTCTGTAGGTATAAAGCATTATAATAAGAATTACAAAGGATATTGCAACAACGATAGTCGCTCTGTAATCCTGAATTGCAATAAGTATTGCCACAACGGCACTGACAAAGCTTAAGCCGTAAAGAATAATTACAGCCTGTCTGTGGGTATAGCCGCTGTCAATAAGTCTGTGGTGAAGGTGACCTCTGTCAGCCATCATTATGGGCTTGTGGTGAACCGCACGCCTTATAATTGCAAAGGCAGTGTCCAAAATAGGCAGAGCCATAGCCAAAACCGCTATAACAATAGACAAAATAGCGTATGACTTAAAAACGCCTATACATGAGGAAACGCCCAAAACATAGCCCAAAAAGGTTGAACCTGTGTCGCCCATATAAATTTCCGCCGGGCTGAAGTTTCGGGGCAGAAAGCCCAGACAGCTGCCAGCCAAAGCCGCAGTCAAAACCACCGCAAGCTCCGTTCCCGAAATTATGCAGAGTATCATAAGACAGGTTGAAGCAATTGCCGTTACTCCTGCAGCAAGACCGTCTACGCCGTCAATAAGGTTTACGGCGTTAATAATTCCCACAATCCAAATAACAGTAAGTATGGGGGAAAAATTCTTAAGATATTCCCACAGGGGATACATAACGAAATCAAGCCTTGTTCCTGAAATAACAACAACTATTGCCGCCACAAGCTGAGCTGAAAATTTAGCTTTTGGCCCTAATTCATAGGTGTCGTCAAGCATACCCGTCAAAACAATTATAACGCCGCCGATTATGAACCCCAAAAACTGTCTTTTGGGCAAATTATATAAAAAGGGCGAAACTATAATAAGCGCCGCAAAAAAGCCGAACACCATAGCAAGACCCCCCATAAGGGGCATAGGCTCTTTGTTAAGCCCTCTTGACTTGGGGTAGTCGATTGCGCCCAGCTTTACGGCGACTTTTTTAGCCAAAGGGGCAGTCAAAAGACAAACACCGAAGGCTATTGAAAACGCCGCAATATACAAAAGCCAGTCATGAGCCATTATAAGACTCCTCTCTAAAGTATTTGCGTATTGATTTCATCAATACGCAGGAAAAAATGCAAGCATTTTTTCAAATAAATCAAGGTAGAAACCATCAAGTTTTCCGCAAAGTTGCTGCTTCGCATCAACTTCACAGAAAAGTTTCTGTCCTCGGGCGGGCAAAGCTCGCCCTGCGGATTTAAGTCTGCGACGCTTAAATTAAAATCAGTCTTTTGTAAACTTTAATATTCTGAAGTTAATTAATCTTTCGTCAAACTTAAATAAGAAATAGTCTCTCTCATTATTTTTGCGTATCAATAAAAGGGACACGCCCGAAAAGTTTGCTTTACTATATAATAACCTTATTTTGTGCCGAAAAGTCTGTAGCCTACGTCGCCCAAACCTGGGATAACATAGCCCTCATCATTTACAAATCTGTCAAGAGCCGCAGTGTAAATATCTACGTCAGTATGTTCGCTTTGAATTTTCTTAACCGCTTCGGGTGCTGCAATAAGGGTTATAAGGGTAATGTTTTTAATATCCCTTTCCTTTAAGAAATTGATTGCCTGAGTGTCCGTTCCGCCTGTGGCAATACAGGGGTCAAGAATGAAAACGTGCAGATTTTCGCTGACCTTGGGCAGCTTGCAGTAATATTCAACAGGCATAAGAGTATCAGGGTCGCGGTATATGCCTATATGACCTGCCTTTGCAGTGGGAATAAGCCCCAAAGCACCGTCAGCCATATTTATGCCTGTTCTCAAAATGGGGACAAAGGCAACCCTGCAGTCAAGAACCTTTCCCGTTGTCTTTTCGTGAGGTGTTTCAACCTCAATATCCTTAAGAGGAAGATCCCTTGTGGCTTCATACACAATAAGAGACGAAAGCTCGCTGACAAGCTCTCTGAACTCCTTGTTGCTTGTTTCCTTGTCTCTTAAGCGTCTTATTTTGCTTTGAATAAGCGGATGATCAACTATAATAAGTTTGCCCATAATATAAACCTCCTTGCGTTATAAATTTATCCCAGTTCCGAAAGCATATTAATTCTTCTTATATGTCTTTCCTCATTTGAAAACTCTGTGTCAAGCCATGCGTTTGTAATTTCAAGGGCAAGACCCGTTCCCAAAACACGTCCCCCCAAAGCCAAAACGTTGCTGTCATTGTGTGAGCGTGTAGCCTTGGCTGAAAAAACGTCTCCGCAAAGGGCGCACCTAATACCCTTATATCTGTTGGCAGCCATACTTACGCCTATGCCTGTTCCGCAAATAAGTATTCCTTTGTCCGCTTCACCGGAAAGAATACTTTCGCAGACCTTTTTTGCATATATTGGGTAATCCGTCGAGCCTTCGTCATAAGTCCCCAAATCCTTGTATTCAAGCTTTCTTTCTTCAAGAAGCTTAATTATTTCCTGTTTAAGCAAAAATCCCCCTTGGTCGCAGCCTACAGCTATCATTTTAATCTCTCCTTAAGGCTGTCTATGCAGCCGATAATTTCTTCAAGACAGTTTATATAAGTCTGTTCGTCGCCTCCGAAGGGGTCGGCAATGTCGCCTCTTTCCCCCAAGGCGTATTCCTTAAGAGTGAAAATTTTTCCCTCACAGAAGCCCTCCAAGGCTCTTTTGTGAGATGAGGACATTGTGAGAATTAAGTCCGCCTTTTCTATATCCTCTTTTGTTATGTTTTTTGAAAAATGCTCCCTGTGGGGAATATTAAGCGTTGTCAGGGCAGCCTCAGCGTTTGCGCTCATAGGCATACCCTCATAAGCCATTATACCCCTTGAGGAAAAATTGTGCTTAGGCATAATATAAGAAGCATAGGCTTCAGCCATAGGGCTTCTGCAGGTATTTCCCGTACATACAAAAATAATATTCAAAAAAATCACTCCGCATCGATAATTTTATAGCCCGCCGCTTTTTTAAGCCTGTTCATTACCGCAAGCCCAACCCCTTCTTCGGGAAAGGCTCTTATAAAGGCGCAGTCAAGTCCCAAATCGTCACAGCGTCTCAAAACCGCAAAAAGACCGGCTGCCGCTGTTTCGGGCTTTCCCTTTGAGCCAAGCTCTAAAACCGCCGCTCCGCAGCCCTCAAAAAGCCCCATATCGCTGTCTGAGGCTATAATTCCGCATTTTTTGCCCTGATTTAAGGCTTCCGCCGTAAGCTCCTTTATTTTGCTCTCTGCGGCGTGGGTGTCTCCCTTAATGATTGTTATGTCGCAAAGAGGTGAATAGTGTTTATATTTCATTCCCGGAGCAAGGGGACACAGATCCTGAGAAGGCTTTTTAAGAATTGTTTCGTCTATTTTAAGCTCACCTATGACATTTTTCAGCATATCCACCGTTATTGAGCCGGGTCTCAAAAGTGTAGGGGTTTCACGGCTTAGGTCAACTATTGTGGATTCAAGCCCCAGTCTTGAGCTTCCTCCGTCGATAATCATATCGATTTTTCCGTTTAAGTCCTTAAGAACGTGACCGGCCGAGGTTGGGCTGGGTCTGCCGGAGGTGTTTGCGCTTGGCGCAGCAACAGGCACTCCGCAGGCTCTTATAAACCGTCTTGCCACAACATTTTCAGGGAAACGCACCGCCACAGTGTCAAGTCCCCCCGATGTCTCACGGGGCACAACGGGCTTTTTCTTAAAAATAAGGGTCAAAGGTCCGGGAAGGAAGGCATCTATAAGCTTATACGCTTCCGGACTTACCTCCTCCGCCACACTGTAAAGCTCAGGTAAAGACGAAATATGAACAATCAGGGGATTGTCCGAGGGTCTGCCCTTTGCCACATAAATCTTTTTAACGGCGGCTTTGTCAAGGGCGTTTGCCCCCAAGCCGTAGACAGTCTCTGTGGGAAAAGCCACAAGACCGCCCTTTCTTATAATTTCCCCCGCCCTTAAAAATACCTCGTCAAATTCTCTTAATCTTGTTTCATCTACAAATGAATAACGGGTTTTCATGGTTATACGTTAGCTCCGCAGCACTTCTTATATTTCTTTCCGCTTCCGCAGGGACAGGGATCGTTTCTGCCGATTTTCTTCTCCTTAACAATGGTTTTGGAGTGCTTCTGTTCCTTATAGAATATGTCAAGCTGTTCACGGCTGAAAATATCCTCCCACTGGGGAAGGCTGTAAAGGTGGTCTGCCTTATATTCAACCATTTTTTTATAAAGAGCTTCAAAGTCAAAGCTTATGTCAACCTCTCTGTCTTCCAAAAGGTCGTTCATATCAACCTTTTCGTGAAGGTCTTCGTTAATTCCGTCAATAAAGCCCGCAAAATAAACAGGTGTCATATTGAATTTTTCAGCCAGCTCCTTAACAGTGCCCTTAAGGCTGTTTACCTTGTTGTCAAGAAAATATTCATAAATCTTTGTTTCCAAAGGCATATATTCATTCCAAACCTTGGGGTTAATACCTCCCTTGGGTGTATATGCGATTTGATACCATGTTTCATATAAAGCCATTTTAAAAAACTCCTTCTGAATTTCGGGAAAGCTTTATTTTTCCCGCTTTTTATATTTTATTTGTAATTTAGGATTATATTTAAAAGCCCGTTTATGTTTTCACAGGCTAAAACTCTTGCGTTAATTCCTTTGGGAACTTCTTTTCTGTTTGCTGAGGGTATAACTATGGTTTTAAAGCCCATTTTAGCACTTTCGCTTATACGCTTTTCACACATATTGACCCCTCTCAGCTCACCTGTAAGCCCCACCTCGCCTATTATGACAATATCCGGGTTTATAACGGCGTTTTTACAGCTTGAAGCCACAGCCGCCAAAACAGCGGCGTCAAGAGAAGGCTCTGAAACCCTTATGCCCCCTGTTATGTTGACATAAATATCCATATTGCCCATAGATATGCCCGCTCTTTTTTCAAGAACCGCAAGAAGCATAATTACACGGTTGAAGTCAGTGCCTGCCGCCATTCTTCGGGGCATTCCGAAGCTTGTGTATGAAGCCAAAGCCTGAACCTCTAAGAGCATAGGTCTCGTCCCTTCCATACAGCAGGTAACCGCCGAGCCGGAAACCCCTGAGGGTCTGCCGCTTAAAAGATATTCCGAAGGGTTTAAAACCTCTTTAAGCCCCAAACCCGTCATTTCGAAGATGCCTATTTCATTCGTAGAGCCGAAACGGTTTTTCACACAGCGCAGAACCCTGCCCGAAAAGTTTTTATCCCCTTCGAAATATAAAACAGTGTCTACCATATGCTCCAAAACACGAGGTCCTGCAAGCTGACCCTCTTTTGTAACATGCCCCACTATAATTACGGTTATGCCGTTTTGCTTGGCAAGACGCAGAAGCCTGTAGCCGCACTCCCTGACCTGGCTCACAGAACCGGGGGCTGATGTTACCTCGTCGGTATACATTGTCTGAATGGAGTCGATTATAACAAGCTCCGGCATAATATCTTTAACAGCCGCTTCAATAAGCCCTAAGCCTGTTTCGCTTAAGACATAAAGATTGTCTGTGTCAATTTGAAGCCTGTCTGCCCTAAGCTTAACCTGAGAAGCGGACTCCTCACCCGAAACATATAAAATTTTTCTGCCCTCTGAGCCTATAGGCTTGCAAAGCTGTGTCAAAAGGGTGGACTTGCCTATGCCCGGGTCACCGCCTACAAGGGTGAACGAGCCGCAAACAAGTCCCCCCGAAAGAACTCTGTCAAGCTCCGCAATACCTGTTTTAATTCTGTTTGCGTCAAGGTCTTTAATGTCTCTTAAAATAAGAGGTCTCGCTGCCCCCTTGCTTTCATCGGCAACAGGGCTTTTAAATCTCGATTTGTCATCGGCTACGGCTTCTTCAACAAATGTGGCAAACTCTCCGCAGGAGGGGCATTTGCCCAGCCACTTGCCTGTTTCATATCCGCAAGCCGAACAGACAAATTTAACCTTAGCTTTTGCCATTACTTTTTCTTAAGCTTGATTTCAACGGGGGTAGAGCCTAACTCTGCGGAAAAGCTCAGCTTTCCGGCGAACCTTGCGTGAACTGTGCCTATTTTAATTCCGTCAACGGAAAGATCATAGTTTGTGTCGTCCTCAAGCTCCAATGTGAACTGTGTCTGGCCCTGACCTGCGGCTCTGAATTTTGTCCTTTTGGGGTCTGACTCAAAATTGAAAATCGCCGCCCCGGGAACAGCCTCTATAACAAGAGAGCCGTTTTTGGAAAATCTGGTAACCAAATTATGTGTTCTTACTTTATAAATATCTCCGCCGAACTCAAAGTTTTCCACCTTGAGCTTTTCGGCTCTTTCATAATTTCCAAAGCTCAGTGTATTGTTTTCTTCAAGTCTGATGCCTTCTTCAACTACTGCCATTTGAATTTCCTCCTGAATTGTGTTATAATAAAACAGTCAAGTGGTTTGACCTTATTCAAATCTTCTTATCATAATGATTATAACAAATATTTTGTTTTTTGTATATGAAAATTTTATAAAAATTTTAATTTTTTTAAGAGGGAGACTTTTAAGAAAAATTAACAGGGTATTTTCGGAGGTGATTTTGTGACAAGGCTTGATAAATTTCTTTGCGATGAGGGCTTCGGCGCAAGAAAAGAGGTCAAAGCCCTTATAAAATCGGGGAAAGTTAAGGTAAACGGCGAAACGGCGAAGTCGCCGGAGACTAAAATAGACGATAACGCAGCCGTTTCAGTAAACGGAGCGGAGGTTAAGACGCAAAGCAGCATTTATATAATTATGAATAAGCCTAAGGGCGTTGTCTGCGCTTCAAGGGACAGCCTACACAAAACCGTTTTTGATATTCTGCCCCCTGAAATGAAGAAAAAAGACCTTTTTACGGTAGGCCGTCTTGATATAGACACAACGGGGCTTCTTATTATAACCAATGACGGAGATCTTTCTCACAGGCTTCTTTCCCCTAAGCACCACGCCGAAAAGGAGTATTATGTAGAAGGTAAAGGAAAGTTTAACCCAAACAGCAAAGAAATCTTTGAAGAGGGCTTGCCCTGGGGTAAAGGCAGGCTGAAGCCCGCAAGGCTTGAAGTAATAAGTAATGACGCCGAAAACGTAAAGGCAAGCTTAACCATAACCGAGGGTAAGTTTCATCAGGTTAAGAGAATGTTTTACGCCGTAGGGATAGAAGTAACAGAGCTTAAAAGAGTTCGCTTCGGAGGGCTTTGCCTTCCGCCTGACATTGAAGAGGGGGAAGCCCGTTATTTGACATCTGATGAGGAAGCTGTTTTAAAGGGAAAATTTGAACTGCATACCCTACTCAGTGAGGGTTTGCGTGATATTGCCGAGAATAGGGTTCAGCCCTTTGACAAGGCTATGGCTGAGATAAAAGAAAATTTATAAAAAATAACAGCACCTGTCTTTTTGGGGTAGGTGCTGTTTGTTCTGTAAAATTTTTAATAGACGGCGATTATAATGTTAAGCTTCAAATTTTGCTGTTATAACAGTTTCATTTCATTTTTAACTTCTTCTATTGAATAAACTCTGCCCTTTTCTATATCGTCCATTCCCTTTGCAATTTCTTTATCAAACTGCTCTTTTGCCAAATTTTCCATTACAAGAGGTTCTTTATTAGGCAATTTCATTTCAAATGGAATGCCTCTGTGAATAATAATCTGCCTTAAAAACATGCCGACTGCGTTTGACATAGGAATGCCGAGCTGATTTAACACATTTTCTGCCTGTTCTTTTATTTCTGGCTCAACTCTTGCAAATACATTTGAAGTTCTTGCCATAAAATCACCGTCCTGTTAAAATTAAACCTTTATGAATTTATTATAACACCTTTGCCTGTAAAGTGCAAGCTTATTGCAGGCGTTTTTCGAAATTTTAGACAATAAAAAAGTTACAGTTCAGCCAAATAATTCGCAAAAGGTCTGCTTCGCATCCTTCGCCGCTTTGCGGCTCACTTTTGCGAATTATTTGGCGCTCCGCTCGTGTCTTATTTTCAGATTTTACGCATATAAATATGCAAAAATCTGAAAATAAGACACGGCTGAACTGTTACATAAAAAACCCGAGATGCCGCTGCCTGATATTGACGCCTATCAGAAAGATAGGTGGGTTTCCGCATATCCGCTTCTGCCCTCCCCTGCCCAAAGGGAATTAGCTTGGGGCCCGGCATAGGCGGAAGGATATAAGAATCCCTAGTGAGTAATGTAGGTTCAATAAAAAAAGGCTGGCGAACACCCCAGGAATGTTCGAGTTGGTTATTATTTAATTTCTCTTTACACTAATTATAATATATCCCGAAAGGATTTGCAAGATACATTTTATAAAAAATAAAAATTTGGATAAAAATTTTTATTTGCGGCTGAAGTTATCCTTTCACTGTTTCACGTTCGATTTTAACAACCTCGCCGTTTGCTGCGTTAATTTCACAGGAGCACACAACTCCGCCGTCAAAATATTCCACATCATATTCATAGCTGCCGTCGTCAAAATCAAGCTCTATTTTAACAAGAACTGCGTTTTCCGCCTGGAGGTTAAGGGCTGTAAGGGCTGCAGATTTTGCATCCTCGGGAGAAATTATGCCCTGGGCTGTTTCATAGCGTCCTGTCTGTTCAACAGGCTCAAACTCAACGTCTGTTATGTTGTATGTATCGGCGTCTATTTCGTAGTCGTATTTTGTGTCCGCCGTTACAAACTCGATTTCATACTCCGTTTTTCCGTCGTCCTTTGATTTTTTGGCTTTAATGAAGGTTACGCCTTCAGAGGTTAAGCCTGCGTGGGCTAAGGCTGTCTCCTTTGCCTGTTCCAGTCCGCTGTTGGCTGTTTGGCTTTGTGCATTTTGGTCTGTCTGAGTACCTGAGCCGTTTTGTGAGCCTTGGCTTGCGGCTTCCTGTGAAGTGCTTGTTTGAGCCTGACCGCCCTTGGGGATGTGGTGGTGAGCATAATAATCTCTGCCCAAAAGGAAAAGAATTATAAGCACCAACAAAATAATAATTCCGAATGCCGTACGCTTTTTCATAATAAGTACCTCCTTTGTAAATAAAATTTTAAAAAAAAGACAAAATCTGTCGTTGTTATAAGCGATAGGTTTTGCCTTTGATTTTGTTTGAAAGAATGCCCGAGACCGGACTCGAACCGGTACGGTATCGCTACCGCAGGATTTTAAGTCCTGTGCGTCTGCCAATTTCGCCACTCGGGCATAAAAAAATGGGAACAATAGGGCTCGAACCTATGACCCTCTGCTTGTAAGGCAGATGCTCTCCCAGCTGAGCTATGCTCCCATATTAGCGACTCGGAAGGGGCTCGAACCCTCGACCTCCGGCGTGACAGGCCGGCGCTCTAACCAACTGAGCTACCGAGCCACATACAAGTTTAGATTTTTTATATCTGAACTTCAGCGACAAGACATAGTATACTACAGACTGTTAAGTTTGTCAACAGTTTTTTTAAAATTTTTTAAAAAAATTTTTATGAGCTTAAAAATTGCGTAACAGACTGATATTTTTTTTGGTTTAATTATTTTTACAAATTTATTATAAAACAGAAGTTCTGTGAACGAATCGTTTTCTGTGTGAACGAAAGACAATATTTTGAAAATTTTGCCTTGCAATTTATGACAAAACTGTAAATTTAATAGCAATATTAGAATATATTAACAGGGATTTTATGGACTTATCAGCATAATATGAGAGTGAGTTTTGAAACAGCTGTCGAAAAAATTCCTTGCAAAGTTTGAGTTTATAGGTTATTATATAATCATAGCCGCTGTTTTCACGACTTTTACGCCGCTTTCAATTTCGGCAAAATCTGTTTGTTATCCGGCGGCAGTGTACGGAACATATTTATTCTATATTCATAAAAAGGAGCTGATTATATGCCGGAAACAAATGCGGAAAATGCAAAGAAAGAGTATGATGATTTGGCGAAAGCCATCAAAGAGCAGAAAGCCGCCGGAAGAAAATTATTCGATGAACAGACAGCTATTAAACAAAGTGTTGATGACTTAACTCAGAAGATAACCGACACTGAGAGACGAAAAGCTGACATTAACAAAGAAATAACCACAGCTCAGGATAACGTGGATACTATTGAATTGAGAAAACAGCTTAATACCGAACAGCATGAAGAGGAAATTAACAGCTTTAATCAAAGATACGGTCTTGACGCAAAACAGGATACATTGGTTCTTGACGACCTTGAGGAGGAGTCTGAGTTTAAAGCCGTACCCAAGACATTTACCGCTTTGGAAAGGCTTAACAGCGCCAAACCGGAGGATAAGGAAGCATATGAAAAATTTCTCGATATAATAAACGAAATGATTGCTCTTCAGACCGAAGAGGAGCTTAACGCCAAAAGCGTTAATAATACCGACGAGAACAGTGCCGACCCTACTCTTGTTCAGCTGGGAATAAGAGATATAAGAGAAGATTATTTTAATCTTGCGGGTTCAAACAAGGCTTTAACAGACAGTATAAGAGCTACGGCGGCAGCCATTACAAACGGCAATAATATGATTAACAGAAAGCAGAATGATATTGCCTCAAAGCAGCAGGAGCTTGATGAAAAAAATCAGGCAGCAATATCCCTGTTGGAGCAGGAAGCCGATTATAACAAAATAATGTTTGATTATACAAATAAAGAAGAGTCTATTAAAACACAAACCGTTCTTGCGGAAGGTCAAAGAGGTATGCTTAAAACTCAGAGACAGGCTTTTTTGGAAAGTCAAAACAAGGTCAATGCTTTGAAAGCGGAGATTGACCAAGCTAATGCCCAAAACGAAGAGGTTTCGGCAGAAAAACAGGAAGAGTTTGATAAGGCACAAAAAGACTTAGACGAAAATGTAAATATTATGGAACAGCTGAGGGTTGAGCATAAATCCTCGAAGAAACATCTGTCAAATTTGAAAAATGAATTTGAAGATTTAAAAGAAAGACGAAAAAATTATATTAAAACAAACCACAGTGCGAAAAATGACGCTGTTCATAAGGCGAGATCAGACGCCAACAAATTAAGAAAAGAAATTAAATCGCTAAATGAAGAATTAAACGGTTTAAATAAAAATGTGGAGGCTTTAAAAAAACAGCAGGCGGAAAATGAAATGCTTCATAAAAGGAAGGAAGCCGTAAAGAATATTATTCCCAAATACAACAAGGTTTTTCAAGACAGGGCAAAGTTAGCCAAAGCCAGATTAAAAGCAGAAAAAAAGAATTTAATGAGAGAAAACAGAAGGACGGAAAAAGACCGTAAGGGCTTTAAATCACAGGTTAATTCCGATGTCAGGTCAAAATCATTTGATGTTACGGGTAAGAAGGTTTCAACTGCCGTTATAGACTACGGCGTTAATAAAACAAAAAGCTTCAGCAGGCAGTTCAGCAACGTAATTCTTGCGGCAATGCTTGCAAGGGCTAAAGGTGAATTAGACGCAAAACAGGCGGTTGTGGACAATATAAAACAACAATTGAAGGATCTGAGAAAAGACATATATAATCTCAGCAGCTTAAGCTCCGAAAATAAGGTTCAGGCTGCACAGGTTCTTAACAGTGCAGATGAAAAAATAAGGAAAGAAAAGCAGGATGCGGCAAGGCTTCAAACGAAGGAAAGCGCCGGACAGGATCTTAAAGCCTATGACAAAACAGTGCAGTATAAATTACTGCTTAAGCGGTTAGCCGAAGCACAGGCAGACAAAAAGAATTTCGAAAACGGAGAATATGCCCTTAAAGTAAGCAGTATTAAACAGAGACTGCCTCTTGCAGACGAAAAGGAGGTCATTACAAAAGACCAGGCTCTTTTGCAGGCGGAAATATTCGAAGAAGTTAAAAATATGGTAGGCGATAAGGAATATAATATGTTCCAAATCGAACAGAATTTTATGGCTAAGCAAAGAGCCAATATGGCAAAGGAGGCTGAATTAAAGGGCGAAACTAAGGACGAACAGAGAGCTCTGGAGGAAACACAGAGCTTAAGCGAACAGCTGAGCAGGCTGCTTACACCGGATAATATTTCCAATATGGATACACTCGCCTCTGCAGTTGATTTAGTTGTAAATTACGGCAAAAAGGTAGTAAATGTTTTTACCGGCAGCAGCGACAGCGACAGCAGCAGCAACAGTGACGAAGATGAAAAGTTCAGCTCAAAGGACACAATAAAAGGCTTGGTAGACACCGTAGCTGATTTGAATAAAGACAAAGACCCGTCAAAAGACGAGCATATTTTTGATGTGTTGGTTCAGCTGGCAAACGAGGTTGATACATTCCTCCAAAAAACAGTTGTGACAAAGGTGGAGGAAGCTTCTAAAAAATCTCACAGCGAACTGGAAAGCAAGGAATATGACTTAGCCTTGATTAAAAGTGTGCAGAACAAGATTAAATGCAAATCAAAGGCAGAGGCAGTTGACGCTTACAGAGAGGTTCTGAATGAAAGAGGTGTATTCAACACAGAAGACATCGACTCACAGATCGATGTAGCAAACAGCACATTAACAGCCGCAAAGAATAAGCTTAAACAAGCCAATGAAGATATAGCGTCGTATAATACTCAAATCGGTCAAAAGAAAGCGGATTTGAAGAAAAAAAACGATGAAATAACAGACAATATTATAGCCGTAGCCAAAGCCGAAGATGATATTTATTTCAAGGAAATCGAGGTTATCGACGCAAACAAAAATACTCCAACGGCAGCAGACCTTTCCGTAAACAGTGCAGACCTTACGGGAATGAGAGCCTTTGCCGTAATAAACAAGCTTACGGGAGCAGCCCTCAGCCCCAACGAAACAGACATTGAAAAAATGAAGGCTGTTATGGAAAAAATATCAATCGGTGCAGAAAACGGCACTTCAACCGCAGCAGACTATTATAGGCTTAATTTGATTAATGACCCGGCTGATATGAGAGCCAAGCTTGAAGATTTCGAAGAAAAGCTTCAGGTTAAGTTCGGACCTAACCCTGACAATAAAACAGACACTCTTAAAAATTTGTCAATCAGCGTTAAGGGGGCAGACTCCAATCTTACGGCTGTTGAATCGGTGGAATTTTATACAACAGATTCCTATTCTATGATAAACAAGCTTACGGGAGCTAATATAGAGCCTGCCGAAGCCGATGTTGACAAAATGAGAGAAGCCCTGAACAAAATTTCAATAGGCGGTTTCCCGGCGGGGAGCTATTTAGAGCTTGATAAGCTTGATGACCCCAGGCAAATCAGAGAAAAGCTTATGGATTTTGAACAGCAGCTCAGAAGTAAGTTTAACCCCGACCCGTCAGCAAGGAAGGGCGCCTTCCCGGGCACGCCGATTATGGTTGAAGACGAAAACTGTCTGCTTAAGCCTGTTTTGTTTGAAATACCCAAAGGAGAAGCGGATAAGACGAAATATAAAGACCTTATTGCTATGAATGAGAATGCATTATATTTTGCCGACAGCTTAAACGAATCGAGAAAAGAGATTGCCGCTTTAACCAAAAACAGCCCTGTAAGAAATATGTCTGTAGAAAGCTTCAACGCCCTGTCTAAAGAAGAACAGGCTCAGGCTGTAAGGCAGATTAACCTTGACGAGGCTCTGAGAGTAAACACAGCCACAAAATCCTCAGAAAAGAACAGAACCTTGGTGGCTGCTTATAAGTCAGCGGAAAAGACTAATTCAACCCCCTCTATGGGCAAGTCATAAATATATGCCGGTTTGTTAAACTTTTTCAGATATATAACAATTTTGCTATTGACATATTAGATTTATGTGATAAAATAGAAACAGATATTTTTTGAGAAGCTTGTATAAGGACGTACACCCGTTTGGGTATACGTCCTTTTTTGTTAAGGAGGGAATTAAATGGAGCTAATCAGAGAGGAAAGAGAACGGGTGAACGAAACCTTAGACCGTTACGGGGTTAAGTTCAGTCTTTATAAAAACGGAAAGTTTACGGAACAGCTTTTCCCTTTTGACGCAATACCTCGAGTAATCGAGGCTGAAGCCTTCGAAAAGCTTGAAAAAGGGCTTGTTCAGAGAGCCTACGCTTTAAATTTGTTCCTGGCGGATATTTACTCCGAAAAGGGCTACATATTGAGAGACAAGGTTGTCCCCGAGGAGTTTGTTTATAACGCCCCGGGTTTTTTGCCGCAATGCAGAGGAATTAAGCCGCCTTTAAACATTTATAACCGCATTTCGGGAATAGACTTGGTCGAAGCACCCGACGACTGGTATATTTTGGAGGATAACTTAAGAGTTCCTTCCGGTGCGTCATATCCTATGATAGCAAGAGAAATTACCCGAAGGGTAAGCCCCGAGACATTCGAGCAAAATCGAATTGTGGATAACAGAAATTACGCCAATCTTCTTTCGAAAATGTTTGAAGACGTAAACTGCGGAGGTATTTCCGTAGTTTTGACCCCCGGCAGATATAACTCCGCCTTCTTTGAGCATTCATACCTTGCGGAGCAGACAGGGGCTGTCCTTGCCTTTCCGGAGGATTTGGAGGTTGTGGACGATGTGGTTTATCTCAAAACCTTTAATTCACGCCATCAGAGAGTAGGGGCTGTTTACAGAAGGCTTTCGGACGATTATATGGACCCCATGGTGTTTGTTCAAAATTCGGTTATAGGCGTTCCCCATATTATGGAGGCTTACCGCAAGGGCAACGTGGCAATCATAAACGCACCGGGAAACGGTGCAGCCAACGACAAAGGTATTTACTATTTCGTGCCTGCTATGATAAAATACTACTTAGGCGAAGAGCCTATTTTAAAAAATGCGCCTACATATGTTCCTTATTATGAAAAGGATATGAACTACATAATGGAGAATATAGAAAAGCTGGTTATTAAGGACGTAAGCGAAGCCGGAGGCTACGGCGTTATTTTCGGCAGAGATTTAACAAAGGAGAAGCTTGCGGAGCTTAAGGACATTATAAACGATAACCCACGCCGTTTTATTGCCCAGGAAATAATCGAATTTTTGGATCTTCAGGTTCTTGACGACGACGGAGTGGGAACCGTCCCTCGTAAGGCGGATTTAAGAGCTTTTGTGGTTCAGGGAAAGGATATTAAGGTATGGAAGAGCGGTCTTACGAGATTTTCACGCAACCCCGACTCATTTGTTGTTAATTCATCTCAGGGAGGAGGCTTTAAAGACACATGGATAATGTATCGATAAGCAAAGCAAACAGCCTTTACTGGCTGGGAAGATATACTGAAAGGGCATATAAGCTTGCCCACATATTAACTGAATATTATGATAAAATGGTTGATGACGACGAAAACGCCTATAAGGGCTTCTGCGAAAATTTGGGCATAGAGATTAAGGCTCAGAATAAAGACGCTTTCTTAAAGGAACTTATTGCGGATAAAGACTGCCCTGCAAGCATAGCCTCTTCTCTTTCAAAAGCCTATGACAACTCCATAATTTTAAGAGGGCAGATTGACACAGAGTCGGTGGCTTATATTCAGCTTGCATATAATAACGTAACGAGACTTTTTAAAGACAAATGCAGAATTTACGACCTTCAAAGCGTTGTAGACAATCTTATGAGCTTTTGGGGAGCTGTTGACGATTATATAATAGAGGACGATATAAGAGACACAATTAAAGCCGGAAAATATATGGAAAGGCTTGACCTTTTCTGCCGCTTTGACAGAGAGATGTATAAAATCGCAGGCTGTCAGAGACGTCTCGGCAGATATGTGGCACATTTGGATACCGAAAAACGATGCACCGAACTTGAAAGCTTGTTCTGCTATGACAGTCTGCCCGACACAGAGAAAATTGCTGCCTGTGTGGGAAGGCTCTTTGAAAGCTGATGATATTTTAAGGAGAGT
This sequence comes from Clostridiales bacterium, assembly GCA_021204175.1. Lineage (GTDB taxonomy): Bacteria > Bacillota > Clostridia > Lachnospirales > CAG-274 > JAJQCI01. The sequence goes on along the minus strand of JAJPZT010000125.1, from coordinate 11,877 downwards.
GAGTTATGAAAACCTATGAATTTGAATTTACAACGGAGTTTTTGTTTGACAAGCCTATTATAAACCATAACTTTATTTTAAAGTGTATGCCCAAAAACAACGGCTGTCAGAGAATTTTTGATGAAAAGCTGACTATTCTGCCGTCCTGCCGCTATTCCTACGGAGAGGATTCTTTCGGGAATATTACCGTAAGCGCTTCTCTTCCCCATGAGCATTCGGCGTTTTCCTTTTCCGTTAAGGGAAAGGCTTGCTTAGGCAGATATAAAATTTTAGAATATTTAGACACAATTTACCTTTACCCCAGCCCGAAAACAAAGCTCAGTCCCGAAATGGAAAGCTTTTTGGAGGGACTCAAGTTAGATGAAACAGCGGACATTCCATGGGCTGTTTCCGAAGCTGTTGCGGACTATATGACCTATGAAAAGGGAGTTACAGATGCCGAAACAACGGCTGAAGAAGCCTTTGCCTTAAAAAAAGGCGTATGTCAGGACTATGCCCAAATTACGGCGGCTCTTCTGAGAAAAGCAGGTATTCCGGCGAGATATGCCGCAGGCTTTATTGAAGGGGACGGCGAAACCCACGCATGGGTTGAATATTACAAAGACGGAGCATGGTACGGCGTTGACCCCACAAACCGCAAAACCACAGACTACGGCTATATTAAGCTTGGTCACGGCAGAGACGCCTCCGACTGCAGTGTTGAAAGGGGCTGTTTTGCTTCTAATATGGGCTTTGTAAATCAGGAAACCAATATTTCGGTAAAGGTGAGTGAAATTTTATGAGACAAAGGGTGGAGGTTGTTTCTTCGGTGGCTCTGCCTGTTGACGAAACGCTTGAAATTAAAAGATGCCGCTATATTGGGGGAGGCAAGGCGGCAAGGCTTAAAAGACTTTCGGTAGTTACGGGAACTCACGGTGACGAGCTGGAGGGTCAGTATGTGGCTTTTATGGTGGGGAAAAGAATAAAGAAGCATCCGGAGCTTTTAAACGGAATTGTGGATATTTATCCGGCGGCAAACCCTTTGGGCATAGACTCAATTCAAAGGGGTATTCCCGGCTTTGACCTCGATATGAACAGGGTTTTCCCGGGAGACAGCCACGGCACAATGGTGGATATTATGGCAGGGGATATTATAGAAAGCCTTAACGGCTCAGACCTTGTTCTCGATATTCATGCTTCAAACATTTTTTTGAGGGAAATGCCACAGGCAAGAATAAATGAAAATATGGGGGAGGCTCTTCTGCCCATAGCCGAAAAGCTTAACCTTGATTTTCTTTGGGTTCACCCCAACGCCACTGTTTTGGAGTCTACACTGTGTTATTCACTGAATATCAAAAACATACCCTGTGTTGTTATAGAAGCCGGTGTAGGTATGCGTATAACAAAGGAATACTGCGTTCAGCTGACAGACGGAATTTTCAATATAATGAAGGATATGGGTATTTGGCTCGGTGAGGACGTTTTCGAGGGGAAACGCCACTGCTCCATAACGTCAGAGGGCAGAGAAATAGCCTTTTTGAATGCATCCTGTTCGGGAGTGTTTATTCAAAGCGCAGAGCACGCTTCTTACCTTAAGAAAAATGACGTTATAGGCAGAATAGTTAAGCCCCTGACGGGAGAGGTTATAGACGAGGTTCTTGCGCCCTGTGACGGACTTCTGTTCACCGTAAGAGAATACCCCGTTGTTTATGAAGGCTCTCTTATTGCCAGAATGTTGGGAGGGTCGAAAAAATGAAAAAGGAAATAATTTTTGAATTAAGCTCCCCCTACAGAGACAATATGAGAATAACCGCCTACCGCTTCGGCGGCGGTGAAAACCCCGAGAAAACAATGGCTATTGTGGGAGCAACAAGAGGAAACGAAGCCCAGCAGATGTATAACTGCTCACAGATTATAGCAAGGCTTAAAACAATCGAGGAAAAGGGGCTTATTTCCGAGGGAAAGGAAATTGTTGTTATACCTACGGTCAACAACTTTTCAATGAATATAGAAAAACGTTTTTGGGCTATGGACAACACCGACATAAACAGAATGTTTCCCGGCTATAACTTAGGCGAAACAACCCAGAGAATAGCTTACTCCGTTTTTGAATATGTTAAGGACTTCAAATACGGAATACACTTTACAAGTCATTACAGGCCGGGCAGATTTATTCCCCATGTCAGAATGATGCACACAGGCTATGAGGACACCGAAATGGCTCAGGATTTCGGACTTCCCTATGTTTATGTCAGAAACTCAAAGCCCTATGATACCACAACTCTTAACTATAACTGGCAGATTTGGGAAACCCACGCTTTCTCACTTTATTTCGGAGCAACCGCCAGAATAAACGAGGAAGCCGGGCTTATGGCGGCTGAAACCGTCTTAAGATTTATGAAGAAACAGGGCATAATTAAGGACGCCGAAAGACCCCTTATGGAGGGTGAGAAAAGCCGCCTTGTGCGTTCAAGAGACATTGTGTCTGTGAGAACTGCCGTTTCGGGGGTTCTTCATAAGAGCCTACACGTAAATGCCGAGGTGGAAAGCGGCAATCTTTTGGGCTATATTTTAGACCCCTATGAGGGCAGTGTTTTACAGCCGCTGTATTCCCCTGTTAAAGGCAGAGTTTTCTTTACGGCTTACGGACCATATGAATATGAGGGGTCAATGGTCTTTCGCATAGCCAGAGAATAATATAAATAATAAGTCATAAAAACACCGTTTAAGACTGATAATCAAAAATATCAGGCTAAGCGGTGTTTTATATTTAAAGATGTTTTGTTATTTCGTCAGAGGCTTAAAAGTGAAAGAAAATCATTTGTCTGAAACGGCTTTTTCAGTGTATAAAATTTTTTATAACTGCATAAAATTATTGTGGATATAAAAAATGACGGCTTTAAAGGCAGGGTGTTTATATGATGAAAAATTCAAGGAAATCTGTAAGCGGCTGTAAATATTACCGCCCGGCAGAGGGAGATTTCGGCTTGGCGCAAAGGGGCAGAAGCTGCGGCAGCTGCGTTTATTTTTCGGTTAAAAACTGCAGAAAGCATTCCGCAGACGAAATTCCCGAGTATTTTGATTTTGAGTAATCGAACGGAAAATAAGTGATTTTTGCTGTAGGCTGATAAAAACTTTTGCCTGTTGGGTTTAAAGTTTTTATTAGCCTATTGACTTTTTTTGTGCTATTTGGTATTATGGACATAAAGATTTTGGAAAACATCGGTTTTTCGGGACTACGGTTAGGAGGAATTTAAAAAATGATTTCAGCAGGTGAATTTAAAAACGGTGTTACTATCGAGATTGACGGTTCTGTTTATCAGGTTATCGAATTTCAGCATGTTAAACCCGGCAAGGGCGCAGCCTTCGTAAGAACAAAGCTTAAAAATATCGTCAGCGGCGGCGTGGTTGAAAAAACCTTCCGTCCTACGGAAAAAATGAATAAGGCTCATATCGACCGTAAGGAAATGCAGTATCTTTACAGTGACGGCGACCTTTATTATTTTATGGATATGGAGTCTTACGACCAGATTTCGGTTTCAAGCGCAGACGTTGGCGACGGTCTTAAGTTCGTTAAAGAAAACGAAATGGTTAAAATCAACACATTTAACGGCACTGTAATAGGTATCGAGCCTCCCCTTATTGTTGAGCTTGAAATTACAGAGACAGAACCCGGCTTTAAGGGCGACACAGCTACAGGCGCAACAAAGCCCGCTGTTGTTGAAACAGGCGCTCAGGTGAATGTTCCCTTGTTTATCAATCAGGGCGAAATTATTAAAATAGATACAAGAACCGGCGAATATACCGGCAGAGTAAATAAATAAGAATAAAAGGGAATACGAAGGGCAGATATAAGTCTGTCCTTTTTTCATAGAAAATAGGCTGAATGACAGTTGGTAAAGGAAACAGATTAAAACAGACAACACTTTTAAAGGCAATGAAAGCCGAAACATAAAGAGTATTTCGAAAGGCGATAAAAATGAAAAAGACGCTGAGTGAATATATGAAAATGCCTTATCCTATGGAAATAGTTGAGGATAAAGATGAGGGCGGATTTGCGGTTTCTTTTCCGGACTTGCCCGGATGTCTCACATGCGGAGAAACAGAAAAATCCGCAATTGCAAATGCTGTGGACGCAAAAAAGGCTTGGTTTGAAGCGGCTATTGAAAACGGCATAGAAATTAACGAGCCTAAATTTTGAAAATGAATAGGACATACCCCAAAAGGCATAAAATAGACTATACATTTTCGGGGGATAGGCTCTTATGGCGGATTTCGGACCGGTTGAATATATGATTGCGGCGCTGTGCGCTTTGGCGTTTTGCATTGTGTTTTCGGGGATTTTGAAAAAGCTTGTGTTTTTCGGACTGAGGGGTGCGTTTGGGCTTTTGGCGGTGAAGCTTTTAAACTCCGCTCTTGCAGGGGCAGGGGTTTTTGTGGGGGTTAATATTATAAACGGAGTTTTAATAGGGGTTTTGGGCTTTCCGGCTCTTATAGGACTTTATGCGGTCAGGTTTTTCGGGGTATGATTTAATAAGGATGAAAGGCTATGAAGAAAATTTTTAACAGGGCAAATGAGTCTTTAAAAAATTCGGGTTACGATTTTATGTTTGCCGGTACGCTGAGTAACGGTGTAAAGGCGGCTTTCTGCTTCGGTAAATTCAAGGGAGCTGTTTTGAATATTGTTGTTTTAATTGACGGCTATTTAGATCCTTTGGGAAGCTGCTTTGAAGAGGTCTGTCTTAAGGCTTTGGAACGCCGTGGAAAAGGAATTAAGGTGTCTTGTTTGGGTATTTTAATCGGCGGAAGAGAGGAAATCTTCTTGACGCAAAATGACTTTGACCCTATGGCTGACAGCGTTAAAATACGGTGGGCATATAATGAGGAAGATAAAACTTTAAGGTGCGGAAAGGGTTCTCCCGATAAATTTGACGGAGTTGAAAGTATATTCGGCAAAGAAGAAAAAGCGGTCGTTCCCAAAAAGAGCCTTTTAAGAGTTAATAAGCCCCTTATTACCTATATTCTCATACTTGCAAATCTTCTTATGTTTGCGGTTTTGACCCTTGACGGCGGCAGTGAAAACACAGATACACTGCTTAAATACGGTGCAATCTACGCCCCATATATTAAAAACGGCGAGTTTTACAGACTTTTCACTTATATGTTTTTGCATATAGGGGTTATTCACCTGTTTGCGAATATGTTCGGGCTTTATATTTTCGGAACAAGATGTGAGAAATATTTCGGATATTTAGGCTTTGCGGTTATTTATTTTCTGTCTGGGCTTGGCTGCTCCGTCTTAAGCTTTTTGCTTTCGGAGGGTTCTGTTTCAGCCGGCGCGTCGGGAGCAATTTTCGGAATAATGGCTGCTGCTCTTACCTACAGCGGCATAAACAAAATAAAAATGGACGGGCTTGACGCTTATGTTTTTGTGCTGATAGCCATAATTAATATAGGTTTCGGCTTTGTATACAGCGGAATTGACAACGCAGGACACATAGGGGGCTTTTTAACAGGGCTTGTTTTAGGTTCTGCGCTGGGCTTTTGGGATAAAAAGAGGGCTTTGAAAAATGAAAAGGCTTTATGAAGAAATGACTGAAAAATCGGGAGAGGTTTTTCCCGGAAGAAAAATAGTAACAGGCGAGGGAAACTTAAATGCTTCTCTTGTGCTTATCGGGGAAGCCCCCGGCGGCGAAGAGGAAAAGCAGGGCAGACCCTTTGTAGGCAAAGCCGGAAAGAACCTAAGTGAGTTTTTGGAAATTCTCTCCCTTAAAAGAGAGGATATTTACATAACAAACGTTGTTAAGCTTCGCCCCTTTAAAATAAGCGAAAAAACAGGCAGAATATCCAACAGACCTCCAAACAGGGATGAGGTGGAGCTTTTCAAGCCTTATCTTTTCAGAGAGCTTGAAATAATAAAGCCGGAAATAGTCGTCACCTTGGGTAATTTTGCCTTAAGAGCAATAAGCGGTGAGAAAAATATCGTTATAGGGGATGTTCACGGAGAGAAGCTAAACAAAAACGGCTTTTGCCTTTTCCCTCTTTATCATCCGGCTTCGATTATATATAACAGAGGACTTAAAGAAGTTTATTTAAACGATTTATCAAAGTTAAAAGAAATATTATAGAAATCAAAGTGATTTTCGGGAGGCATCGGTTTATGGAAAACATAATAGACAGACTTATGGAAAGCTATAACAACTGCCCTGTAACGGCTAAAATAGACACAAACCTTCAGCCAAACAGAGCGGTGGTTGAACATATTGTTGAGCTTTTGCAGAGAATAGTTTTTCCCGGCTTTTTTGAACAGAAGAAGCTAAACAGGGATTTTGTAAGATATTACATAGGCGAAACTTTAGAGGAGGTTAAGTATAATCTCGAAAAGCAGATGAAGCGTGCCTTTATATGCACCTGTAAGGATGAAAATGCTCTTTCTGAGCAGGAGCTTGACATTAAGGTAGACAATATAAGCAAGGCATTTTTCGAAAAGCTTCCTATGATTAGGGAATATATGGAAACGGATATTTGCGCGGCTTATGACGGCGACCCGGCTGCCTACAGCAAGGACGAAATTATCTATTCCTATCCCGGTGTTTACGCCATAATGGTGGCAAGAATTGCCCATGAGCTTTTCCTTTTGGAGGTTCCCCTTATCCCCAGAATTATGACGGAGCATGCCCACAGCAAAACGGGAATAGACATTCACCCGGGAGCAACCATAGGAAAATATTTTTTCATTGACCACGGAACGGGTATTGTTATAGGCGAAACAACCATTATAGGCGAACACGTCAAGATTTATCAGGGGGTTACCTTGGGCGGCCTTTCCACATCTGCCGGTCAGGGGCTTAAGGGTGTAAAGAGACACCCCACGATAGAGGACAATGTTACCATATATTCAGGGGCGTCTATTTTAGGCGGCGAAACGGTTATAGGCGAGGGCAGTACAATCGGCGGCAATGCATTCATTGTCACATCGGTTAAGCCCAACACAAGAGTAACCATTAAAAACCCCGAGCTTAAATATCAAAATTTGGATAAATCCGTAACCACCGAAGAGCTTGACCAGGAGGACGCTTGGTTTTATATTATCTGAAAAAGTCTTAAATTTTCGGTTAAAACATTGTAAAGTTTGAAAAAAATCAAAAAAACTCTTGCATTCTGACAAAATTGAATGTATAATAAATACACATCTCTGCTTTGCAGATTTTATCTGCTTAGCAAAAAAATTCCACAGAAAAGGAGGAAAAACTATGTGGACAAGAAAAGAGTTGAAGGAAAAAGCTAAGGCGGGCTTAAACCGTAATTATTGGAAGGCTGTGCTTGTATGCGGAATTATCTATGCGTTTTTATGCGGAGGAAGCTCTGCAGGTCACGCTTCTATGAGCAGCAATGCAGTGCTTTCGTCTAATACTTCAAGTGCGGATTTAGGCTTAAGCGAAGGTGCTCTTGTGGGCATAGGTACAGCTGTTTTACTGCTGTTAATCGCAGTTATTATAGTGCTTATAATTCTTAAGGCTTTGCTCATAAATCCTTTGGAGGTAGGTATAGCTAAGTTTGAATTAAATGCAGTTAAATCAGAAGCAAATGTTTCAGACTTAGGCTCGGGCTTCGACGTAAGCTATAAGAGAAACGCAAAGGCAATGTTTATTTATTATCTTTACATTGTTATAGGTCTTATAATTTTTATAATTCCCGGAATTATAATAGGCTATCAGCTGAGAATGGTGCCTTATATTCTTGCTGAAAACCCCGGTATGGACAGAAAAGAGGCTTTTGCAAAGAGCAGAGAAATTATGGCAGGCAATAAATGGAAATCATTCGTTCTTGACTTAAGCTTTTTGCCTTGGATAATTCTCGGCAGCATAACATTAGGCATAGTTAATGTATTCTATGTAGCGCCTTATATTCACCTTACACACGCAGCTCTTTATGAAGCAATAAAGAAATAATAACAGTTACATAAACGGTGAAAATATTTTGCCGCAGATTAAAACCTCGAAAGCACTGCCTTTCGGGGTTTTCTGCGGTCACAAAAAATATTTTGATATTTGAAAAAAGGAGGATATAATTATGTGGACAAGAAAAGGACTTAAGCAAAAGGCGAGAGCAGCCTTAAAACGAAATTATTGGAGAGCTGTTCTTGCAAGCTTGATTTATTATATGCTGTGCTGCGACGGGGTCGGCAGTGCAGCCGGTATTTTCGGAAGCTTCAAATCTGTGCCTTTTCATATTTCGAGGTCGAAAACAGCTTTAAGCGGTATTGCTGCTTTAGCGGCAGTTGTTTTGATTTCGGCAGTGATTATGTTTATTGAAGCCTTTATCATAAACCCTCTTCATGTGGGTGTAGTTCGGTTTGAGTTAAACGCTTTAAGGTCCGAAGGTAAGCTTTCCGACATCAGATCCGGCTTTGAATGCAGCTATAAGAGAAATGTAAAGATAATGTTTATTCGCAGTCTTTATATCTTTATAGGTTTTATATTCTTTATAATTCCGGGAATTATATTGTCTTATCAGCTGATGATGATTCCTTATATTCTGGCGGAAAACCCGGATATTGACAGAAAAGAGGCTTTTGGATTAAGCAGCAAATATATGGAAGGCAATAAGTGGAACGCCTTTGTTCTTGGCCTGAGCTTTATTCTTTGGCATATACTTGGGGTAATAACCCACGGCATTGCAGATCTGTTTTACACAGAACCTTACGTGCGCCTTACACATGCAGCTTTCTATGACGCCTTGAAAATTTAAGAACATCAGTATAACCGACCGGAAGTAACTGCCGCTGACATAATCTTACTTAAAAAATGTTTTTTACCCCTTGAAATTGCAGTTTGGGCGTTGTATAATAACATTGTGACAAGATATAAAGTGGTCAGTCATTTTTGGCACAAAACGAAAACCCCGAAAGATTGGGCTTTCGGGGTTTTCTAATCTTTTTTGGCGGAGATTTAAGCCGCAGGCTTATTGCCGTTTTCATCTCTGCTTAACTGGAACCCGAAAGAAGTCGGGGCAGGTTTACTGAGAATTTTCCCAAAAAAGTTCTCAGTAAACCTGAGTTTTCCGTCAGGAAAACTTCTGAACGTTTGCAGATATAACGTGAGGTTACATTTGCCAGAACAGAGATTATAAATGAAAGTATGTAATCGATCATCCTCAGCCTCCTTTCCGTTACCGGAAATTTTTGGACGGCAACAGCTGTATTATAGCATAAATTGTGAAAATCCACAACACAAAAGTCAAATTTAAACATATAATCTCATTAAAAAAGCCCTTGAAAGCAAATTTTTCAAGAGCGTTTTTTTATTCCTATTAATCTTCTTTTTGAATAACATCCTTTTTCCAAAGCCCTGCTTTATAAGCCAAATAGAGCAGAGCGGCGCTGATGCCGTTGCTGACAACAACCGCATACCAAATACTTTGCTCCCTCATATGAAGAATATTTTCGCAGAACCAAATTGTGGCGAAGCGGAAAATCCACAGACGTGAAGCGTCCACCGCCATATTTACCCAGGTATGACCGCTGCCTTGAAAAAGTCCCGTTGTGGAGTTATAGACGCCGTTTGTAAAGCACCAAAATGCCATAATGGAAATAAACTTTGAAGCCATAGCGATTACTTCATCATCATCCGAGAAAAATTTAACTATGGGAGTGTTCACAAAGGTTCTTGAAAGAATCATTCCGCAGATAAAAAGAAAAATTACCGAAATAAGCCTTGCCAGCTTATAGGCTTCTTCCGCCCTGTCACGCTTTTTTGCTCCTATGTTCTGCCCTACGATTGTGGCTGTTGCTGAGCCCACCGCCGTTGAAGGCAAAGTGATAATGCCGTTAATTCTGTTGCCTATGCCGTAGGCGGCTGTAGCTGCGCCGCCGTATTTAAGAACATTTTTCGTAATAAGCAGAAAGCCGAACTGCATTGTGCTGCCTCCAAGTGCTGTGGGAAGACCTACCTTTACAATAGCTTTAAGCTTATCCTTTTTAAATACAAAGCCCTTAAAGTCAATATGTATTGTTTTGTTTCGGTTCACAAGTCCCAAAAGAGCGATTACTGCCGGAGGGATCTTAGCGCTGAGGGTTGCAAGGGCGGCTCCGGCTATTCCCAAATTAAGGCCGAACATAAGCAGAGGATCCAAAATCATATTCAGAACAATGCCTAAGAAATTCAAAAGCATAGGCGTGACTGTGTTGCCCTGAGCCTGATTAACCGCCGAATACAGATTTATCAAAAACAGAAATGGCATATCCAAAACTACTATTTTAAGATAAACCTGAGCCGAGTCTGCAAGGTCTCCCTCTGCACCCAGCCAGCCAACAATAAAGGCGGTTGCGACGAAGCAGATGAAAGCAGCCGCAAGGGAAAACAGCATTGAGCAGATGAAAACGTGGTTTGCCATATCTCCTGCGTTTTTGTTGTCCTTTGCTCCGTAATACTGCGAAATTAAAACCGACCCGGCAAGGCTTATACCCTGACCGAACTGAATTATTACGTTTTGAACGGGAGAAACCAGTGTAATCGCCGCTACAGACTCCGTTCCTATTCTGCCCAGCCAGTATGCATCGGTCAGATTATACATTGTCTGAATAAAATTGTTAATTATAATAGGTATAGACAGACAGAGGATTGCCTTAAGAAGATTTTGGTTTGTTATAAGCTCTCTGTCCGCCTTTACATTTAAAAGCTTTACCTTTAAACCGTTTATCATATGTCCACTTCCTTAAAAAGAGCTTTTTTGTGTTCTAATATTATAAACCCGATTATTAATTTAGTAAAGTGTAAAATTAACAAATTTTATACAAACTCATATAATTTTTGATAGAAGGACTTCCATTTCCGTTATTCCTTCGTTCTGAGAGGATATTATTTTATACATTATGGGCTTAAGCTCCGGGCAAATGTCAAATGCAAGGGCGTTTTCGCACATTCGCACAGCCCCTCTGTGGTGGGGAATCATTTCACGCATAAAGTCGGCGCTGATGTTGTTGTCGGCGTAGGCGCTGCCCATTTCGGAAAACATAGCGTCGGCAATAAAAGAAAAACGCTTCATATAAAGACTTAAATCATAGGGCGTGTTGAAAAGCCTTCCGCACTGCGGCTTTGCCTTAAGCATATTATCAATGCTTTCGGTTTGTTCCGAAATAATTCCTTCAGCAATTTTGATGAGGGGTCGAAGAGAGGTGTATTTAAGAATGTTTTCGGACATTTCGATTGCCGCCATATGGTGGGGTATCATCTGCACTATAAAATTTCGTGATATGCTTTCAGCCAGAAGGGCATCGGTCATTCCCGAAATCATTTCTTCCAATATGTCATAGTAGCGGCTCAAATATTCCTTGGCATCGGCAGTCAGTTTATAAAGACTGTTCATATAAATCGCCTTCTACATTATATGTATGAGGAAAGATAATAGATTGTGAAATGTGTTTTGCGTGAATTTAAAAATTTTTCAAAAAAATTGAAAAAATTCTTGACAAGTACATTTGAATGGTGTATTATATTTATTGTTCGCGAAAACGCGTAACTCAGCAGAGATTTCCGAGTGGTTTAAGGAGCCGGTCTTGAAAACCGGTGTTGCCGCAAGGCACCGTGGGTTCGAATCCCACTCTCTGCGCTCTTTTTATCTTAATGTTAATATGCTATATAACGTAAAGCATTTGGAGAAGTACCCAAGTGGTTGAAGGGGCTCCCCTGGAAAGGGAGTAGGTCGTTAATAGCGGCGCGAGGGTTCAAATCCCTCTTTCTCCGTTCTTTTTTTCTTTCAAAATCGGTTTTAAAACCGGAAAGAAAAAAATTAAAAAATCACAAAAAAAGTTCTTGACAAAAGACTTCGGATGTGGTAATATGAATAAGCTGTCGCAAGGGAAGCAAGACAAAAAGCGGCAGGGGAGTAAAAAAGCTC
>JAJPZT010000015.1 GCA_021204175.1 Clostridiales bacterium | reverse complement strand
CCCCCAACGCCCCCGGTTTCCCGGCAGTCCTATTTTATGTCGAAGCCTGCGAGACATAAAACAGGGCTAAGGCTCATAATTTAAGTATATCGAAAACTTACGGGGGTTATAGTTTGTTGAAAAATGCTGCTTTAATTTTGGCTGCGGCTGTTTTAATTTTTGGATTTGCTTTGGGCATACGGTTTTACATTACAGAGGAAGCCTTTGAAGAAACTGAAGAAGGCGTTGCCGTTCCCATTCTTATGTATCACAACATTACCGACAAAACCACAGGCGACAAATACACAGTCACAGCGGCTGAGCTTGAAAGCGACCTTAAATACATATGCGACAACGGCTACACCGTCGTAGGGCTTAACGACCTGATTGCCTACACAGAGGGCAAAGGCTCTCTTCCCGAAAAGCCCATAGTTTTAACCTTTGACGACGGCTACGAAAGTGTATACGCCATAGGCTTGCCCTTATTCGAAAAATACAGCTGCAAGGCAGTTGTGGGGGTAATAGGCGAATTAACGGAGCTTTTTACCCGGGAAGAGGATCACAACATTGCCTATTCCCACCTAAACTGGGAGGAAATCAACGAAATGTCAAAAACAGGACTTTTCGAGTTTCAAAACCACACCTATGCCCTTCATGAAATAAAAAACGGCAGAAAGGGCGCAGCCCAAAAATCGGGAGAAAGCTATGAAGCCTATAAAAAAATACTTGCGGAAGATGTTGAAAGGCTTAACAATGACATTTTAAGCTACACAGGCGTTATGCCCACTTCTTTCATATATCCTTACGGTAATTTTAACGAAAATACAGAGGTTATTATAAAGGAAACGGGCTTTAAGTCAATTCTCAACTGTTATGAAAAGGTAAACTATATAGACAGTCCCGATGATTTACTGGGTCTTTGCAGATTTTTAAGACCCTCGGGGGAAACAAGTGCAGAGATTTTTTCAAAATTTCAATAAAAAACAAAACTTTTAGTTGTATATACGTATATATTTGTGGTAAAATAATATCTTGAGAATTGATTGAAAACTTATATAGGAGATTTTATATATGAATATACTTGAAAAAATTTTCGGAACATACAGCGACAAGGAGCTTAAGCGAATTAAGCCCGTTGTTGCCAAAATAAATGCTTTGGAGCCTGAAATGGAAAAGCTTTCGGACGACGAGCTTAAAGCAAAAACCCCTTATTTTAAGGAGCTTCTTTCACAGGGCAAAACCCTTGACGATATTCTGCCCGAGGCTTTTGCCGTTGTCAGAGAGGCTTCCAAAAGAGTTTTGAATATGCGCCATTTTGACGTTCAGCTTATTGGCGGAATTGTTTTGCACCAGGGCAGAATTTCCGAAATGAAAACAGGTGAAGGAAAAACCCTTGTGGCTACCCTTCCGGCTTATCTTAACGCCCTTGAGGAAAAAGGCGTTCATATCGTAACCGTAAACGAATATCTTGCTAAGCGTGACGCCGAGTGGATGGGTCAAATTCACGAATTTTTGGGCTTAACCGTTGGCGTAAACCTTCACGATATGTCTAAGCCCGAAAAGCAGGAGGCTTATAACTGCGACATTACTTATTCAACCAATAACGAGCTGGGCTTTGACTATCTGAGAGACAATATGGTTGTCTATGAAAAGGATATGGTTCAGAGAGGGCTTCACTATGCCATAGTGGACGAGGTTGACTCAGTTCTTATAGACGAAGCCAGAACCCCTCTTATTATTTCAGGCGCAGCAGGCAAGTCCACAAAGCTTTACGACCTTGCCAATGCTTTCGCCAGAACCCTTACAAAGGGACGTATTTTAAATGAGCAGGAAGCCCTTAATCCCCTTATCAGAGAGGAAATGCAGGAGGAAGGCGACTTTGTTGTTGACGAAAAGGGCAAGACCGTTTCCCTTACACAGGAGGGTGTTGTTAAGGCTGAGAGATATTTTGCAATCAAAAACCTTTCTGACCCCGAAAATATGGAGCTTCAGCACTATATCAACAATGCCCTTAAGGCAAACTACAATATGACCCTTGACCAGGACTATGTTGTTAAAGACGGCGAAATCGTTATTGTAGACGAGTTTACGGGACGTATGATGCCCGGCAGACGTTATTCCGACGGACTTCACCAGGCAATAGAAGCAAAGGAAGGTGTAGAGGTTAAGCGTGAAAGCAAGACCCTTGCCACAATTACATTCCAGAACTTCTTCAATAAATATGACAAAAAAGCAGGTATGACAGGTACTGCACAGACTGAAGAGGGCGAGTTCAGACAGATTTACGGTATGGACGTTGTTTGTATTCCCACAAATATGCCCGTAATAAGAAAGGACTTAGGGGATCAGGTTTATCAGACAGAAGCCGGAAAGCTTCGTGCGGTTGTTGCCGCAATTAAAGAAGCCCACGAGAAAAATCAGCCTGTTCTTGTAGGTACTGTTACAATCGACAAGTCAGAGCTTATTTCCTCTATGCTTAAAAAAGAAAGAATACCTCATCAGGTTTTGAATGCCAAATATCACGAAAAGGAAGCAGAAATTGTTGCCCTTGCCGGTGAACCGGGGGCGGTTACAATAGCTACCAATATGGCAGGACGTGGTACTGATATTAAGCTTGGGGAAGGCGTTGCGGAGTTAGGCGGTCTTAAAATAATAGGCACTGAGAGACACGAGTCAAGACGTATCGACAACCAGTTAAGAGGTCGTTCCGGCAGACAGGGCGACCCCGGCGAATCAAGATTTTATATTTCTCTTGAAGATGATCTTATGCGTCTTTTCGGCTCCGAAAAGGTGGCAAAGGCTATTGAAGCTATGGGGCTTCCCGAGGACGAGCCCATTGAAGCAAAAATGCTTACAAAGGCAATTGAAAATGCTCAGAAAAAGGTTGAGTCAAACAACTTTGCCACAAGAAAGCATCTTCTTGAATATGACCAGGTTATGAATGAACAGAGAGAAATCATATACGCCGAAAGACGTGAGGTTCTCTCCGGCGGAAGCCTTAAGGATAAAATCCTCAATATGATAGATGCTGTTATTAACAGAGAAATCACAGCCCACGCTCCGGCTGATTCAAACCCCGATGAGTGGGATATGGCTGCCCTTAATGACAGAATGTCCAAAATATTTATGCTTCCTCCCACAATTTTAATAGAGGAGGAGCTTAAGGGCGAAGCCTTTAAGAGCCAAGACCTTGAGGAAAGGCTTGTAACAGCCGCTAAGGCAGCTTATGAAGATAAGGAAGCCGAGTTCGGCGAGGAAATGATGAGAGAAGTCGAAAGAGTTATTACTCTTAAGGTTGTTGACCAAAAGTGGATGAGCCATATTGACGATATGGATCAAATGCGTCAGGGCGTCAGCCTCCACTCCCTTGCCCAAAGAGATCCCTTGGTTGAATATAAGTTTTTAAGCTATGATATGTTTGACGAGCTGAGCCAAAATATTCAAAATGATGTTGTAACAGGGCTTTTCCACGTAAGACCTGCCGCACCTGTTGAAAGAGAACAGGTTGCCGAGCCTGTAGCTACAAATAAGGACGATACCTCTGTCAGCGGTCCTAAGGTAAGAAAGGACAAGAAAATCGGCAGAAACGATCCCTGTCCCTGCGGCAGCGGAAAGAAATATAAGCACTGCTGCGGCAGAAATGCATAAAGAAAAGTATAGAGTTAATTTGAAAGGTGTGTTAAATTATGCTTGCGCTTGACCAAATAAAACAGGAGCTTTCAAAGTATGATGAAAAGCTTCAGGAGCTGGGCGACAGCTTAAATATAGAAGAAGCCAAAAGCAAGATAGAAGAGCTTGAAGAAACTGCCGGAGACCCGGATTTTTGGAATGATATGGAGTCTGCTCAAAAAATATTGCAGCAGACTAAGCATTTAAAGGATAAAGTAGAGGGCTTTAACTCCCTTAAGGATGCTTATGAGGAAATTTTGCTTCTTGTGGAAATGGGCAATGAGGAAAATGACGAAAGCTATGTTCCCGAAGCTAAGGATATGAAGGACAAGTTTTTGCAGAGGTTCGAGGAGCTTCGAATTTCCACTCTTCTGACAGGTGAATATGACAACAGCAACTGTATAGTCACCCTTCACTCGGGAGCAGGGGGAACAGAAGCCTGTGACTGGACGAGTATGCTCTACCGTATGTACGGAAAGTGGTGCGACTCACACGGCTTTACGGCTGAAGAGCTTGACTTTTTAGCCGGTGACGAAGCGGGTATTAAGTCCGTAACATTCAGAGTTGAGGGCGAAAACGCCTACGGACTTTTGAAAAGCGAAAAGGGCATTCACCGTCTTGTAAGAATTTCTCCCTTTGACGCAGCAAAAAAGCGTCATACCTCATTTGCTTCCTGTGATGTTATGCCTGAAATCGATGACGACATCGACTTCGAAATCAACCCCGACGATATTGAAATGCAGGTGTTCCGTTCAAGCGGCGCAGGCGGTCAGCATATTAACAAGACCTCATCTGCGGTAAGACTTATTCATAAGCCCACAGGGGTTGTTGTCAGCTGTCAGACCCAAAGAAGCCAGCTTCAAAACAGAGAAACCTGTATGAAAATGCTTAAGTCTAAGCTCTATGAAATGGAAAGAGAAAAGCAAATGGAGAAGCTTGCGGATATAAGAGGCGAGGTTAAAAAAATAGAGTGGGGCAGCCAAATTCGTTCATATGTTTTCCAGCCCTACACTATGGTTAAGGACATAAGAACCGAAGAGGAAACAGGGAACATAAGTGCAGTTATGGACGGAAAAATCGACAACTTTATAAATGCTTATCTTAAATGGATAAATTCGTGAGGATAAGCGTTGCCGCTTTCGCAAAAATGCTTACATTTTTGCGAATATTTCAAGGTAGAAACCATCAAGTTTTCCGCAAAGTTGATATTTCGTATCAACTTCACAGAAAAGTTTCTGTCCACGTCACACTTACCTGCGTGCATTTATTTCTGTGTAAACACAGAAATAAGATGTACTGCGGAAGTGTTCCTTACTCGTTGAAAACCTTAGTTTTCAACGAAAGAGGAGCAGCAGCGGAGTGAAGTCTTGTTTTCGTACTTGTACGGAAACAAACGAACATAGCTTGGTGCGACGAAAGCTCGCCTTGCGGATTAAAGTCTGCGACGCTGTCTGAGAATAAGCGGTTTGCAAATTTTAATAATTTGGTGCTAATCGGCTTATTGATAAGAGAGGTTTAAGGTTAATGAAGGAAGTTTATGTAAAAGCGGAGTTTGAAGACTCACGCCTTGACAAGCTTTTGTTTAAGCATTTGAATAATGCCCCGAAGTCCCTTGTTTTTAAGCTTTTGCGTAAAAAGACAATAAAGCTTAACGGAAAAAGGGCAACCGGCAGCGAAATTCTTAAAGAAGGGGATATTATATCCCTTTTTTTAAGTGATGAAACCTACAACAGCCTTAAAAAACAGGTCGAAATCAAAAAATCCAACATTAATTTTGACATTGTCTATGAGGATAATAATATTTTGATTGCGGATAAGCCTTTCGGAATGCTGACGCAGGCGGACAGGGCAGGGGCTGACTGTTTAAACCAAAGGCTTTTGTCATACGTCTATGAAAAGGGAGAGCTTAAAGAGGGCTTTGTTCCCTCGGTCTGCAACAGGCTCGACAGAAACACAGGGGGTCTTGTGGCTTTCGGCAAAACCTATATAGGGGCAAGGGAGCTCAGCTTGGGCTTTAAAGAGCATTTTATAGAAAAATATTATTTTGCGGTGGTTAAAGGCATTTTTAAAGAGCAGAAAACAGTTAAGCTGTGGCACTTAAAGACAGAGGACAACAGGGCGGAAATTTCAGCCCAAAGAAAAGAAGGGGCTAAGGAAACCGTAACCGAAATTTACTCTGTAAAAAATAACGGAAATTACACTCTTCTTAAAATTAAGCTTATAACAGGCAAAACCCACCAGATAAGGGCGGTTCTTTCATATTTGGGTTACCCAATAATAGGGGACTTAAAATACGGCGACAAAAAAACAAATCTTTTTTTTAAAGAAAAATACGGCTTAAGCGGTCAGTTTTTGTACTGCGGAGAGATGATTTTTAATGTTGATGGCAGAAATTTATCCGCTTTAAAGTCCTTAAAGGTAAAAGGAAGGTTTAAGGGCAACAAAAAAAATATAATTTGGACAGAATTTGGGCTTGATTTATAACAAAATTAATGGTAGAATAAAAAAGCTATGGAAGAACAGAATATTTGACAAACAATGATTAAAGAAACAATGAGCCTATGTTGACAGGCGTTTCTTTAAAACAGATTTATGTTCGGAGGAATTATTATGAAAGCGATTATTTTGGCGGCAGGTTATGCAACAAGGCTTTACCCCGTTACCAAACATTATCCCAAGCCCCTTTTGAAAATCGGCGGAAAAACAATGATGGATTTTATCACTGACGAGATTAACACTATTCCCGAGGTTGATAAAATTTATGTTGTTACAAATAACAGATTTTACAGCTATTTCGAAAGCTGGCACAACACATTAAATGACAATAATAAGAAAAAGGTTGTTGTTCTCAATGACGGAACCGACGCTAACGGCGTAAGGCTGGGCGCAATAGGCGACATACTTTTTACAATAAATCAGTGTAAAATAGACGACGACCTTGTTATTATAGCAGGGGACAACTATTTTACATACCCCTTGAAGGAATATTATGACTTCTTTAAGGAAAAGAACAGCGACTGCTGCTGCGCTATGGAAATTGATGACATTAACAGACTGCGTCAGTTAGGTATTGCGGAGCTTGACGAAAACAACAAGCTTTTGGGTATGGAAGAAAAGCCCGAAAACCCCAAGAGCAACAAGGGCGTTTACGCCACATATTTCTACACAAAGGATACAGTTAAGCTTTTTGACAAATATATTTCGGAGGGCAATCCTCCCGACGCACCGGGCAACTTCTTAAGCTGGCTTTATAAGATTAAGGATGTTTACACCTGGATAATGACAGGCGACTGCTATGACATAGGCACTTGCAGCGAATATCTTAAAATAAGAAAGCAGTTTGCAAAATAATAAGAATTAATTTTTCACATATACCCCGACAGAAGCTTGTTCGGGGTTTTCTTTTTCGAAAATTTTAAAGGCGATATTGAAATAATTTCCGAGATATAGTATAATAGTTTTTAATATATAAAAAAATCTTAGGAGCAATTATGAAAAAGGTTGATATTTACACAGACGGAGCTTGTTCCGGAAACCCGGGCAAGGGCGGAGCGGGGGCTGTTCTTATGTATGGAGAACACAAAAAGGAAATGGCTGAGGGCTTTTTAAAAACCACCAACAACAGAATGGAGATTTATGCCGTAATAATGGCTCTTTCCGTCTTAAAAGTACCCTGTGAGGTGATGCTTTACAGCGACTCACGCTATGTTGTTGACGCAATTAACAAGGGTTGGGTTAAAAAATGGAAAGCCAACGGCTGGATGAGAACAAAAACAGACAAGGCTCTTAACATTGACCTGTGGGAAAGGCTTCTGGAGCTTCTCAATGTACACAAGGTCACATTCAACTGGGTTAAGGGGCACGCTTCAAACCCCTATAACAACCGCTGCGACGAGTTAGCCACAGGGGCAATTAAGGGCGAAAATTTAAAAGAGGACGTAAACTATAAATGAGAAAAACGGTTGTTATAGGAGGCGGAGCCTCGGGCATGACTGCGGCAATAGCTGCTGCGGAAAAGGGCTCGGAGGTTGTTCTTCTTGAAAAAAACGAAAAATTGGGCAAAAAGCTTTTCATTACTGGAAAGGGCAGATGTAACCTGACCAACTTCTGCGATGAGGAAACCTTCATTAAAAATGTGATTTCAAACCCTTATTTTTTATATTCGGCAATTTACACCTACGGCTGTAAGGACGTTATGGCTATGGTTGAGGGTGAAGGGATTAAGCTTAAGGTTGAAAGAGGAAACAGGGTTTTTCCTGTTTCAGACAAGTCATATGACATTATAGACGCATTTAAAAAGCGGCTTAAATCGGCTAAGGTTAAGGTTGTTTTAAACTGTAACGTTAAGGAGCTTAAAATAAAGGACGGACTGATTGTTTCCGCTGTTGCCTCCAAAGGCGAGTTTAAAGCCGACAGCTTTATTGTAGCTACAGGCGGCGTTTCCTACCCCTCTACAGGCTCAACAGGAGACGGCTATAAATTTGCGGAAAAGGCGGGGCACACTGTTACGGAAAGGTTTCCCTCACTTGTGGGGCTTAAGGCTGACAGCTTCTGTAAGTCCCTCGAGGGCTTAAGCCTTAAAAATGTGGCAATAACCGCCCTTGTGGAAGGAAAAACTGTCTATAAGGACTTCGGCGAAATGCTTTTTACAGGGGGAGGGGTCAGCGACCCTGTTATACTTTCCGCCAGCAGCTATGTGACACAGCATATTGGCAAGGACGTTCAAATATTAATCGACTTTAAACCGGCACTGACATTCGAAGTCTTGGACAAAAGGGTTTTGAGAGATTTTGAGGAATTTAAGAACAAGGAGTTTAAAAACGCACTTTTTAAGCTTCTGCCGAGCGCAATAATTCCTGTAGTTATTAAAGCCGCCGATATTTCAGAGGACAAACAGGTAAATTCCGTAACTAAGGAAGAACGTCACAGGCTTGTTAAGACCTTAAAGGGCTTCAGGCTTAACATTACAGGCACAGAGGGCTTTGAAAGGGCTGTCATAACAAAGGGCGGCGTAAATGTTAAGGAAATCGACCCCTCTACAATGGCTTCAAAGCTTATTCCAAATCTTTTCTTTTCAGGAGAGGTTTTGGACTGCGACGCTCTGACAGGGGGATTTAATTTACAGATTGCCTTTTCCACAGGTTGGATAGCAGGAATTAATTCGTAATGAAACATAAAAGAAAGATAAAATAAGGGAGGAATTTTTATGGCAACAAGGGCAATTAGAGGCGCTACTACCGTAAGAACCAACACAAGGGAAGAAATTATTTCCGAAACAGGGGTTATGCTTTTGGAAATGCTTGAAAGAAATTCAATTAAAAAAGAGGACGTTATAAGCGTAATTTTCACTGTTACAAGCGACTTAGACGCAGCCTTTCCGGCGACAGCCGCAAGAAGCATAGGCTTAACCAGAGCCGGTCTTCTGGACTTTCCCGAGCTTAATGTTACGGGAAGCCTTAAAATGTGTATAAGGGCTTTAATGTTTGTAGACAGCATAATGCCACAAAGCGATGTCAACCACGTTTATTTGAACAACGCAATTGTTTTGAGAACCGACCTTTTAAAGAAGGAACACAGGGTTGCGGTGGCTCTTGACGGCCCTGCGGGTTCTGGAAAAAGCACCATAGCCAAAATGGTGGCTAAGGAGTTGGGCTTTATTTATATCGACACAGGGGCTATGTACAGAAGCGTCGCCCTTTACTGCATAGACAAGGACATCGACTATAATAATGAGGTTCAGGTTTTAAGACAGCTTGACAACATAAATATAACCATAGAAAACGCCAACAGAGAGCAGAGATATATTTTAAACGGAAACGATGTTACCGACCTTATAAGATCTCCGGAGGTTTCAGACGGAGCTTCTAAGGTAGCAACATATAAGGCGGTCAGAGAAAAGCTTGTTGCCCTTCAGAGAGAGCTTGCTTCAAAGCAAAGCGTTATTATGGACGGCAGAGACATAGGCACAAACGTTCTGCCCAGAGCCGAGGTTAAGGTCTTTATGACAGGAGAGGTTGAAGAAAGGGCAAGACGCAGATATGAAGAGCTTCACCTTAAGGGAATGTCGGTTACTTTCGAGGAAATTTTAGAGGATATTAAAAAGCGTGACTATAACGACAGCCACAGAGAATATAACCCTCTGAGACAGGCTGACGACGCAGTTCTTTTGGATACAACCCATATGTCCGTTGAAGAGGTAAAGGATTACATCGTTGCGGAAGTCAAAAAATATATAAAGGATATTTAAAAGAGGTACAATAATATATGGAAGTTATGTTAGCAAAAACCGCAGGCTTTTGTCCCGGGGTTAAAAGAGCCGTTGAGACGGTTTACAGAGATATAGGCAAAACAAAAATGTATACCTACGGGCCTATTATTCACAACAGAATAGTAACCGACGACTTGGAGAAAAAGGGTGTTTTCGCCATTGACAGCCTTGACGAAGCGGAGAAAGGCTCAACAATCGTCATTCGCTCCCACGGTGTTCCCCCCGAGGTTTATGACGAAATCAAAGAAAAGGGCTTTGAATATGTAGATTTAACCTGTCCCTATGTTAAAAAAATTCACAATATAGTCAGAGAGAATTATCTTGAAGGGCGGAAAATTATCATTGTGGGAAACCCTTCACACCCGGAGGTTAAGGGCATAAACGGATATTCCGGCAATACGGCGGTTATAATAGAAGAAAAGGACGCTCTTAAGGATATTGACCTTAATGAAAAATATTCTCTTGTGGTTCAGACCACATTTAACACAGCCGTTTTTGAAGAAATAAAGGAAAGTATTCCCCCCGAAGCGGACGTAAGAGTTTTTAATACAATCTGCAGTGCGACCTCTGCGAGACAGTCGGAAGCCGTTGAAATTGCAAAACAGGCTGATATAATGATAGTTTTGGGGGATAAAAACAGCTCAAATACCCAAAAACTTTATAACATGAGCAAAAAGTTCTGCGAAAATACATTTTTGTTTGAAAAAATTTGCATAAAACAGTTGAAATGTTTCAAAAAAAATGTTAGAATAGGAATAACAGCCGGAGCGAGTACACCGCCCGGTATAATCGAGGAGGCAATAAAGACCATGAGTGATGAAAACAAAACATTTGAAGAAATGCTTAACGCTAACGACAATTTCAGCTTAAGAAGCGGCAGAGTTGTTAAAGGAACTGTTATCAGCGTTAACGACAAGGGCGAGGTATTCGTTAATTTGGATTTCAAATACGAAGGCATAATAGCCAGAAGCGAATTTTCGGACGATGCCGATGTAAATCCCGCAGACGTTGTTAAGCCCGGCGACGAAATCGACGTTTATATCAAGAGAGTAAACGATAACGAGGGCGTTGTTGAACTTTCAAAGAAGTACTGCGACAAGTCCAAAAACTTTGAAGCACTTCAGGAAGCTTTTGAAAACAACACAGTTGTTACAGGTAAGGTTAAGAACGTTGTTAAAGGCGGTCTTATCGTTAATATTATGGGTGAGAGAGTTTTCGTACCCTCTTCTCAGGTTTCAAACAGATTCGTTGGAGATCTTAACAAGTTTGTAGGCGAAGAGCTTGACTTCAATATTATCGAATGTACAGACAAGCCCAAGAGACGTATCGTTGCAGGCAGACGTGCACTTGTTGAAAAGCAGATTGAAGAAAGAAAGCAGCAGCTTTTCGAGTCTCTTGAGGTAGGTTCAAGAGTAGAAGGTACTGTAAGCCGTATCGTTGAGTTCGGCGCATTCGTTGATTTAGGCGACGTTGACGGACTTATCCACATCTCAGAAATGAGCTGGGGCAGAGTTAAAAAGGTTTCCGATATTCTTTCAAGAGGCGACAAGGTTGTTGTTACTATTCTTGACATTAATAAAGAAAAGGGCAAGATCTCACTTTCTCTTAAAGACATTAACGCTAACCCCTGGAACACAGCCGCTGAAAAATATGCAGTTGGCAACATTGTAACAGGCAAGGTTGTAAGAATGGTTTCCTTCGGCGCTTTTGTTGAGCTTGAAGAAGGTATCGACGGTCTTGTTCACATTTCTCAGATTGCTTTTAAGCATGTTGAGAAGCCTGAGGACGAGCTTTCAATCGGTCAGGAAATTACAGCTAAGGTTAATGAGCTTGATCTTGAAAATAAGAAGATCAGCTTGAGCATTAAGGCTGCTGCCGATAAGAACGCAAAGGCTGAAGAGGCTGCAGAAGAAGCTCCTGTTGAGGAATAATCTTCAAAGTTGAATTTTGAATAATTTCAATTAATAAAAACAGCGTTTTCGTTTTGAAGACGCTGTTTGCCGTTTTGGCTCCCCTTAATTCCGTTTCAAGTGAGGTTTTATTATGATTACTGCTGTTTACGCCGCTTATATTTACAACTCAAATACCGACAGCCCCAACAAAGCCTTAAACGGTGTAAGCTTTAAGGCGAAAGAGGGTCAGGCAGTCTGTATTTTAGGCTCTAACGGCTCGGGAAAGTCTACCTTAGCCAAGCTTTTAAACGGACTTTTCACCCCCTCGGAGGGCGAGGTTTGGGTTTTCGGCAAAAACACCGCCAAGGACGACCTTTGGGAAATAAGGCAGACCTGCGGAATGGTTTTTCAAAACCCCGACAATCAAATAGTAGCAAGCATTGTTGACGAGGATATAGCCTTCGGGCTTGAAAATTTAGGGGTTGACCCCTCCGAAATGGAAGGCAGAATTAAATCAGCCTTAAGGGTTGTGGGTATGACGGAGTTTTTGAAGCACTCAACTCAAAACCTTTCGGGAGGGCAGAAGCAGAAAATAGCTATTGCCGGAATTTTCGCAATGAAGCCCAAATGTATAATTTTGGACGAAGCCACGTCTATGCTTGACCCGTCAGGTCGAAAGGCTGTACTTGAGGCTGTGTTTAAGCTGAAACGAGACTACGGCATAACTGTTATTATGATTACTCATTTTATTGAAGAAGCGGCCCTTTGCGACTATGTTTATATAATTTCCGACGGCAAAACTGCGGCTCAGGGAGAAGCAAAGGAAGTTTTGAAACAGGGTGAGCTTCTTAAAAGCTGCGGACTTGAAGAGCCTTTGTCTGTTTATATGGAAAGACTTTTGGGCTTAAAAAGCGAGGTTATATCGGAAAAGGAGCTTGCAAAGCGGATTTTCAAAAAATACGGCTGCTTTCATATTAATGAAGAAACTGCCGAAAACACAGCGGAAAAAGAGGCTGTTATCGAGGTAAAAGACCTTTCCTATAAATATGAAGGCACAGAGGAAAACGCCCTGACCTCCGTCAGCTTCGGCGTTCCCAAAGGCAGCTTTACATCCGTAATAGGTCATACGGGTTCGGGAAAAAGCACCCTTCTCCGCTGTCTTAACGGACTTTATAAGCCCCAAAAGGGCGAAATTCTCTATAAGGGCAAGAATATTTCACAGGTTAAAGACATTCGCTTTAAGGTGGGGGTGGTTTTTCAAAACCCCGACTATCAGCTTTTTGAGGAAACTGTTTTAAAGGACGTTATGTTCGGTGCGCTGAATATGGGGCTTTCTGAGGAAGAAGCCGAAAACAGGGCATTTAAGGCTCTTTCACTTGCGGCGTTTCCCCTTGACAAAGCGGATAAACCGCCCTTTGAACTTTCGGGCGGTGAAAAAAAGAGAGCCGCCCTTGCCGGAATTTTGGTTATGCAGCCTGAGGTTTTGGTTCTTGACGAGCCTGCTGCCGGGCTTGACCCCAAAGGTCGGCGTGAAATTTTGAAAACGATTAAAAGCATACAAAAAACAGGTGTTACTGTCATTATGGTGAGCCACAGTATGGAGGACGCAGCGGAGCTTTCTGACTATGCGGTTATACTTAAAGACGGAAGGGTTCTTAAAAAAGGACTTCCCTCCGAAATTTTCAACGATGGTGAAAGTTTGCGCTCAGCAGGGCTTGACAGACCCAAAATCAGCCTTTTAAAGGACGAACTTGAAAAACTGGGAATAACTCTTCCCAAAGACTGCTTTTCACCTAAACAATCAGCGGAAATTATATTAAAAAACAATCCCGAACAGGCGGAATAAATTATGTATATAACTATAGGTCAATATTATCCCTCAAGGTCATTTGTTCACAGTCTTGACCCCAGAGGAAAGGTTATATTTTTGTTTTTATATGTAATAGGGCTTTTTATGTGCCGTTCACCCTTAAACTGGTGTTTGGCGGTGTCGGTTCTCGCCCTTGCCCTTAAGCTTTCAAAAGTGCCCTTTAGGCTGCTTTTAAAGGGGCTTAGGGGAGTTATGTTTTTAATAATTTTTACCGTTGTTATAAACATTTTTTTCACAAAGGACGGAGCAGTTCTTTTGAAAGCCGGCTTTATAACCATAACCGACGAGGGCTTAATTACCGCTTTGCGAACCTTTCTTCGTTTATGCATACTTATAATAATGTCGTCGGTTTTAACCCTGACAACGACCTACCTTGCTTTGGCTGAAGCTATCGAAAGCTTTCTTAAGCCATTTAAGAGGGTAGGTCTTCCGGCACACGAAATAGCTATGATGATAACTATCGCTTTAAGGTTCATACCTACGATTTTTGACGAGCTTGAAAAAATAAAGCTTGCCCAAATGTCAAGAGGAGCGAGCTTTGACGAGGGCAGCTTTGTAGATAAGGCTAAGGCTATGATTCCTCTTTTGATACCTCTTTTTGTTTCGGCTTTTCGAACCGCCGACAATTTGGCGGTGGCTATGGAGGCAAGGTGCTACAGAGGTGACATAGGCAGAACACGGTACAGAAGGCTTGTTTTTGAAAGAAAAGATTATTTTGTTATGTGCTTGGGAGCTGTGTTTGCCTTAATTATTGCTCTTTTAAGATTTTTCGGGATGTGATTATATGAAGAGAATGCTTTTAAAAATTGCCTATGACGGAACGGAATATTTCGGCTGGCAAAGGCAGAACAATTTTATAACCGTTCAGCAGAGAGTTGAAGAGGGGCTTTCCGAGCTTCTGAAAACCGACATAACCGTCAGAGGCTCTTCACGAACCGACACAGGGGTTCACGCAATGGCTCAGGGGGTTTTGTTTCAGGGGGATTTTACAATTCCGGCGGAAAATTTCCCCTTTGCCTTAAATTCATTTCTGCCCGATGACATTGTGTGCCGAGGAGCTTATATTGTGGATGAGGATTTTCACCCCCAATACAGCGTTATTCAAAAGACATACAGATACAGAATTTACAACGGCAGATTTAAAGACCCTCTTATGTCACGTTATTCCGAGTTTGTGCCGAAAGAGCTTGATTTTGAAAAAATGAAGCTTGCCTGCCCTTTTTTCGTGGGAAAACACGATTTTAAAGCCTTTTGCGCCAGCGGTTCTACGGCAAAAACCACAAAAAGAGAAATTTTTGCCTTGACTGCGGTAAAAAATCAAAATATAATAGATATAGAGGTTACGGGAAACGGCTTTTTATATAATATGGTAAGAATTTTGTCGGGGACTCTTGTTGACATAGGCTTGGGCAAAATTGACCCCTTAAGCGTACCGGAAATTATATTAAGCCGAGACAGAACCAAAGCAGGCAAAACCCTTTCACCAAAAGGGCTGACGCTTATGGAGATAGTATATAAGGGAATTGATTTTTAAGATTTACGGAGGTTTTTATGGAAAATAATTCTGCTCCCCAAAGGCTTGACAGAGCGGAAAGAGCTAAAAGAAGAGAAGAAAAGCGTGCAGCGGAAGCTAAAAAAAGAACTTTGAGATTTTTTAAATTAGGCTGTTCCGGCGTGTTTCTGATAGTTTTTATTGTGATTGTTATTTTTGCGCTCAGAACATATTCTCTTTTTTCACACGCAAGAGACGGTCTTTTAAACACTGACGAAATAAAGGGAAAGGACGAAATCGTTGCGGAAATAGTTATACCCGAGGGCTCAACCTTAAGGGATATTTCACTGCTTTTATATGACGAGGGAATTATTGAGTCTCCCTTCTTTTTCAGGTGGAAGTGCAATGTTGAGGACTATGCTTACAGCTTTAATTACGGAACATTTACCGTTTCAAGCTATATGAGCTTTATTGAGCTTGCCGAGTGCCTTTCGGGAGCGGGGGATGACGAGGGCTATTTTAAGCTTACAGTAATAGAAGGGGAAAGCGTTTTCGACATAGCCGAAAAGCTTGAAGAAGCGGGCATCTGCTCACAGGACGAATTTTTTGAGGTTTGCGAATCAGGGGAATTTGACTATGAATTTATAGCGGAAATTCCGGTTAGAGAAAACAGGCTTGAGGGCTATCTTTTCCCCGATACATATTTTGTCGAATATGATATGACTCCCTGGCAGGTTGTGAATATGATGTTAAGCAATTTTAACACAAAGGTCTATGAAGGTGTTTATGCGAACGCAGTTAAGGGCGAATATTCACTTGACGATATTGTTATAATAGCGTCAATAATAGAGAAAGAAATTAAGTATGACGAGGAAAGGTCAATTGCCGCTTCGGTAATTTACAACCGCCTTAATATAGGAATGAAGCTTCAAATGGACGCAACGGTTCTTTATGCTTCGGGAGAAAATAAAAGCCGAGTTTGGGAAGCGGACACCCAAATCGAGTCGGAGTATAACACCTACTATGTAGACGGTCTGCCTATAGGGCCTATCGGCAACGCAGGCTTAAGCTCCTTTGAGGGTGCATTAAACCCGGCGGATACAGACTATATTTATTACGTTTTGGAAAATTCCGAAACGGGACAGCATTATTTTACTGCTGACTATGATGACTTTTTGAGAGCCAAAGAGCAGTATATTTCGGGGCTTTAAGCTATGGTTATAAAAGATGAGAATTTACTTAATTATATAAATGAGGTTCTGCCTCTGAGAAAGGGAGTTTTGGGAGAGGTTCAGAAGTACGGCTATGACAATGACTACCCCATAATTCCCAAAGACAGTGTTGCCCTTATGTCCGTTGTTTTGTCTTTGGTTTCTCCGAAGGAAATTTTGGAACTGGGTACTGCAATAGGCTTTTCAGCCTGTTTTATGTCGGACTTTCTGCAAAAGGGCGGTAAGGTTACAACTGTAGACAGATACCCCCAAATGATTGAGGAAGCAAAGGAAAATATCAAACGGCTCAATAAAACCGACTGCATAAGAATGATTGAGGGGGATATAAACGAGGTTGTTTCCTCTTTGACAGGTCAGTTTGATGTGATTTTTATGGACGGGGGCAAGGGGCAGTATATTAACATTCTGCCCGACTGCTTAAGGCTTTTGAGAACAGGCGGAATATTAATAGCCGACGATATTCTTCTTGACGGAGAAATAGGCAGTGACAGACTGTCTGTTAAACGGCGCAACAGAACCACATGGACAAGGCTCAGAGAGTTTATAGACGCCTTGGTCAATAACGAAAGCCTTGAAACAAGTATTTTGACCGTCGGCGGAGGTATGGCTCTCTGCCGAAAATTGCCTCCCCTTGAGGGGAGGTGCCGCTGATAAGCGGCGGAGAGGTGGAGCGGTTCTCTTTATCGAAAACTAATTTGAAATGGTGACTACAATGAAAAAACCTGAAATTTTAGCCCCGGCAGGGGATTTGGAAAAGCTTAAAATTGCCGTAAACTACGGCGCAGACGCAGTATATATGGGAGGAGAAAGCTACAGCCTCAGAGCAAAGGCGAAAAACTTTTCTTATGAGAATATGGCGGAGGGCATTCGCTATGCCCACGAAAGAGGGGTTAAGTGTTATATAACAGCAAACATTTTTGCCCGAAACGCAGATGTAGACGCAATGGGCGAATATTTCAAGACAGTTGAAGCTATGGGGGCTGACGCCGTTTTGGTTTCCGACCCCGGTGTGTTCTCCGCTGCAAGAGCCGCAGCACCTTCTTTGGATATTCACATAAGCACTCAGGCAAACAATACCAACTATATGACTGCGGAATTTTGGAAGGGCTTAGGCGCAAGCCGAATTGTTCTTGCAAGAGAGCTTTCATTAAAGGAGATAAAGGCTGTCTGTGAAAAAACGGATATTGAAACGGAAATTTTCGTTCACGGAGCAATGTGCATTTCATATTCGGGCAGATGTCTCCTTTCCGCTTATTTTACGGGCAGAGACGGAAACAGAGGTGCATGCACACACCCCTGCCGCTGGAAATATTATATTACCGAAGCCACAAGAGAAGGGGAATATCTTCCCATAGAAGAGGACAGCAGAGGCACATATATTTTCAACTCAAAGGATTTATGTATGATTGAGCATATTCCGGAACTGGTCGAAAGCGGCGTTTCAAGCCTTAAAATCGAGGGCAGAATTAAAACCGCTTATTATGCGGCTGTTACTGTTAAGGCTTATCGTGAAGCCTTAGACGATTATTTCAAAAACCCAAAGCTTTATGAAAGCAAGAAGGAATATTATTTGAGCGAGCTTAAAAAGGCAAGCTACAGGGGTTTTACTACAGGCTTCTTTTTCGGAAACCCCACAGCTCAGTCACAGGTCTATACAGATTCCGCATACATTAAAACCTATGATTTTGTTGGGCTTGTTAAGGAATATGACCCGGTTACGGGCTTTGCCCTTATTGAGCAGAGAAACAGATTTTTCAAGGGGGACACAATAGAGTTTTTAAGAGCCGGGGAGGAAAATTTCTCTCAGACCTTAGACGAAATTTATGACCTTGAGGGAAACAGCAGAGAAAGTGCGCCCCACGCCCAGGAGCTTTTGAAAATAAAGGTCGATAAACCCCTTAAGCCTATGGATATTTTAAGAAAAGCGAAATAAAGTTTGTTAATAAAGCCCACAGGGCAGAGTATCTTAGGTTATAATTTTGAATAAACTTTTTAAAAATTTGCGGCAAAAATTTCGTTAAATCGTCCGTTGACTTTTTTTAATAATGATGTTAAAATTTATTCCATTATTAAAAATATTTATAGAACATTAACGACACATGTAGCGCTTTGCGTGTAAATCTGATTACGGCACAAAGCAGTTGTATACATGTGTCTTTTTTGTTCTCAAAAAACAGGAGGATTATTTATGCAGGAAAACAATTATTTGGGAACGGAGCGTCTGGGGACTCTTTTAAGAAAGTTTGCCGTACCATGTATCTGTTCCCTCATTATTTCGTGTCTTTACAATATTGTTGACCAAATTTTCGTAGGCAACGGCGTAGGCTATTTGGGCAACGCCGCCACAGGTGTTATTTTTCCCATTACTGTTATAGGCTGGGGTGCTTCACTGCTTTTCGGCGACGGAGCTGCTGCCGCTTTAAGCGTGTCTTTGGGCAGAAACAACACAGAGGACATTCATAAAACCGTAGGAAACGCCGTCTTAGGTTCATTTCTTTCCGGTATTGTTATAATTGCCATTTGCTATATTTTAGGCGACAGACTTCTTATGACAATCGGCGCAACTGAGGCAAACCTTACTCTTGCAAGAGATTATGGCTATATTGTCTTTGCTATGATGCCCTTTGCACTTGTTCAGAATACATTGGCTTCAATTATTCGTGCTGACGGAAGCCCCAAATATGCTATGGGTGCTATGATTGTAGGCGCACTTCTTAATATAGTAGGCGACCCTCTTGCAATTTTCGTTTTGGATATGGGTATCAAGGGTGCAGCTTATGCCACAATCGTAGGTCAGTTTGTAAGCTTTTTAATCTGTGCCGCATACCTTACAAGAAGCAAAACCTTCAAGTTTTCACTTAAAAGCCTTGTTCCCGACGGATCTCAGCTTAAAAGAATTTCGTCCTTGGGTGTTTCAAGCTTTTTAACACAGTTTTCAATAGTTGTTATTACTATAGTAAATAACGTCTTGCTTGTAAGCTACGGCGCAAAATCCATTTACGGCGCAGATATACCTCTTGCCGCATTCGTAGTTATAATGAAGCTTTTCCAGATAGTTCTTAATATTGCCATAGGTATTGCCGCCGGCGCACAGCCTATTGCGGGCTATAACTACGGCGCAGAAAACTATCAGCGTGTAAGAGAGCTTTTGAAGCTTATAATTAAGTGGACGGCAATTGTTTGTATTGTCTGCACAGTTCTCTTTGAAGCTGTTCCCGGCATATTCATCCGTATGTTCGGCGCAGACAGCGAGCTTTATACACAGTTTGCAATTTTGTGTATGCGTATATACCTTTCGCTTATCGTTTTTACATGTCTCCAAAAGGTATGTGCTATATTCTTACAGTCAATAGGTCACGCCAAAGCCGCCGCACCTCTTTCAATACTCCGTGACGCACTTTTGGTAGTATTTTCACTTATTCTGCCTATTGCTTTAGGCGTAACGGGTATTTTCTGGGCAGCACCTCTTGCAGACTTAATTGCCATAGTTATTACAACAGGGGTTATGGTTCGTCTTTGGAAGCAGCTTAAACAGCAGGAGAAGGGCGAAACAGAGGAAAGCGTTCTTTACCCCTCAAAGGAAGGCGTTATCGTAACTATTTCAAGAGAACACGGCTCAGGGGGAAAGCGTATAGGTCAGCTTGTAGCAGAAAAGCTGGGAGTACACTGCTATTATAAGGAAATGGTTGCCCTTGCGGCTAAGGAAAGCGGTCTTTCAAAAGAGTTTATTTCAGGCATTAACTCAAACGAAAATGCCGTGATGAAGGAACTTTATTTAAGCACAAACGCAGTTCAGAGAGCAGTTTCCGCACAGGATAAGGCAATTCGTCTTATTGCCGACAAGGGTTCTTGTGTTATAGTAGGCAGAGCAGCCGACTATGTTTTGAGAAAATACAAGAACGTAATTCGTGTGTTTATTTATGCTCCCGAGGAATATAAAATCAATAAGGTTATGGAAATTTACGGAGACACTAAGGAACAGGGAAAGCAGAACGTACGCCGTTCCGACTCCGCAAGATCAGCCTATTATAAGAGTATTTCCGGCAGAAGCTGGGGTTCTCCTCACGATTATGAGCTTTGTATAGACAGTTCAATAGGCTCTGAAGCCGCAGCAGATGTAATTTTAAGCTACATCAAAAATATTTCAGCTTCCGAGAAGTAATTATAAGCCTTATTAAGCCTTATATATGTTGAAATATTACAAAAATTAGGTTATTTTGAAGGAAAAATTTTATTAATTGGGTCTTGTAATTTTTGAAATACTGTGGTATCATAATATAAATATTTGTTAGATTATTCTATCGGCTGTGAACGGGAGAAGTAACGCAGGGAAACCTTTCAGGGAGCTTAAAACAGAGACTGAAATTTTAAGCATTGACACAACTGCGTGAATAACACCCGGGAGCTTGTACCCCAAAGAGAAATATAAGTTTCTCCGGTAGGCTTACACGCATTGCTCACGTTAAGAGCATTAAGTGGCAGAAGGAGCTGCCGATTTAGGTGGTACCACGGTGGTATTATGTATATTGTCGTCCTAAGACGCTGTTTGGCGTTTTAGGACGTTTTTTAATTTAAGGAGATGATTTTATGAAAACCGTTGACGGGAAGAACATTAAGCGGGATTTATGCCTTTTTGACATTCTTAAGCTTAAAGAGGGTGAACGTGAAGGAATTTATACCCACGGCACAGTCTACAGCATAAGAGACATAGGCGGAATTACATTCATTATACTGAGAAAAATAAACGGTCTTATTCAGTGCGTTTACGATAAAAAGGGCACTGAAGAGGAAAAGAAGATTTTAAGGGTTGAAAACTCCGTCAGAGTTAAGGGAAATTTGGTTGAAAACGAAAAAGCACCTCACGGACTTGAAATTTTGGTTGAGGACATAGAGCTTATTTCCGTTCCCGAAAAGGAACTGCCTATTAAGGTAAACGATTATAAGCTTGACATTGCTCTTGAAAATGAAATTGCGGTTCGCCCCATAATTTTGAGAAACGAAAGAAGAAGAAGCACATTCAAAATTGAAGAGGGCTTAGTAAGGGGCTTCAGAAAATATCTTGAAGGCAATGACTTTACGGAGATTTTCTCGCCTAAAATCGTAGCGGCAGGTGCAGAGGGCGGCTCAAACATATTTAAGCTTGAATATTTCGGAAAAAAGGCTTATCTTGCCCAAAGTCCCCAGTTTTATAAGCAGACACTTATTCCCGTTTATGAGAGGGTATTTGAAATTGCTCCTGTTTTCAGAGCCGAAAAGCACAACACAATGAGACACTTAAACGAATATATAAGTGTTGACTTTGAAATGGGCTTTATAAAGGACTTCTATGATGTAATCAATATGGAAACGGGTATGATAAAATATGCCTTAAGCTATCTTAAGGAAAACTATAAGGACTATTTGGATATTGTCAAGGCGGATGTTCCTGAGTTTGACACAATTCCCTGTGTAACCTTTAAAGAGGCTAAGGAAATGGCTTCCGCTAAGTACAACAGACCTATTCGTGACCCCTATGACCTTGAGCCCGAAGAGGAAAGGCTTATCGGTCAGCTTTTCAAAGAGGACTATAACAGCGATTTTGTTTTCGTAACACATTACCCTGTTAAAAAGCGCCCCTTCTATGCTATGGATGACCCCGAAAACCCCAAATATACATTAAGCTTCGACCTTTTATTCAGAGGTATGGAGGTTACAACAGGGGGTCAGAGAATACACAACTATAAGGATCAGGTTGAAAAAATGAAGAGCAAGGGGCTTGACCCGGCTGATTTCGAGAGCTATCTTATGCTTCACAAATACGGCTGTCCTCCTCACGGCGGATTGGGTATGGGTCTTGAAAGATTTACTATGCAGCTTATAGGGCTTAAAAACATAAGACAGACATCAATGTTCCCCAGAGACACACTGAGACTTGTTCCTTAAAATTCAGAAAGGTTAGATTAATATGATAATAGACGATAAACTTATAGCTTATTTGGAAGAGCTTTCAAGGCTTCATTTAAGCGATGACGAAAAAGAAAGGGCAAAGGAAGACCTGTCAAAAATAATAAGCTACGTAAACAAATTAAGCGAGCTTGACACAGAGGGTCTTGAAGCTATGAGCCACCCCTTTGACTATACAAACAATTTCAGAACCGACGAGGCTAAGCCCTCTTTTGACAGAGAGCTTATATTGAAAAATGCACCTAAGAGCAAGGACGGCTGCTTCTTAGTGCCTAAAACAGTTGAATAAAGGAGGGGCTTATAATGGATTTTTATGATAAAACAGCCCTTGAAACAGGTGCTTTAATAAAATCGGGGAAAATAAGCTCACCCGAAGTCACAAAGGCATATATAGAAAAAATAAAGTCAGCGGACAAAGAAATAAACAGCTTTGTTACCGTTCTTGAAGAGGACGCCTTAAAACAGGCTGAAGAGGTTCAGGCGAAAATTGACAAGGGCGAGCTTAATTCACCCTTAGCCGGTGTTCCCGTTGCCATAAAGGACAACATCTGTACAAAGGACATTCTCACAACCTGTTCTTCAAAAATGCTTTATAACTTTAAGCCCCCTTACAATGCCTGTGTTGTTGAAAAGCTTAAGGCTCAGGGAGCTGTTATTGTGGGCAAGACAAATTTGGACGAGTTTGCTATGGGCGGCTCAACGGAGACATCTTATTACGGAGTTACCAAAAACCCCTTTAACACAAACAGGGTTTCCGGCGGTTCTTCAGGCGGTTCGGCGGCGGCTGTTGCCGCAGGGCTTGTTCCCTATGCATTGGGTTCGGATACCGGCGGCTCAATCCGTCAGCCCTGTTCCTTCTGCGGTGTCAGCGGAATTAAGCCTACCTACGGCGGTGTTTCACGTTACGGTCTTGTGGCTTTCGCTTCGTCTCTTGACCAAATAGGACCTATCGGAAAGGACATTAAGGACTGTGCCGAAATTTTAAAGGCTGTTTCGGGTCACGATGAAAGAGACTCAACCTCAATTAAAGACTTTTCCTATGACTTTTCGGAAAGCTTCGGGGGAGACCTTAAGGGTATGAAAATAGGCGTTCCCACAAACTATTTCGGAGAGGGTCTTGACAGCGAGGTCAGAGCCGCTGTTCTGACAGCCTGTGTTAAGCTTAAGGAGTTGGGGGCTGAGGTCATTGAATTTGAAATGCCCATTGTTGACTATGCTATCCCAGCCTACTATATTATAGCCTGTGCTGAGGCAAGCTCCAATTTAAGCCGTTATGACGGAATTAAATACGGCTACCGCAGCGAAAAGGGCGAAAGTCTTTTAGACGTTTTCTTTAACTCCAGAAGCGAGGGCTTCGGAATGGAGGTTAAGCGCCGTATAATGCTGGGTTCATTTGTTTTAAGCTCCGGTTATTTCGACGCATATTACAAAAAAGGCTTACAGGTCAGAGGTCTTATTAAAAAGAGCTTTAATGAAGCCTTTGAAAAATGCGATATGATACTTTCGCCTGTTGCACCTACAACGGCTTACAGAATAGGCGAAAACGTTTCAGACCCCTTAAAGATGTATTTGGGGGATATTTACACTGTTTCCGTAAACCTTGCGGGTATACCTGCCGTTTCTCTGCCCTGCGGCTTTGACAGCGACGGTCTGCCCATAGGTATGCAGCTTATAGGTCAAAGCTTTTCTGAGGCAAAGCTTGTTAAGGCAGGCTATGCTTATCAGCAGGCTACGGAATATCACAAAAAAACATTTGAAGCTATGAAAGGAGGAAGATTTTAATGGCTTGGGAAACTGTTATAGGTCTTGAGGTTCACGTTGAACTCAGTACAAAGTCAAAAATTTTCTGCTCCTGTACTACGGAGTTCGGCGGTGAGCCAAACACTCACGTCTGCCCCGTCTGCAGCGGTCTGCCCGGAGTTCTGCCTACGCTCAACAAAAGCGTTGTAGAATTTGCGGTTAAAACAGGGCTTGCTGCCAACTGTGAGATTACAAGATATAATAAATTCGACAGAAAAAATTATTTTTACCCCGACCTGCCTAAGGCTTATCAGGTGAGCCAGCTGTATCTGCCTATTTGCCGAAACGGTCACATAGACATTGAGGTAAACGGTGTTAAAAAGGCAATCGGCATACACGAAATTCATATGGAAGAGGACGCAGGAAAGCTTGTTCACGACCCTTGGCCAGACTCTACACTTGTAGACTATAACCGCTGCGGCGTTCCTCTTTTGGAGATTGTTTCAGAGCCTGATTTCAGAAACGGCGACGAGGTTATTGCCTATCTCGAAAAGCTCAGAGACACACTTATTTATTTAGGCGTTTCCGACTGTAAAATGCAGGAGGGCTCAATGAGAGCCGATGTAAACCTGTCCGTCCGTCCCGTAGGTCAAACCGAAATGGGCACAAGAACGGAAATGAAAAACATAAACTCATTTAAGGCTATAAGCCGTGCAATCGTCTATGAGTCAAAGAGACAGATTGAACAAATAGAAATGGGCAAGCGTGTAATTCAGGAGACACGCCGCTGGGACGAAAACAAGGACGCCACCTATGCAATGCGTTCAAAGGAAAACGCCCAGGATTACCGCTACTTCCCTGAGCCGGATCTTCTGCCCATAGAGATTTCGGAAGAATGGATTGAAAAGGCTAAGGCTGAAATGCCGGAGCTTGCAGACGCTAAGAGAGTTCGCTATGTAAAAGAATTGGGTCTTTCGGAGTATGACGCCAAGGTTTTGACGGCTGAACACGACTTGGCAATTCTCTTTGAAGAGGCTTCTGCTATCTGCAATGAGCCTAAGGAGGTCTGCAACCTTATAATAGGTGAGCTTATGAGACTTATAACCGAAGCTCAGACAAGCGCAGATAAAATCTCTGTTTCACCTGAAAAGACCGCAAGAATTATAACCCTTACGGTAGAGGGCAAAATTAACAGAAATGCCGAAAAAGAGGTTTTCGAAGCCGTCTTTAAGGAAGATGTCGACCCCGATGAATATATTAAAGAAAAGGGGTTAATGATGCTTAATGACGACAGCCTTGTTTCCGACACAATTGACGAGGTTATTAAAAACAACCCTAAATCAATTGAGGACTATAAGGGCGGAAAACAAAAGGCTTTCGGCTTCTTGGTCGGGCAGACAATGAGAGCCCTTAAGGGCAAGGCAAACCCCCAAAGCGTAAATAAGATTTTGAAGGAAAAATTAGATAAACTTTAAGCAGACTGTCGGGCGCTTAAATCTCCCTTTATCGCACTAAGCTGTGACTTCGGGAAGGTGACAAACATTCATTGCGGAATATCCGACAAATTGTTAAAAACATCAATTCAAGATATTATGATAAAAAACAGGATTGCAAGCAGAATATTAATTCTTCTGCTGCAATCCTGTTTTTATGGGGCGTTAGTGGGAAAGTCGTTCTTTGTTTTCCATAGTATATAATAAGGCTGCAGACTGTAAAAAATAAGGAATCAAGAAGGCGAAGCCTATGCCGAGGGTAATGAGAGAGAGCAAGAACCAGCCGAAGAATGACAAGACAAACTTAATGCGGTCGAAATATTTGCCTTCATTTAGCTTTTTGTTAAGGGCTTTAATGTCTCCCTTTGCTTCTCTGTCCAAAGTCAGGGTTTTGTTATTTATGTCAGCCAAAATAAACGATACAAAAATACGTCTTGCAAGAACAAAAACAAATAACAGGGCAAATATAAGCATTATTATGATGTAAACTATTACATCATTAAAGCCTGCGCCTACAAATAACAAAGAAACAATTGACTGATATAATATTAAAGGAATAACAGCGAATATAAGTGATATACAAGAGCCTTTTCCTGCGGATCTGTAAATTTTCATATACTCTTTGTCTTTAAAGCATTTCAGGAAGTCACTGCTTGAAACTTCTTTGCCCTCAGCAAGCTTTAAAAATACTGTATATTCACCAAGCGACAGCATATAAATTGTCACAAAGAATAACAGCCCCATCAAGATATTGCCGTTTAAAAAGAATGTGCTGATCATTAAAGCAGCCAACTCAACAAAATAAATTAAAATAAGCTTTGCGGCTGCACCTTTGTCGGAAAAAAGTTTTTTTAGGGCGGTTCCCTTAATTTCTTTAAACATTTTTAAGTATCCTCCTTATGATTTTTATAATGTAATATTAACATAATTTACAGCTCGGTTCAATATTTTTTTTACAAAAGCAAAATCTAACAAGAAACGGCTTATATTTGTCTTGACTTTTTGTTAAAATTAGCCTATAATTCTAATTATAAAAGGAGCGTAAATCAAAAAACAAGGGAGGAATTTATTTGAAACTTAAGAAAATTTTGTCATTGTTTATGGCAGGTGTTATGACCCTGAGCTTAGGGGTTATAAACTGCTCTGCCGAGGACGAAGCCGCTTCGGACGGCTTTAACAGGGTGGAGTGCGCCTATCCTTCTGATTTACTTGCTTTCCCGGGAGCAGAGGGCGGCGGAAGGTTTACCAGCGGCGGCAGAGGCGGCGAGGTTTATATTGTTACAAGCCTTGAAGACTACGACCCCGACACAGACACACCCATTAAAGGCACTCTTCGTGACGCTGTCAGCGGAAACAACAGAATTATTGTCTTTAATGTTTCAGGCGTTATCGAGCTTAAAGACACCCTTTACATAAAGGGCAAAAACATTACGATTGCCGGTCAGAGTGCACCCGGCGACGGCATAACCGTTTACGGCTTCGAAACAAACATAAGCAACTGTGAAAACGTAATTATAAGATATATGCGTTTCCGTCCCGGCGCTGACAATATTTATGCCGGCGACTCTATGGACGCTATTTGGGGACGTTCCTCAAGAAACGTTATGATCGACCACCTTTCCACAAGCTGGTCTACAGACGAAACTATGTCAATTTACAGAGCCCAGAATATGACTGTTCAGTGGAGCATTATTGCCGAAAGTCTTACTATGAGCGGTCATACTAAGGGCAGACACGGCTACGGCGCAATTATGGGCGGCGTAAACACTACATACCACCACAACCTTATAGCCAACCATACCTCAAGAAATCCCCGTATGGGCGGCGGTACTCCCGAAGCTGACGACAACGACCATATCGCTCTTTTCGATATGAGAAACAACGTTATTTACAACTGGGGCTTTAACGGCTGTTACGGCGGCGGCAGAAGCGAAACCAACTTTATTAACAACTACCTTAAGCCCGGCCCCGGAACAAGAGACAGCGTTGAAAATCAGATTATCGACGCAGGCGAAGGCAACAAGCCCGGCTGGTTCTATGTAAACGGAAACGTTTTGGAAGGCAATGCTGAGGTTACCGCAGACAACTCTTTGGGAATTAAGGTAAGCGACGCAGCTGCCCCCACAACCACCATTGTTGACACAGAGTTTGAAATGGACGGAACAAGCGCCGAGGCTCTGAGAACAACAGACGCCGAGACAGCCTATGAAGAGGTTGTTGCCAAAGCAGGGGCAACATATCCCAAGAGAGACGCACTTGACGCACGTATATTAAACGAGGTTAAAAACGGAACAGGCGTTTTCGCAAACAGACACGAGGAAGTAGGGGGCTTGCCCTATACCGAGCCTGTTTACCGTGACGCAGACTGGGATACAGACAAAGACGGTATTCCCGACAGCTGGGAGCTTGAAAACGGCTTAGACCCCAATAACTCAAAGGACAGTGCAGAAATCGCTTCAAACGGATATGCAAATATCGAAAACTACCTAAATTCAATTGTGGATATGGAATATGTTCCCTCTAACCCCACAGTTTCAATTTCAAGCCACGAAAACAATGCTTTCGTAACCGCAAATCTGCCCTTTACGATTACGGCGGACGCTCAGGACGACGAAGGAATTGAAAAGGTTGACTTCTACTTAGGCGACGAGCTTGTTTCCACAGCCACAAGAGCGCCTTATGAAGCAAGCTATACACTTGCTGACGGCTCCTACAGTATTTCCGTTAAGGCAACGGACAAGCAGGGCAACCAGACACAGTCTGATAAAATTACCGTTCACGCAAACTGCGACAACAGGATAGACGGCTATACAACCGCCGATATAGGTTCGCCTAATGTTCCCGGTGTAGGCTATATGCTTAACGGCGAGCTTGTTGTTAAGGGTTCCGGCAAAATCTCGGGCACAGAGGATAATTTCCACTATGTTTATAAGACGCTTAACGGCAACGGCTCAATCACAGCCAAGCTTGACTACATTACTCCTGTTGACAACCACGCTTTCTCGGGTGTTATGATCAG
The DNA here is from genome assembly GCA_021204175.1 of Clostridiales bacterium. Lineage (GTDB taxonomy): Bacteria > Bacillota > Clostridia > Lachnospirales > CAG-274 > JAJQCI01. Next base: position 8,769 of record JAJPZT010000015.1, on the reverse strand, counting down.
AGAAACAGCCGATCCCGACTCAAAGGCAGTTGCTTTGGGCATTTCCCACACAAAGGCTTATGAGTGGAAGGAATACAGTGTAAGCTCAGGCAAGGACGTAACCTATTACAGAAACGCTTTCGGCGCTTATCTGGTTTGCAGATATGAGACAGGCGGAGAGTTTGATTTAATCGATGAAAACCTTGACTCACTTGACGCAGCTGAGGAAAGCGGCGTAGCTCTTGTTAAGGACATAGCCTTTAAGGACTATGACAACTACAGCGGCTATTATCTGAAGCTTGTGAGAAACGGAGACACATTTACAGCCTATATTTCAGCCTACGGCAAGACATGGACTGAGGTTGGCTCAAGAACTGTTGATATGAAGGACAGCGTTCTTATAGGTTTTGCAGCTGACGCAAACAAGGTAAACAACGATATAGACAACTACAACACAGCTAAATTCAGCGAAATCACAATCAAATAATATTTATTAAAGCTTTAAAGCAGCTTCCGTAAATAAGGGGGCTGCTTTTTTGTGTATGTGTTTATAACATTAAAAAAGCGCCCTCAATTGAGAGCGCCTTATTAATCGGATTAATAAAAATTATTTATCGATTTTGGGCTGGAAGTAGTTGAAAGCATTGCCGTAGCAAATATCCTTAACCATCTGACCTACAAATTCAATGTCATTTGCATACCAGCCGTCTTCAATCCACTGACCGAAGATGTTGCAGAGGATACGGCGGAAGTATTCGTGACGGGGATATGAAAGGAAGGAACGGCTGTCGGTAAGCATACCGATGAACTTGCCTAAAACGCCTAAGTTGCCGAGGCACTTAATCTGAGCTTCCATACCGTCGATATTGTCGTTGAACCACCAAGCTGTACCGAACTGGATCTTTGAAGCGGCTGTGCTTGACTGGAAGCAGCCTAAGATTGTTCCTATAACCTGGTTGTCGGCAGGGTTGCCTGCGAAAAGGATAGTTTTGGGAAGGTTTCCGTCTGCATTGAGAAGGTCTAAAAGATTTGTTAAGCCTTCTGCGCTTGACCAGTCTGAAATACAGTCAAAGCCTGTGTCGGGACCCATTTTCTTGAACATAAATGTGTTGTTGTCACGCTTAATGTTCATATGGATTTCCATAGCCATATTGTTCTTTGCGTACTCAGCGCCTAAGAATACCATAAGCTCTGTTCTGTATTTGTCTGCTTCTTCCTTAGTTACGGTTTCGCCCTTAGCAGCCTTTGCCAAAATTGCGTCAAGCTCAGCGTCAGTTGCTCTTACACAGGGAACATATGTGAAGGCGTGGTCTGAAGCTGTACATCCCATAGAAACGAAGTAGTCGATTCTCTTGCCAAGAACTGTCTTAAGGTCTGCGAAGGTCTTGATTTCTGTGTTTTCTGTCTTGCCTAAGTCGATTAAATACTGAGGGAAGATGTCCGCTGTAAGGTTAAGAGCCTTGTCGGGTCTGAAAGCGGGGAATACGTTAAACTTCATTGTTGGGTCAGCCTTGATGAGCTTGTGATAGCCTAAATCATCGGCGGGGTCGTCTGTTGTGTTTACGATTTTAACGTTTGAACGCTCAACAAGACGACGGCAGGTAAAGTCCTCTGTAGCAAGCTTTGCATTGCACTCGTCAAAAATTTCCTTAGCGGTAGCTTTTGTTAAGGGCTTATAGATACCGAAGAAACGCTGAAGCTCAAGGTGTGTCCAGTGGTAGAGGGGGTTGCCGATTGCATACTGAAGGGTTTCAGCCCATTTTTCGAATTTCTCGAAATCAGATGTTTCCTTGCCTGTAATATATTCTTCGGGAACTCCGCAGCTTCTCATTGCACGCCACTTATAGTGGTCGCCGCCCAGCCAAACCTCGGTAATTGACTTATAAGTCTTATTTTCATAGATCTCCTGAGGATTAAGGTGGCAGTGGAAGTCGAAAATAGGCTCACCCTTTGCATAATCGTTAAAGAGCTTTTTAGCTGTTTCTGTTTTTAACAAAAAGTTTTCATCAATAAAACCCATTTGATAATTCCTCCTTTATAAAAGTTTTTACAATGTTACACCGTTTTTAAATATAGCGATTTCACGGTAGCCGTTAATCTCGTTCTTTGTTTCCTTCCTATGAGAAGCAACGTCTAATATATATTCAAAAAATTCTTCTGCATATGAGTCCATTTCCTTGTCCTCAACAAGTCTGCCTGCGTTCCAGTCGATCCAGTTGGGCTTTCTGCCTGCAAGGTCGGAGTTTGTGGCAATTTTAACTGTGGGAACAGGTGAGCCTACGGGTGTGCCTCTGCCTGTTGAGAAGAGGATAAGGTGACAGCCGCTTGCCATCATTCCGCTGATAGCCACGATGTCGTTTCCGGGGCCCTGAAGAAGGTTAAGACCAGTGTTTTGAACCTTGTCGCCGTAAAGAAGAACGCCCTGAACGTTTGAAGTTCCGCCCTTTTGAGTACAGCCCAAAGACTTGTCCTCAAGAGTAGTAATTCCGCCCTTTTTGTTTCCGGGGGAGGGGTTTTCGCCTACAGGCTGACCATGGCTTAAGAAATATTCCTTAAAGTTGTTTACAAGGCTTACTGTCTGATCGAAAAGCTCCTTTGTCTGACATCTGTCCATAAGAATGGTTTCCGCGCCGAACATTTCGGGAACTTCCGAAAGGACTGTTTTACCGCTGTTGGCAACCATAATATCTGAAATTCTGCCGATTAAGGGGTTAGCTGTAATGCCTGAAAGACCGTCAGAACCGCCGCACTTAAGCCCTATAACAAGCTTGCTTACGGGAACTTCTTCCTGCTTAAAGCCTTCGGCATAGGTTACAAGCTCTTCGAGAATGTCCATAGCTGCGCTGAGCTCGTCCTCATGCTCCTGAACGATTAAAAACTTAACTCTTTCGGGGTCATAATCGCCCAAAACCTTTTTAAATTCGTCTACGTTGTTGTTTTCACAGCCCAGACTTAAAACCAAAACGCCTGCTGCGTTGGGGTGTCTAACCATACCGGCAAGAAGCTTTTGGGTATTCTCCTGATCCTCGCCTAACTGTGAACAGCCGTAGGGGTGAACAAAGTTATGAATGCCGTCAATGTTTCTTCCGGCAAATTTCTTATTAGCCATATTAACGATTGCATTCGAAACGCCGTTGACACAGCCTACGGTGTTTACAATCCAAATTTCGTTTCTAATGCCCACTTCGCCGTTTTTACGCACATAGCCCATAAACTTGTCATTTCTCGTAACGGGAATATCCTTAAGCTTGGGGTTATATGTATATTCGAGAGTTGAGCTCAAATTTGTTTTAAGGTTGTGTGAATGAATCCACTTGCCGGGGGCTACTGTTTCGGTGGTGTGACCGATAGGGTAGCCGTATTTAATAATGTTTTCGCCTTCGGGAACCTCCACAAGGGTCATTTTGTGACCTCTTGCGATAGGCTCTGTGGCTTTAACACCGCAGATTACCTCGCCCTCGGCTATATCGGCAATGGCAACAACTACATTGTCATTAGGATTAAGCTTAATATATTTTTCCATAATTTCCTCCTCTTTATACGACCATTAAAGAATGCTCTTTATAACGTCTGAGGGAGCTTCTGTTGAAAGCTTATAGAGATAGTCAGAGCAGATGTCTGCAAAGCCTTCGATTTCGTTTAAGTCTTCGCCCCAGAAGCTTGTGTTTGCACAAACAGCCTTGATTATAGCAGCTGCGCCATCAGGTGTTTTAGCGTCGTTTGCTGCGTTAAGAGCCGCATATGTTTCCAAAACTGCTGCGTCGTCCTTGATAGGATATTCTTCTTCAGCACCGTCAATTATTCTCTTGCCTATAAGTGCGCCGTCCTTGATTTCTGTTCCGTTATAGAAAGCAACATAAGCTGCAAATGAGAATGTCAAAACCTTGGGAAGGCTGCCCTTAAGAGCCAAATATTCCTTAATTGTGGGAAGAACTCTTGCTCTGAACTTAGATGTTGAGTTAAGAGAGATGTCAAGAATTTTGTGGTCGATGAAGGGGTTCTTAAATCTGTCGAAAACAGCGTCTGCGAAAGCCTTAAGATCATCATAGTCAAGGTCTGTAAGAGCAGGCATAATTTCGTCATTAAGAGCGATTTCAAGATATTTGATAATATCGGGGTCAGCCATCATCTTTCTTACGATTGTATGACCTGCAAGGTATGCGCCTAAAACAGAGCAGGTGTGTGCGCCGTTAAGAATACGAACTTTTCTCTTCTTATAGGGTTTAACGTTGTCTGTAAAGATTACATTAAGACCGATCTGGTTGAAGGGGAGCTCTTCAGCAAGTGAAGCGGGACCTTCGATAACCCATGTGTGGAAGATTTCGCTTGTGTCGATTACGTTGTCAACATAGCCGAACTGTTCCTTAAGCTCTTCAACCTCGGGTCTGGGATAACCTGTAACAATTCTGTCAACAAGTGTTGAAGTGAATGTGCAGGCTGTTTCTACCCAGTCGATAAAGTCTGCGCCTAAAGCCCAGTCATTGGCATATTTAAGAACACATTCCTTAAGAGCCTTGCCGTTGTCGTCAATAAGCTCGCAGGGAATGAAAACAAGACCCTTTGACTTGTCGCCGTCAAAAGCCTTATATCTCTGATTAAGGAAGTTGCAGACCTTAGCAGGGAATGTGTCCTGAGGCTTGTCTTCTACATATGCTTCAGGCTTATATGTAATACCTGCTTCTGTTGTGTTTGAAACAACATAGCGAAGTTCGGGGTTTTTAGCACAGTCGTTGTAAACGTCAAGATCAACATAGGGGTTGATACAGCGGTTTACGGATGTGATAAGACGTGTGTTTACAACCTTTTCGCCGTTTTCATTGCCTCTTGCAATAAGAGTATAAAGACCTTCCTGTTCGTTAATAAAGTCTCTTATCATATCGCCGCCGGGAATGGGCTGAATAAGAGTGATTCCGCCGCCGAACTTGCCTTCTGCGTTAAGGCAGTCGAACATATAGTCTACGAAAGCACGAAGAAAGTTGCCTTCGCCGAACTGAATTACCTTTTCAGGCAGTTTTTCCCTGTTGCCGATTATAAGGGAATCGTTAAATTTAAAGCCGTTAGTCAAAAGACTTCTGTTAAGTTTTTCCATAGATAATGCCCTCCGTTATTTCTAAGCAGTGACCATAGCAAAAAAACTACGCCACTGCTAAAATATTCTTGTTTGTATTATACAACATTTTCATAGTTAAATCAATTACTTTTTAATAATATTACAAAAATATTATTAATTTATTTCCGATATGCGAAATTTTTATCGCTTCATATAGTGGGGAAGCTTCAGCGGAGCATATTTTAAAACATAGGAACGGTTAAATTCTTCGAAGCCGTCCAAGGGTGTTTTCTTTATAAGAAGCGTTCCGTTATCTCCCGATCGTGATAATTGAAACCAAACCTTGCCGGGCTCTTCACCTCTTAAGCTGAACTGAATAACAAACTCGTTTTCGCTTATAAAGCCTGCGCTTGCACTGCAAGTAGTGCAGTAAAAGGGCAGCATTGCTTCATGGGTGTTTTTGCCGAAAGTGAAAGCCGACATACCGGGTATTATGTTTCCTCCTGCCGCTAATATTAATACTCCGAAATCCTTATTTTTATTGTTAAAAGCTATTTCTTTAAGGTGATAAGGATTTTTTTCGATTTTCCATGCCGTATCCATAATATTTTCACCGGAGACATCGGGGTTTGCTGCAATGAAGTTTATTTCCAAGCCCTCAGTTGTTTCCTTAAGCCTTTGGGCGGCGTCTTTGTCCACGTTTAAAGGCTCGTCCTTAAGGTAATTAAAAATTGTTTCGGTAAAAGCCGTCATAATTTCGCTTATGCCGCTTTTGTTTCCCAGTGTGTCGGCGGTGGTGACGAAAACAAGGTTCTTTTCGGGATAAATCAAAACAAGCTGACCGCCTATTCCGTAGCACATAAAGCCGTTGTTTTCACAGAGCCAAAAATGATAGCCATAGCCCCTTGTTTCCTCAAAAAATGAGCCTTTAATGAATGTTTCGGACTGCTTTTTCGTGGCTTCATTTAAATATTCTTCCGGTATAACCTGTTTTTCGCCTAACTTTCCGCCATTCAGAATAATATTGCCGAAAATCGCAATGTCCATAGGCTTAGCCATAAGACCGCTGCCCCCCTGGCTTACTCCCACAGGGTCGGTCATACAATATGCCTCATCTGAAAAGCCCGCTTCACGAAGGAATTTGTCTCTCAAATAGTCCAAAAGCTTCTGACCCGTAATTTTTTCAACCAAAGCCGTCAGTGTGTGAGTGGCTGAGGTATCGTAGGAAAAAGCCGTCCCAGGATATTTTGTGGGTGCAGCCTTAAAAAAGGCTTCTGTCCAGTTATCGGTTTTAATCTGCTTAAAGGCTGTTTTTTCGTGAGGAGACTGCATTTTAAGCAGATGACGAATTGTCGCTGCCTTGGTTACGGGGCTTGATTTCTTTGAATATTCCGGGAAGTAGTCGGCTATGGGCTTGTCAAGGTCGATTTTGCCCTCACCCCAAAGACAGCCTACGGCGGCTGAAACAAATGACTTCGTAACCGAAAACATTCTGTGAAGCTCATCTGCCGTATAAGGTGCATAATAGGCTTCATAAATCAGCTTGCTGTTTCTTAAAATTATTATAGAATGAAGGTCTATATCCCGTTTTTCCATACGGTTTATAAAATTTAATATTGCCTGTGAAGAAAGTCCCTGTTCTTCAGGAGAGGTTCTTTCAAAAATTTCTTTCATACTTTGCACCTCTTAAATATGCTTTTCAAAGTGATGACTGTGTTCGTGTTCGTGGTGGTGGTCGTGACCGCAGCCGCAGTCACAGTCGTCTCCGTGGTGGTGATGGTGGTGCTGGTGCTTTGCGTCCTCCTCCAAGAAGTTTATTATATTAATAACCTCCTCCGCACCGGCGAAAAAGGCAGGCGTGCCCTCGCTTGCTTCAAGAGCCGCTGTGATATAGTCCATAGCCTGATGAAGTGAGTAGGGGGAGCTTAAAAGAGACATAGCCTTTTGACGCAGTATTTTTTTCACATATGGCTTAACAGATGCTGTCGCCTTTTCGAAATCATCTGCGAAAGCTTCGGCGATTTCTTCAATGTCCTTAGTATTGCTTTCTTCAAATATATATGCCGAAAGCTCTGCGTTAAAATTAATGTCAACGATCTGAAGAATTGTAAAAACACGGGCTGCTGTGTCGTTTTCGTCTAACGGCGTGTCATCGTCCTTATATTTTTCAAGGGTTTTCTGTATATTTTTCAGTACCTTTTCGTCCTCGTCACGAAGCTTTAATATGTGAGTTTCTGTGTCTTCATTAATTTTCTCGGCGGTTTCCGTGTCAATCTCGTCGGGGTTTTCGTTTAAGGCATATTCAGCCGCACTGTAAAACAGATCCTTCATTATAAGATTGCCGTTTGTAATGAAATCAAGGTCATAGCCGTAAAGCAGCATTGAAATCATATAGTTGGCGTCAGAATAAATCATTGAAAGATAGTCGGCGGTGTCGAAAATGTCAAGGCTGTCCTTTCTTATTTTTTCAATAATCTGCTCAAGAGTTTCTTCAGACATATTTTTTATATCCGAAGCCAAAATCTCCATATAATTGTCATAAAGACCGGGGAAGGCTTCACAGTCGGCATTCTTAAAGGGAATAACCTCCGCTTCAAATTCATCTAAGGCAAGGGGATTGCCCTTAAAGTCAAAGTCTGTGTCAATAGCGATTGCTTCTTTAATATAGTCATTGAATTTTGCCTTTGTAAGACGGCAGGGCACAGCACCCATAACAATTGAAAGAATATCCGCTGAGTTATCGGTGTTTAAACATTCGTGGAGAACACCGTGAAGAACCTCGGTTACATCCTCGGCTTTCAGGTTTTTGTCCTCGCCATTTGGCACTGCCGTTCTTAAACGAAGCTCTTTTTTGAGCATTTCTTCAAGAAGCCCGTTAAAGTTCATAAGAGAATAAACAGGTCTTGCGGCTTTAACTGCCTTTTCTTTAATATTCATCAAAGCCTTAACAGAGGCTTCAACGTCGCTTTCGTTTGACTTAAGCCCTTCCTTAACCTGGGGAAGAAGAGCAATAAGCTCTTTGTTTATGGGTTTATAGGCTTTAGGCTCTCCCTCACTTGGCAGAGTTAAATCGTTTGAAAGGTTTAAAAGGCTCAGACAGAGCTTTGTTCTCACAGCCGATGTCAAGAGAGATATAAGCTTTTCACGTTCGTTTTGTGTCATAATAGGGGGTTCACTCCTTTTTTTAAATGAAAAGCGGTTTGCCTAACTTGACAAACCGCATAAATTCAGAGTTAATGTAAGGTTTTTAACTGTTTGTTTTGTTTTGTCTGCGGCATAAAATTATATGATATATAAATCAAGCCGCCTCCGGAAGGCAGATTTAAGCTTTTACACATAAAATCACCCTTAAAGTTAAACTGCACTGACAGTCAAAATCTTTGATAAATTTTTAGTTATACTTGCGCTTTCTTGCAGCTTCAGACTTCTTCTTACGCTTTACGCTGGGTTTATCATAATGTTCTCTTTTACGAACCTCGCCGATTATACCCGCTTTAGCACAATTTCTTTTAAAGCGGCGAAGAGCGCTGTCTAAAGATTCATTTTCTTTAACTCTTACTTCTGACATAACTTTCCCTCCCTCCGGTTACGAATAAGGTGCGTTAAAACAAAACCAAATGTTGTTGACAAAACAATAACCTTACAAAATATTTGTTTTAACATATGTTAATAAAAAATTAATAAACATTTTATTAACAAACTTAAAATAAAAAATTATACAAAAAAATTCTTAAACTTCA
>JAJPZT010000076.1 GCA_021204175.1 Clostridiales bacterium | reverse complement strand
CCGTTCTTGATTTTTTGTAAAAATATAATATGCGCATTGTGTCCACACCTAAGTCTCGTAAAACATTGACAAAAGCCTTAAGTAATAATATAATAGTTGTTAATGAAATTCAGATGCAAAAAGCTTTTGCATTATGTTTTCGGCTTTTATTCACCGCTTTGCTTTTGTTTTAAGCCAAGCGAAACTGTGAAAGGGAGATTAACTATGATTAATAAAAAACTGCATACCCCCGAGGGCGTTAAGGATTTTAACCCCGAAGAGTTTGCCTATAAAAGAGGTATTGAAAAAATTGCAGAAACTGCCTTTTTAAGCAACGGATACAGACGTGTCAGTACGCCGACCCTTGAATATTCGGAGGTGTTTAAAACCACCTCTGAGGCTGACACCGAAAAATACAGATTTTTATCCCGTGAGGGGGATATTTTGGTTTTGCGTTCCGATATGACCCCGCCTATCTGCCGTATGGCGGCAACGGGCTATTCCGACAGCGACCTGCCTTTGAGATTTTATTATGTTGAAAATATGTTCAGATATAATGAAAAAAATCAGGGCAAGCTCAGGGAAATGACCCAAGCCGGAATCGAGCTTTTGGGCATTGAGGGCATTGACGGCGACTGCGAGGTTTTAATCTGCGCAATTTCGGCTCTTTTGAATTTGGGCTTAGATGATTTTAAAATCGATATAGGTCATTCGGAATTTTTGGAGGGCGCACTTTCAGAAGCAGGGGTTTTCGGCGAAACAGCGGAAAAAATTAAGTCTGCTGTTGCCGATAAAAACTATGTAGGGGTTTCGGAAATTATAGAAAACATAGATGCAGAAGGGGAAATTAAGGAATTTTTGTGCTCTCTGCCCTTATATTTAGGCGGAATTGAGGTTCTTGAAAAGGCTGAAAAAATTTTTAAGACCGAAAAGCCTTTAAATGCAGTTAAATATATGAAAAAGCTCTATGACGCTTTGAAGGACTGCGGCTTTGACAAATATATATGCTTTGATTTGGGAATCGTTCCCCAGCTTGACTATTACACAGGCATAATTTTCAGAGGCTACGCTTTGGGCTCAGGCTATTCTATTTTAAGCGGCGGACGCTATGACAGGCTTTCAGCAAGCTTCGGCAGAGATTTTCAGGCAATAGGCTTTATTCTTAAAATAAACGAGCTTATTTCCGTTCTTAAGGCTAACGGCATAAGCTTTAAAGACAAAAAAGCCGACACTCTTCTTGTTTATGAAGAAAAGGCTAAGGGTGCGGCTCTTTCAGCAGGCATAGCCTTAAGAAAAAACGGAATGAACATAGAGAATTTTTACGGCAGTATAGACGAGGGTCTTGAATATGCCGAGAAAAAGGGCTTTGTAGGGGTTTTGTATTTTAAAGACAGCGAAAGTGTTAAAATATATAATGTGAGCGAAGGGGAAGAAACGGTTGTGGGTCTTTCCGAACTCTTGGAAGCGGAGGAAAATTAAATGGAATATCTGACATTTGCTCTTGCCAAGGGGCGTTTGGCTGAAAAGGCTATGGAGGCTTTGGGCAAAACAGGCATACACTGCGAAGAAATGAAGGAAGACAGCCGTAAGCTGATTTTTGTAAATGAAGATATTAAGTGCCGTTTTTTCCTTGCCAAGGCTCAGGACGTGCCTACATATGTGGAACACGGCGCAGCCGATATAGGCATAGTGGGGCTTGACACTCTTTTGGAAGAAAACAGAAATTTATATCAGGTTTTGGATTTGGGTTTCGGAAAATGCCGCTTTGCTGTAGCAGGCAAGCCCGAAGCAAGAGAAATTTTGGATAAGCAGGATCTGAGAGTTGCCACGAAATATTTAAACATAGCCAAGGACTTTTATTATAATAAGAAGCACCAGACAGTGGAGCTTATAAAGCTTAACGGCTCTGTGGAGCTTGCTCCCGTTGTAGGGCTTTCAGACGTAATTCTTGACATTGTGGAAACAGGCTCAACCCTTAAAGCCAACGGACTTGAGGTTTTGGAGGAGGTTTGTCCTCTTTCCGCAAGGCTTGCCGTAAACAGAGTGAGTATGAAGCTTAAGCACGACAGAATTACGGAAATCATAAAAGGTTTGAAAGAGTTAGAACTTAAATAATGAGGTGGGCAGTATATGGAAATTATAAAATATGACAGTGAACAGGGAAAACAGCTTTTTAACAGGCTTTTGAACCGCAGTAAGCAGAATGAAGGCAAATTTCAGGAAACTGTTGACGAAATTTTGAAGAATATAAAGCAAAACGGAAACAAGGCTGTTTTTGAATACACAAAGAAGTTTGACGGCTTTGACGTAAATGAAAACAATTTCAAGGTAACAAGAGCCGAAATTAAAAAAGCCTATGCCGAAACAGACCCGGATCTTGTAGAGGTTATGGAAAAGGCTGCTGAGAGAATTTCAGCTTATCACCAAAAGCAGAAGCTTAACAGCTGGCTTGAGCCTAACGAAAAGGGCGAAATGCTGGGTCAGCTTATAAGACCCCTTGAAAGAGTGGGGGTTTATGTTCCCGGGGGAAAGGCAGCTTACCCCTCAAGCGTGCTTATGAATATAATTCCGGCAAAGGTAGCAGGAGTTAAAAAGGTCATTATGACAACTCCGGCGGATAAAAACGGAAACGTAAACCCCAACACCCTTGCGGCTGCGGACATAGCCGGTGCAGATGAAATCTACAAGGTTGGCGGTGCTCAGGCAATAGGCGCACTTGCCTACGGAACGGAAACGGTCGGTGCTGTTGACAAAATTGTAGGTCCGGGCAATATTTTCGTTGCCCTTGCCAAAAAAAGTGTTTACGGCAGCATTAATATAGACTCCGTTGCAGGACCAAGCGAAATTTTGGTTATTGCGGACGAAAGTGCAGACCCTGTTTTTGTTTCGGCAGATCTCCTGTCACAGGCTGAACACGACGAGCTTGCCAGTGCAATTCTCATAACCACAGACATAAGCTTAGCCGAAAAGGTAAACAAGGAGATTTATAAACAAGCTGAAAAGCTTGAACGTAAGGAAATTATACTTAAGTCCTTAGAGGGCTACGGGGGAATTGTTGTTGCTCCCGATATAAAGACCGCCTGTGAACTTTCGAATAAGATTGCTCCGGAGCATTTGGAGGTATCGATTAAAGAGCCCTTTTCCGCTTTGAGATACATCAAAAATGCCGGTGCGGTGTTCTTAGGTCACTACAGCCCCGAGCCTTTGGGCGACTATATGGCAGGGCCTAACCACGTTTTGCCCACAGGGGGAACAGCGAGATTTTTCTCACCTCTTTCAATAGATGATTACATTAAAAAGTCAAGCATTATTTCATTCTCAAAGGAAGCCCTCTTTGATTTGGGCGACGATATTATAACCTTTGCTGAAGCCGAGGGCTTGACAGCACACGCAAATTCAGTTAAAGTCAGAATGAACAAGGGCTGAACCTAAGACCCGAAAGGAGAATATTATGCCGAGAAGCGCAGATCTGAGCAGAAGCACCTATGAAACAAAAATAGATATAAGCGTAAACATTGACGGAAAAGGCGTCTCAAACATTGACACAGGCATAGGCTTTTTTGACCATATGCTGACGCATATAGCAAAACACGGCTTTATTGATTTGGACGTAAGCTGTGAGGGAGATTTAGAGGTTGACTGCCACCACACCGTTGAGGATGTAGGCATTGTTTTGGGAAAGGCTCTTGCCCTTGCTTTAGGCGATAAAATAGGCATAAAGCGCTACGGCTGGGCGGTTATACCTATGGACGAAACCCTCGTTCTCTGCTCCTTAGACCTTTCGGGACGTGACGTTTTTGTGTATGACGCAAAATTTACAGTTCCCAAATTAGGCGAGTTTGACACTGAAATGGTTGAAGAATTTTTCAGAGCCTTAAGCCAAAACTGCGGCATAAATCTGCATATAAAGGTGCTTGCAGGCAGCAACAACCACCACATAGCCGAGGGTATATTTAAGGCTTTCGGCAAAGCCCTGGATATGGCTTGCACAGTTGACGAACGTATTGAGGGAACACTTTCTACAAAAGGAATGTTGGAATAATGATTGGAATTATCGATTATAAAATGGGAAATTTAAGAAGCGTTCAAAAGGCGTTTCAGTTTATAGGTCAGGACGCTCTTATAGCCGAGACCCCTAAGGAGCTTGAGGCTTGCGACAAAATTGTTTTGCCGGGGGTAGGGGCTTTTGAGGACGCTATGAACACAATTAAAAAGCTGGGTTTTGACGAAGCGGTCTATAAGGCAATCGACAGCGGAAAATATTTTCTGGGCATTTGTCTCGGTATGCAGATGGTTTTTGACAAAAGCTATGAAAACGGAGAGTTTGAAGGGCTTAAGCTTATTAAGGGCGAGGTTGTAAAGCTGCCGGATACTGTGAAAATTCCTCAGATAGGGTGGAACAATCTTAATATAAAAATGAGAGAGCCTCTTTTTGAGGGCTTGGGCGAAAGTCCCTACGTTTATTTTGTCCATTCCTATCACTTAAAAACGGATATGCCTGTTGTCAGTGCAACAACGGACTACGGCGGAGAAATTCAGGTAGCGGTTCAGAAGGACAATATTTTCGCTCTTCAGTTTCACCCCGAAAAAAGCGGAAATACGGGGCTTCAAATACTTAAAAACTTTTCTTCGCTTAAATAAAGAAAGGGGCGTTTTGCTATGAAAATTTATCCGGCGGTTGATGTTTTGGGGGGAAAGGCTGTCAGGCTTTTACAGGGAGACTATAACAAGGCAACTGTTTTTAACGAAAGCCCCTTAAAGGCGGCTGAAGAATGGGTTAAGTGCGGAAGCAAAAATCTTCACATAGTTGACCTTGACGGCGCAAGATACGGCAAAAGCTGTATAAACGACATTTTAAAGGAAATAAAAAGTAATTTTAATATATTCGTTCAGACAGGGGGAGGGGTCAGAACCCTGAAGGACGTTGAGGAAAGGCTTAATGCCGGGGCTGACAGGGTAATTATAGGCACAGCGGCGGTTAAAAACCCAAAGCTTGTGGAAGAAGCGGTTAAAGCCTTCGGCGACAAAATCGCAGTGGGAATTGACGCCAAAGACGGTTATGTTGCGGTAACAGGCTGGCAGGAGGTTTCCCAAATTAAGGCTGTTGATTTGGGGCTTAATATGAAAAGCTTAGGTGTTAAAACTGTAATTTACACTGACATTTCAAAAGACGGTATGATGCAGGGCTTTAACGCCGTTGAAACAAGCGAAATGATTAACAAAACAGGGCTTAACATAATCGCTTCGGGGGGAATTTCCTCAATGAGCGACTTAGATGGAGCGGCTCAGGTCGGCTCTTACGGAGCAATTATAGGAAAGGCGCTTTACAACGGCGCACTGAGCCTTAAAGATATATTAAAACGGTTCGAGGTATAAACAATGCTGACTAAAAGAATTATACCCTGTCTCGACGTAAACCGAGGCAGAGTTGTTAAAGGCGTTAATTTTGTAAATTTAAGAGACGCAGGCGACCCTGTTGAGGTTGCGGCAATGTATAATAAGAGCCTTGCAGACGAAATCGTCTTTTTGGATATAACGGCTTCATCGGACGCAAGAGCCATTATGACCGACGTTGTGGCGAGAACTGCGGAACAGGTGTTCATTCCCCTGACTGTAGGCGGCGGCATAAGAACAGTGGAGGACTTCAGAGAAATTCTCTCAGCCGGAGCGGATAAGATTTCAGTAAACTCTGCGGCTTTGAAGCGGCCTGAGCTTATTACCGAAGCGGCTTTGAAATTCGGCAGCCAGTGTGTAGTTGTTGCCATTGACGCAAAAAGACGTCAGGGCGGCGGTTTCGACGTATATTTAAACGGCGGCAGAGTGAACACAGGCAGAGACGCCGTTGAATGGGCGGCTCTATGTGAAAAGCTTGGGGCAGGGGAGATACTTCTGACAAGTATGGACTGCGACGGAACTAAAGCCGGCTATGACATAGAACTTACGAAAGCAATCTCCTCAGAGGTGAAAATTCCCGTAATTGCTTCGGGAGGAGCAGGGGTTAAATCCCATTTTTACGACGCACTTACAGAAGGCGGTGCTGAAGCGGCTTTGGCGGCTTCGCTTTTCCACTATCGTGAGCTTGATATTAAGGATTTGAAGGAATACTTGAGAGACAGGGGCTTGCCTGTCAGACTGGAAACAAGGTGACACAATGAAAACTGAAATTAAAGACGTTAAACTCAGCGACGTTAAGCTTAAATTTGACGAAAAGGGGCTTATTCCGGCAATAGCTCAGGATTATAAGACAGGCGAGGTTTTAATGCTTGCCTATATGAACGAAGAGTCCTTTAATTTGACCCTGAAAACAGGCAAAGCCACCTATTTCAGCCGTTCAAGACAGAGCCTTTGGCTTAAGGGCGAAACCTCTGGTCACTTTCAGCATGTTAAGGAAATCCGCTTTGACTGCGACAGCGACACACTGCTTTTACTTATAGAGCAGGATGGGGCGGCTTGCCACACAGGCAGCTATAGCTGCTTTTTCAGAAGAATTGAGATATTGATGACATAAAGGAGACAAATTCCAATGAGTGATTTAGGCAATATTTTAACCGAAGAATTTGATGTTATAAAAGGACGCAAGGAAAACCCCGAAGAGGGTTCATACACAAGCTATCTTTTCAAAAAAGGCGAGGACAAAATCCTTAAGAAAATAGGCGAAGAGGCTTCGGAAGTCATTATAGCGTCAAAGGGCGGAAATAACGACGAGCTTATAGGTGAAATCTGCGACGTTCTCTTTCATATAGAGGTGCTTTTGGCTCAAAAGGGCTTAAGCTGGGATGACGTGGAAGGGGAACTTATGAACCGCCGAAGCAAAACCCATATGAACGTAGAAAAGGAAGCTAAAAGAGCTGCCGAAAACCGCACCGACGAGACGACTATAAACTAAAGGAGGCTTTCAAGCCTTACCCTTTGCAGCGGCGGCGGGGTGCTTTCCCAAATAGCTTTTAATTAACAGCAGGATATATATGAAGGTTGATTTACAAGAAGCAAGATTTATAGATATATTTGCGGATGAAAATAATAATATTGTTATTTTTCCATATAGTAAAAGCAATATACCTGTAGAATCTCAAGGGACAAAAATTGTCGGGAATAAATTTGCAATTTCCCTGCAAAAGAGGATATGCATATTTAATAATAGATTTTAGAGAACTGCCAATAGATGTGGAGTGGATAGATTTTGCCGAAACTGTTCTTGAACTTATAAATTTTGATCTAAATAAATTGAGAAGTTTTAAGACATTTAAATCAAAGTTAAACTTATAATTCTCTGATATATTTGGTAAATAGGGAAAAAGCTTTCCGAATTGATTTTCGGAAAGCTTTTAAAATGTCTAAATATTATTATTCAGTTTAGAATTAAACAATACCCTGAGCCATCATAGCTTCAGCTACCTTACGGAAGCCGGCGATGTTTGCGCCTGCTACGAAGTTGCCCTTTACGTTATATTCTTCAGCTGCTGAAGCCATATTGTTATAGATGGAAACCATAATTCCGTGAAGCTTAGCGTCAACCTCGTCGAAGGTCCAGCTGAGACGTTCTGAGTTCTGGCTCATTTCCAAAGCGGAAGTAGCTACGCCGCCTGCGTTTGCTGCCTTTGCGGGAGCAAAGAGAACGCCTGCGTTCTGGAATACTTCGATAGCTTCAAGAGTTGAAGGCATGTTTGCACCTTCACCAACAGCCTTAACGCCGTTTGCAACAAGAGCCTTAGCGTCGTCTGCGTTGATTTCGTTCTGTGTTGCACAGGGAAGAGCGATGTCGCAGGGGATGTTCCAAACGCCTTTGCCGTCATGATATTCAGCTGAGGGCTTATGGTTCT
The DNA here is from genome assembly GCA_021204175.1 of Clostridiales bacterium. GTDB lineage: Bacteria > Bacillota > Clostridia > Lachnospirales > CAG-274 > JAJQCI01. Next base: position 29,862 of record JAJPZT010000076.1, on the reverse strand, counting down.
TATATTCTGAAAGTCTGCCTCTCTTGTTGAACTTAAGGTCTTCAACATAAGTAATATCAACGCCGTCTTTGTCATAGATATAGCCTGTTGAGTCAGAGAATGAAACAACCTTTGCGCCTAAAGCTGTAGCCTTGTAAGCTGCATAAACTGCTACGTTGCCTGCGCCTGAAATAACAACTGTCTTGCCTTCGAAGCTGTCGCCTGCTGCCTTAAGCATTTCTTCTACAAGATAAACAAGACCGTAGCCTGTAGCCTCTGTTCTAACGAGAGAACCGCCGAATGTAAGACCCTTGCCTGTTAAAACGCCTTCATAAAGACCTGTAATTCTCTTGTACTGACCGTACATATAAGCAACCTCACGTCCGCCAACGCCGATGTCGCCTGCGGGAACGTCAGTGTCTGCGCCGATGTGTCTGTAAAGCTCTGTCATAAAGCTCTGGCAGAAACGCATTACTTCGTTGTCGCTCTTGCCCTTGGGGTCGAAGTCAGAACCGCCCTTGCCGCCGCCGATAGGAAGGGTTGTAAGGGAGTTTTTGAAGATCTGCTCGAAGCCGAGGAACTTAATGATTGAAAGGTTTACTGAGGGGTGGAAACGGAGACCGCCCTTGTAAGGACCGATTGCTGAGTTAAACTGAACTCTGTAGCCTCTGTTTACCTGAACGTTGCCCTTGTCGTCAATCCAGGGAACACGGAACATAATCTGTCTTTCGGGCTCAACAAGTCTTTCAAGAAGAGCTGCCTTTTCGAAAGCGGGGTTAGCGTTTACACAAGGCTCGATTGTTGTAAGAACCTCTGTAGCTGCCTGGATAAATTCAGCCTGATCTTTATTCTTTGCGATTAAGCCGTTTAAGACATTTTGTACATAAGACATAAAACTTTCCTCCAAAATATTTTTTATTATCTTTGATATAGGTTTAAAAATCAGAAAACAAAAAGGCGTGCGTTATAGCCTAACAGGCGTGGTTATACAAATCAGCCTTTAGGTTTTAACAACGCCTGCCTGCGCCCTTGCAAACACGAATTGTTCACTCTTAAACTTATATCAAAATTCTACACTGCTATTATACACTTTATGAGGGCGGTTGTCAACAAATGGTTTTTAACATATTTTATTAAATAAAATTGTGCATAAATTACAAAGGGTGGGGCATTAGAGAGGGCGGTTTTAATTTAAAGTCAGCCTTTTTCGCCAAAATAATTGTTTTAGCAGATGTATAATTATACTAATCTTATGAAAGGAAGAAGTTTTGATGACCGTATATGCAGACATATTGTTTTTAATCAATTTTGTTATGATATTTCTGATACTTTTCTTTTTAAGAATGTTTTTTAAAAGGAAGAAAAGTCTTTGGTTCTGCGTCTTTTCGGCGGCATTGGCAAGCATTTTTTATGAGCTTGTTATGTTTTTTAAGCCTTTGGCGGTTTTCAGGAACGCCGCAGGCTTCGAAGCCCTTGTGTTTCTGACGGCTTTTCTTGCTTATCTGCCTAAAAGCCTTAAGGAAGCGGTGAAGGATTGGGGGCTGGTCAACTTGACCTGCTTCGGCTTAGGGGGAGTTTGCTCCGGGGTGTACTTTTGCATAACCTCCGGGGTTCTTTCGGAACAGGGCAATATGAGGGTTTCTCTGCCGCTGTTGGGTGCTTGCTGTGTGTTTTCCTACATATTAATAAGGCTTGGGGTTAAGCTTTATGAAAACAGGCTTGTCAGGGGAAGGGAATATTTTGAGGTGGAAGTTATTTTAGGCGGAAGGAAGGCTTGCTTTAAGGCTTTGGGGGATACGGGAAATGTGTTAAGAGATCCGCTGAACGGCAGGGGAGTTATAGTAGGGGAGCTTGAAGCTTTGAAAGAAATTTTGCCCAATTGGGACGTACTGAAAAACGACCCTTGGCAATATGCCGAAAGGCAAAGGGGCAAGCTAAATTTAAGCCTTGTACCTTTTAGAAGCTTAGGGGCAAAGGACGGCATTTTGCTATGCTTCTTGCCCGATGAAATTATGATTGATGGTGAGCCTGTTTATAATGCCGAAATAGGCTTAAGCCCGAACAGGCTTTCTTCTGACGGAAGCTTTAAGGGACTTTTAAATATTGACATTATGAAGGGAGAGACGGCTTTAAATGTTCGGGGAGCTGCTTGATTTTTTAAAAAGGATTTTCGGAAAAGAAAAGAACGACGAGGTTTATTACATAGGCGGGTCTGAGGTTTTGCCATCGCCGTTGACTTTCGAGGAGGAAACACGCCTGACAGCCCTTTTGGGGACGGAAAAGGAGGGCAACGCCAAAACTATTCTTATAGAACACAATCTCCGGCTTGTGGTCTATATCGCCAGACGGTTCGAAAATACGGGGATTAATGTAGAGGACTTAATTTCAATCGGTACGATCGGACTTATTAAGGCAATCAACACATTTAAGGCGGATAAAAAAATAAAGCTTGCCACATATGCTTCAAGGTGTATCGAAAATGAAATTTTGATGTATCTGCGGAGAAACACAAGGGTCAGAAACGAGGTTTCCATAGACGAGCCTCTTAATGTGGACTGGGAGGGAAACGAGCTTCTTCTGTCGGATATTTTAGGAACGGACGTTGACGTAATTTACAGAGGAATTGAGGACGAGGTGGATAAAAAGCTTTTGAGAAGCGCCGTTGCCAAGCTATCTACAAGGGAAAGAATTATTATTGAGCTGCGTTTCGGGCTTAAAAACGGCGGTGACGAGCTGACACAAAAGGAAGTGGCTGATATTTTGGGCATAAGCCAAAGTTATATTTCGAGACTTGAAAAAAAGATTATTTCAAGGCTTAAAAAAGAGATTGTTAAAGAACTTTAAAAGGGCTTTACAAAAATATTTCTTTGTGATAAAATTCAGTTAGCAAACGACAACTGCAAAGGAGATGTTTTTATGTATAAAATAACAGTAGGTATTGACGGAATGATGTGCGGAATGTGTGAAGCCCATATGAATGAAGCAATGAGAAAGCTTAAGGGGGTTAAAAAGGTGGCTTCTTCTCATAAAAAGGGAATAAGCGAAATCGAAGCGGAAAGAGAAATTTCAGAAAGTGAAATTAATGCTGTTGTTGAGCCCACAGGGTATAAAATGACTTCTTATAAGTGTGAGCCTTATGAGAAAAAGGGACTGTTCGGCTTCTTGAAAAAGTCTTGATATAGCTTCAGGCTATATGAACATATATTTTTTTAGAAATTGACATATATGCATTAATGGTATAAAATAGAATTAATTAAGTATAATTTTTTATAGATAAGGATGTTGTATATGCCAATTAAGGTTCAGGACAATCTGCCCGCTAAAAATGTTTTGGAACACGAAAATATATTTGTTATGACCGAAAGCCGTGCTGTAAGTCAGAACATAAGACCCCTTGAAATTTTGATTTTAAATCTTATGCCCAAAAAGAAGGAAACAGAGGTTCAGCTTTTAAGGCTTTTAAGCAATACCCCCCTTCAGCTTAATATAAAGTTTTTGCAGATGAAAAGCCATACCTCGAAAAACACAGAGGCTTCTCACATAAACACTTTTTACAATACCTTTGAGGACATTAAGCATTTGAGGTTCGATGGTATGATTATAACCGGCGCACCTGTTGAGCTTATGGAGTTTGAAGAGGTAAATTACTGGGATGAGCTTTGCGAAGTTATGGAATGGAGCAAGAAAAACGTTTTCAGCACCTTCCACATCTGCTGGGGTGCTCAGGCAGGGCTTTATTATCACTACGGAATTAAAAAAAGACCTCTTAAAAAGAAGCTTTTCGGAGTTTATGAACACACAAAGGTCTATAAACACGAAAATCTCTTAAGAGGCTTTGACGATTATTTCTTTGCGCCCCACTCAAGATATACCGAGGTCAGCAAGTATGACATAGAGAAGACCCCGGGGCTTAATATTTTAAGCACATCGGAAAAAGCCGGGGTTTATATAGTTTCCGGTCAGGGGGGCAAGCAGTTTTTCGTAATGGGTCACTCCGAATATGAAACGGAAACCCTTAAAAACGAATATTTGAGAGACAGGGCAAAGGGGCTTAAAACAGCTGTTCCCGAAAATTATTTCAGAAACGACGACCCGGAGGGGGTTATTGACGTTCAGTGGAAAGCCCACTCAAACCTTCTCTATTCCAACTGGCTTAATTATTATGTATATCAGATTACGCCCTACAATCTTTACAGCGACAAAGGCTTGTCCGAAATGTGATTACATAAGCATCATTATGCCCTCGATTATGAGAACCGAAAGGGAGCAAATTGCGGCGGTGGTAAAAAGGCTTAAGCCCTTATAGGCTGCCGCTATTCCGGCAACAAGGGCTATTGCTGCCGAAATCGGCGTGTTCGTAGCGGAGAGAACCGCCGGAAATGTCATTACCGACAGTGTTGCATATGGTACATAATATAGGAAGGAACGTATAAAATTGTTTTTGATTTTTTTGCGTATCAGCGTTAAGGGAATGACCCTTACGGCGTAGGTAGCCGCAGCCATAACAAAAATATAAATATATGTATTTTTCATAATTTACTCCTTATGTTCCTCGTTTTCGTCCTTTTCCTTTACGGGGAAAATAAGGGCGAAAGCGGCAGAGAGAACAATAGTTAAAACAATTATTTTAGTGCTTTCAGATATACCTTTTAACACAGGAATTAAGCTGAAGGCAAGGCTTGCTATAAACGAACACACAACAAGGGCTGCAATTTTGCGGTCCTTTTTTGCAGGGGGAATAAAGGCGGAAATGAACATTCCGTAAAGGCTTACGCTTAAAGCACAGGTCAAAAGCTCAGGCAAAATCCCTCCCAAAAGTGCGCCTATAACCGTTCCAAGTGTCCACCCGGGAACAGCCACAGAAACTATGCCGATTGTGTAAAAGGGCGACAGGGGATATTCCTCCGCTATTGAAAGCCCGAAAATTTCGTCCGTGACCCCTATTCCAGTCAAAAGTCTCAGCCTTAAGGGAACATCCTCCTTAAGCTTTTGGCTCAGAGACGCCGACATTAAAACATAACGGGCATTTATTATAAGCTGTAAAATTGCCGCTTCAAGATATGAGCCTGCTGCGGCTATAAGACCTATTCCCGCAAATTCGCCTGTGGACGTGAAGCATAAACAGCTGGTTAAGCCTGATTCAAAAACCGATAGCCCTGCATTTGCGGCGGCTATGCCTATTGTAATAGACACCGCAAAATAACCCAAGGCTATGGGCATTCCGTTTTTAGCTCCTCTTAAAAATTCCTTCCTATTCATAAAATATTATCTTCCTTCATTTCAATATAGGTTTTGTATAATAAATAATAGCACTTTTAACCAATGTGTGTCAATGGGAGAGCAAAATTTTTTTGCAAGGAAAAAGCTCCGAAGGATATTCGGGGCTTTTAGTATGGGGATTATTGCTTAATACTTATTGTTTTTCCGTCGCTTAAAATCGAGATGTCGCCTTCCCGTGTGAGATAGGTTTCCACACCCTCATTTTCCAGAAGAGCAAGAGTTTTTTCGTCCTCGGGGTTTTTATCCGATGATGTTATAATTGCGTATTGGGGTGAAACCGCTTCAACAAGGGCTTTCAGACCGTCGGAATAAATTCCGTGGTGGGGCATTTTAAGCAGTGTGTGGCTTATGTCTCCGTAGGAAAGCAGCTCAGCAATTCTTTCGTCCATAGCGTCTCCCGTGAAGAAAAAGCTGTTTTCACCGTGGAAAACACTGAGAGCCAGTGAAGAGTTGTTGTCCTTTTCTTCGGAGTAGTCAGAGCTTAAAGGCGGCAGAAGGGCAAAGCTCACATCGTCAAGGGTAAATGTATAGGTGTCCGAAAGAGCCGTCTGAGAAACGCCGTTTGACTTAAGGGCGGCAATAAAGGCTTTGTATTCGTCGTTTGTTTCCGTATAGTTGGGGGTTATAACCGCACCGATTGAAACGGAGTTTAAGACCTCGGCTGCTCCGCCGACATGATCCTTATCAAAGTGGGAAATTATGATGTAGTCAAGGCTGTCAATGTTGTTGTCCTCGAGATATTCAACAATTTCGTCTGCGTCGTCATCTTCGCCGCAGTCTAAGAGAACCGAGCCGTTTTCCGTCTGAAAGAGAAAGGCATCCGCTTTGCCTATTTTAAAGCAGTAAATGCTTAAGTCTCCCGTTGCTTCGTTAGGCTGAATATCGGGTGGCTGTTCTGCCTGAAGTTCCGACTGAGGTTCAGGGGCACGGGCTTCGCTGTTATCGGGTGCTGCTGCGCAGCCTATAAGCCCTATAACAGCCGCCGCAGTAAATATTGTATTTATTATTGATTTCATAGGTGTTGTCCTCCTGTTTCAAAAAATATTGTTAATACTATAAAATATTAATATTAAAATAAAATTAAGACAGAAGAATGTTTTTGTTAAAGTTTTTACATAATTTTTACACTAACTGAGATACTTTTTCATTTAGCTCAAAGGCAATGAGATAGTCCAAAAAGTCCGAAAGAGGAATATCCAAAGACTTTAAAGTGTTTGTCAAAATTGAGTTGGGAGCAAAGCCCGGCAGTGAGTTTATCTCAATCAAAAAAACCTGTTCTTCCCTTAAAATAAAATCAGCGGCGCAGTAGCCCTTTAGGTGAAGGGCGTTAAAAGCCTTTTTGCCTATTTCCTCAATCATAGACCACATAAATTTAGGCAGCTCTGATTTGTTTACAAAGGGAGTGGGGGATATGTATTTTTCGCTGTAGTCATAAATTTCGCCCTTGGGGTTTACGTCCATAAGGCTTAAAAGCTTCAGCCCTTCCGGGGTTTCAAGCATTATACAGGAGACTTCTTTTCCGTCTATATACTGCTCCACAAGGCAGTTTTCGCCTTTTTCGAGAAGATAATTTATGTGTCCGCTTACTTTCTCTTTTGTTTCGCATTTTTTTACCCCTATGCTTGAGCCTCCGCAGTTGGGCTTTACGATTACAGGTAAGCCTAATTTTGACAATGCTTCCTCAAGCTCAGCGGAAGAAATTGGGCTTTTTACCAAAATGCTTTCGGGAGTTGGAACATGGGCTGACCTAAGCAGTGTTTTCGAAAAGTGCTTGTTTAGGCTTAAGGCACTGCCTAAAATACCGCTGCCCGTAAAGGGTACAGACAGACACTGAAGCAGCCCCTGAACCGCTCCGTTTTCACCTATGCCGCCGTGAAGAGCGGATAAAACCAAATCGGGAGACAGCGAAATAAGCTTATTTATCCAATCGGGGTTTAAGTCCGCTGTTATTTCAAGCTTTGAAACATCATATTTTTCCGGGTCTAAGTTTTTAAGTATGTTTTCCGCCGTTGCAAGAGATACGTCTCGTTCGGCACTTGCACCGCCGTATAATACGCAGATTTTATTTTTCATAAAAATTCCTTCTTTATTAAATTCTCCAGTGCTTCGGGGGTCACAGAGTTTATATAACAGCCTGTGGAAAACTCAAAGCCCGCAATATTTCCCTTTCGGGGTATAAACTGAGAAGAAAATCTCATAGCCGAGCTTTGCTTATATTTTTTAGGCGTGCTGTAAAAGCATATGTTAAAGTCAAGAGTGCTGTCATATTTTTTATATATTGAAAGCTGTTTTAACAGAACCTCTGCCAAAAGCGAAAGCTGACTTTCCGAAAATTCCGTCAGTGAGGGAATGTCCTCCTTTGTTATTATATGTGTTTCGAAAGAAAAAAGGCTGTCTGTGGGTATGGCAATTTTAAAAAGAGTGTTTTCCCAAACAGATATAAAGGCGTCTTCGCTGTCGAAATAGCTTTTGCCCTTAAGATCTTTATATTCTTTAAGCCTTTCATACATATATGATATTTTCGGCGAAATTATGTTTTGTGCGCCAATCTGCCAGTGAGAATGGCTTTGGCTTGCTCCGGCGTTTCTTCCGTTGTTTTTGAATACCTGAACATATTCTATGCCCGGCTTTTCTTCAAGCTGTATCTGACGCATTTTCAGAACGGAAAGAAGGTTCTCCATATGCTCCCGGGTATAGTCGCTTATAGTCTCGTTGTGGTTTGGCGTATCTATTACCACATCGTGAAAGCCAAGCCCTTCCTTTTGTGAAATAAAGGGGTAGAGGTTAGGCACTATCTTAACAACGCCGTTGTCATATATAACAGGGGGCGTCATATGGGCGTTATGAGGGCAGAAGGGGCAGTTTTCTCCGCTGTCCTTGCTGCTTTCTGCTTTTCTTTGGGGTATACCCGTACTGTTGGGGCGGTTTAAACGCTCCTCAGCAATATAAACAGGTGTACCCGTTAAATAATTATATTTAAGCATTTTTTATTCCTCCTTTACTCAAAGCTCCAAACGGCGGAGTTTGTATAGGGGTTTGAAATATAGGGAATTGTCACTCCCTTAAGGTTCGGGCTTGTGAGAACAGCTCCGTTTGAAAAGCCTATGCCTATTAATGGCAGGGTTTGGGCAATATATCTTTCAACCTCGCCCAAAGCCTTTTTTTGGGCTTCAGGGGTTAAGGCTTCAGCTTCGGCTGTCAAAAGAGTGTCCATTTGGGCATCGCTGAAGTTTACATAGTTAGTTCCCGAATATGCCGACGATGAAAGAAGCATAGGGCGAAGGTCGAAGCCGCAGCGGAGGTTAGCTCCGCCTATAAATACGTCAAATTCGTCTGAGTTTATAAGCTCGATATATTCCTCATAGGGTCGGGAATTTACGGTTACGTTCATGCCTATTCTGTTTAAGCTTTCGGCAATGATTTTAGCCGTTTCAACCCTTGCGGAGTTGTCATCATTGACCAAAATGGAGAATGTAAAGTTATAAGGCGAAAGGGAAGCCTGCCACAGCGTTTTTAAGGCTTCGTCTGTGTCATAGTTATATGAGGGAAGGGTGTCCTTACTGCTCATATAGGCTGTAGGGTTCACAGGAGTCAGAGAAGAATCCATATTATTCATATAAATGCCGGAAATGATCTGTTCCCTGTCTATGCAGTAGGCAACCGCCTGTTTAAGGGCTTGGTTTTTAAACATATCCTTTGAGTTGTTAAAGCCCAGATATTCGAATGTGTTTGTGGAATAAATTGCCTTTCCGCAGTCCTTAGACGAGAAAAAGCTGAACCAGTCGGAGCTTTCGGCGTCCAAAATATCCGTTAAGCCCTGGGCAAAGGCGTTATAATCCGTTTCCTTGTCTGTGGAAATTATGATTTTCGCCTGAGGAATTTGGGGCGTGCCGTATACTCCCTCAGCGGCAACAAGTGTCAGCCCTGAATTGTTATATTCGCTTAAGGTATATGAGCCGCTTCCCACTGTGTCAAAGTCACTGTCTGAATTGCCCTGATAGTGGTGTTTAGGAATTATGGGAAAGGCTAAATTATAGGGTGCTTGTGAATAAGGAGAGGCATAGTTTATGTTAAGGGTTAAGTCGTCCTCTGCATTCCACCCTGTCATATTTGTAATAACGTATTTATAGACCGAAATATCCGAAGCTGTCTGAATTACGTCTAAGCTGTAGGCTATGTCGGCGGCGGTAATAGGCTCTCCGTCCTGCCACTTTAAGCCGCTTTTGAGTTTAACCGTCAGAGTAAGACCGTCAGAAGAAAAGGCGTAGCTTTCAGCCAAATTTGCAATAACGCTTTGCTCCTCGCTTATATTGAAAAGAGGTTCGAAAATAAGCTTTAAAACCCTGTCAACGGTGGTGTCCTCATTTAAAAGAGGGTTCATTGTTTTAGGCGAACGCATTGAAAGAGCGATTTCGTTTTCAACCTCTGTCTTTTTTGTCTCCTTATCCAAAACAGTGAGCCTTGCCGTTGAGTCATGAACCTCCTGTTCGTCTGAAGCCTTTCCGCAGCCGCAGAAAAGTACGGTTATAATAAGAAGAAATAAAATTTTAGCTTTCATACTTTCCTCCGATAATGCCGAGAATAAGGCGGTAGGCAAGGGTTCGCCGCTTTACCCTTGTTAAATAGGCTTTCGTTTCGTAATAGGGGATAGCTTCAAGGGATGTTTCCCCCGAAGTGAGCCAGCTGTCAACATTTCCGCTGCCCGCGTTATAAGCACAGAGGGCAGTGTCTAAATTTCCGTTATATTTATCGATTAAGGTGCTTAAAAGCCAACAGCCTAATTCAATGTTTATGTCGGGGTTGGTTATAAGCTCTGAGGAATAGTCCTCCTTGTCCGTTTCACTTGCCACCCATTCGGCGGTAGCTTCCATAAGCTGCATTAAGCCCTTTGCACCCTTTGATGAGGCGGCGTTTTCGTTAAAGCGGCTTTCTGTGTTTATTACTGCGCAGACCACCGCCGGGTCTAATGAATATTTTTCGGAATATTCATATATGAGACTTGGGTATCTCAACGGGAATGCCCTTAAAAACAGTGTTGCTCCCAGAAAAAATATCGCAGCGGCAAAGGGCAGAGCCAAAATTATCTTGTTATTTTTTAACTTAAGCATATAAATGCTCCTTTAATCTTTTTATTTTTACTTCCGTTTCTTCTATATTATAGCATGACGTGTCAATAACCTCATCTGCAAACTTTATAAGCTTTTCCGCAGGGGTCTGGCTTAAAAAACGGCTTTCGGCGCTTTTAAGGCTTATTCCGTCACGTTTTGAAATTCTCTCTAAGCGAACATCAAAATCTGCAGTAAAAAGCCAAATTTTATCCGTCAGTGAATTTAAACCCGCTTCTATTAAAAGAGGTGCGTCTATAACAACAAGTTTAGTGCCTTTATTTTTTGCAGCCTCAAGCCTTTTTAAAACCTCGGCTTTTATGGCTGAGTGGGTGATTTCTTCAAGCCTTTTAAGCTTAGCCCTGTCGTTAAAAACAATGTCGCCCAAGGCTTTGCGGTTTAAATCGCCGTTTTCGGCTAAAATTTTGCTGCCGAAGAAGTCAACAACCTCTTTATAGCCGTCAGTACCCTTTTCAACAACCTCTCTTGCCAGTTTGTCGCAGTCAATTATATAAGCCCCTTCCTTTTTGAGAACCTCGGCGGCGGTTGATTTGCCTGTTCCGCTGCCGCCTGTTATGCCCAAAACAATCATTTTATTTCACCTCATACCAGTTTTCGCCGCTGCTTAAGTCTACGCTTAAGGGCAGAGCAAGGTCTGCGGCGTTTTCCATTTCTTCCTTAAGAATTTTCATAACATAGTCAAGCTCAGGCTTATAGGCTTCTATCAAAAGCTCATCGTGAACCTGAAGAATAAGCCTTGATTTCAAGCCTTCTTTTTTAAGCCTTTGGTGTATTTTAATCATAGCTATTTTGATTATGTCGGCGGCTGTTCCCTGAACGGGAGCATTCATAGCGGCTCTTTCGCCGAAAGCCCTTAAATTGGCGTTTGTGCTTGAAAGCTCGGGAATAGGGCGTATTCTTCCGAAAAGAGTAACTGAAACACCGCTTTTTTTGGCTTTTTCAACACATTCCTCAAGGAAAATCTTTACTTTTGGGTATCTTTCGAAGTAGCCGTCAATATAACGCTGTGCCTCTGCTCTTGTTATGTGAAGGTCCTGACTTAAGGAATATGCGCTGATTCCATAGACAATGCCGAAGTTTACAGCCTTTGCGTTTTGACGCTGTTCGTGGGTTACCTCTTCAAGGGGTATTCTGAAAGCCTGTGAAGCGGTCAGGCGGTGAATATCCTCGCCGTTTTTGAAGGCGTTTATCATTGTTTCGTCACCCGAAAGATGAGCCAAAACTCTCAGCTCGATTTGCGAGTAGTCACCGTCTGCAAAGCAGTATTCCTCCGAAGTGGGCACAAAGGCTTTTCTGAGCAGATGGCCCAGTTCAAGCTTAATGGGTATGTTTTGAAGATTGGGCTCAGTGGAGCTTATTCTGCCTGTGGCTGTGACAGTTTGGTTAAAGGTGGAGTAAACCTTGCTTGTCTTTGGGTCTATAAGTGCAAGAAGCCCGTCACAGTAGGTGGACTTAAGCTTTGTGTAGGTTCTGTAGGAAAGAATCTTGTCTATAATTTCGTCCTGATACCTTAGCTTTTCCAAAACGTCGGCTGAGGTGGAATAGCCTGTTTTTGTCTTTTTGCCCCCTTTAAGCTTAAGCTTTTCAAAGAGGATTGAGCCCAACTGTTTGGGTGAGTTTATGTTAAATTCCTCACCGGCAAGAAAATATATTTCATCGGCCAGTTCAGCGATTGTTCTGTCAAGACGCTTAGCGAAATCCTGAAGTTCTTCCTTTTGAACCTTCATTCCTATATGTTCCATATCCGCAAGAACGTATATAAGGGGCAGTTCAATATTATAGTAGAGGTCGGTCATATTCTGCTCCGCAAGCTTCTCTTCTAAAATTTCCCTTGAAGCTCCTATTGTGTAAACAAAGCTTGAAAACAGCTCCGCAAGCTTCTCCCTTTCCAAAGAATAAAAGGGTGTGCGGCTTTTGCCCTTGCCTGTTACCTCTTCTATTGAGGGGAAGTTTTCGCCTAAATATTGGTTGGCAATTCGGCTGTAGTCATATGAGCTTGCCGACGGATCTAAAAGATAAGCTGCTAACATTGTGTCAAAGGCAATTCCCCTAAGGTCGATTTTGTCTTTGAAAAAAGTAATGTCGGACTTTCCGTCATAGGTTATTTTCTTATTTTCAGCTTCAAAGAACGACTTAAAAATTTCAACAAAGTCATCCTCCGAAAAATCCGAACCCAAAAGAGAAATGTCCGTATCAACAAGAACTATACTCAATTTGCTTTCAGGTGTTAAAAACCCGCAGCCGCAGAGAGTTTTTCCCTCGGTTATAAGCTTATAAGCCGTTCCCTCGGTTAAAGAGGGCAGAAGTGCCTCGGCTTCTTCTCGGGTAGAAATAATTTCCGCTTTGGGGCGGTTTTCCGAGGCTTCAGGTGCTTTGAAGTGTGACAGCAGAGAGTTAAAGCCGTTGTAGACAAAGGCTTCTCTTGCGTTGTTGTTAAACATATCATTTATTTTTAAGTCGGCGGGGGTCACGTCTAAGGGCACGTCTGTGTCGATTGTGACCAAAAACTTGCTCATAAGAGCCTGATCCTTAAATTCCTTAAGATTGGCGGAGGCCTTTTTAGGCTTAACACTGTCGGCATTTTCAATAGCATTTTCAACGGTTTTATATTCGCTTATTATTTTTATTGCTGTTTTTTCGCCGATTGAAGGAACTCCCGGCACATTGTCGGAGGCGTCGCCCATAAGAGCCTTAACCTCTATAAACTCCGTTGGGGTTACGCCGTATTTAGCAAAAACGTCCTTTGCAAAGTAGTTTTCAACCTCTGTTCCGAAGCTTTTTGTTTTGGGTATCCTTATTTCCGTTGTATCGGTGGCGGCTTGAAGCAGATCTCTGTCGCCTGTTATTATAACAGGGGCAATTCCCTCCGCTTCACAGCGTTTTGCAAGCGTCGCCAAAATATCGTCCGCTTCATAGCCCTCTTTTTCGCAGACTGCAATATTCATTTTTTTGAGAATTTCCTTAAGCAGGGGAAACTGAGGACGAAGCTCCTCAGGCATAGGGCGTCTGCCTGCCTTATACTCGGTATATGCCTTGTGACGGAATGTAGGAGCATGAAGATCGAAGGCGGTGGCTATGTGGGTAGGGTGTTCCTCACCAATAAATTTGAAAATAATGCTGAAGAAGCCGTAAACACCGTTGGTATAGTCTCCGTTTTTGTTTGTCAGGGGCGGAAGGGCATAGAATGCCCTGTTGATTATGCTGTTTCCGTCAATCAATATAATTTTTTCTTTACTCATTTTCATCTTTCCTTTCGGAAAATTTTATCATTTCAAGCTTGCTTTCTTTAAGCAGAGATAAGCTTAATTCGTCGGGATAAAGCTCTTTTGCATAAATTTTTGTTATGCCTGCGTTTATAATCTGTTTGAGACACATTGAACAGGGAGAGGCTGTCACATATAAAACTGCGCCCTTACAGGAAACACCGTTTACGGCGCACTGAGTGATTGCGTTGTTTTCGGCGTGAACGGCTCTGCAAAGCTCGTGGTTCTTCCCCGAGGGAATGCCCATTTCCTGCCTGAGACAGGAGCCTATGTCACAGCAGTTTGCTAAGCCCTTCGGTGCACCGTTGTAGCCCGTAGCCAAAACCTGATGATCCTTTACTATAACTGCACCTACCTTTCGACGCAGACAGGTGGAGCGTTTTGCAGCAAGCTCCGCCATTTCCATAAAATATTCGTCCCAGCTTATTCTTTCCATAATTAACTCCTTTCAAAACGTCCCTTAAGCGTTTTTGCATAGATAAAATCTAAAACAAAAGCGGCGAAAAGGCTTGCAGCAATGCAGCATATTATCGAAACGCCCATTGGCAGATTAAGCTTTGAATACAGAACAAGGCTTAAAAATGCACAGAAGAAGGGCTGATGTATTAAATATATCAAAAATGACTTTCTGCCCAAATATGACAGAAGCTTTTTTACGGGCTTAACCTTTGCGAGCCTTTCCGAAACATCACATAGAAGAAGCATAGCCCCGGGCAGAAAAGCATAGGCGGCAATTTGTATAAGCAGCTTTAACTCAATCGTTGAAGCCTCAACGGCGTTGCCCGAAAAGCCCGAAAAAAACACTGCCCTTATGACTATATAGCCCAAGCCGAAGATATACCACAAATATTTTAAGGTTTTGGGGATATTTATGCCGTAAAGGAGTATGCCCAAAACATAGAAGGGCAGATAAAGGGCGATGTAGTTTAAAAGTCTGCGGTATGAGCCGAAATCTTCCTCATAAAGGTTTAAGGGAATAAGGGCGAGAACCGACAGCAAAGCCAAAACCGCCAAAACAGGCTTTTGGGTTTTGCGTGAGGTCAGACAATCGGCAACAAAAACAATAACCGACACTATAAAAAGTATGTATATAAACCACAGGTGATAGGCAAAGGGGTTGTCGGCTTGAAAGGCTCTTAAGGCGTATTCCCACATGGAAACGGACTTAAAGTCCGACGATGTCAGAATTTCCGAAATTCGGGGCATACACATTGCCGCCGCAAAAACGGCATAAATAAAAATTCCGTAAATAACCCAAGGCAGAAACAGCTTTTTAAATCTGCTTTTCACAAAGCCGAAGCTCCTGCTTTTCTTAAACCTGACCTCATTCATTTTGTAAACATAGCCCGATATAAAGAAGAAAAAAGACATATGGAAAATGTAAATAAGGCGGTAGGTTAAATCCAAGCCGTGGGAAATAAGGCGCATATCGTCACGAATTGCGTGACCTAACAGCACCAAGAGCATGGCTGCGCCCTTTGATATATCAATCCAGTCTATTCTGTAGTTTGTCTTACTCATAAAGTATACCTCTGCCTTACGGCTTCATAAATAATCAGCGCTGCGGCTACAGCGGCGTTCAGCGACTCAGCCTTCCCCAGCATAGGCAGCTTAACAAGCCTGTCGGCGGCTTTTTCCGCCCTTTCGCTTAAGCCCTTAGCTTCGTTGCCTATTAAAATTGCGGTGGGAAAAGTCATATCCGTTTCATACGGGGTCTTTTCACCCTTAAGATGAGCCGCCAAAAGCTGAATGCCCTGAGACTTTAAAAACTCGGCGCATTCCTCAAAATCTGCATTTGTCAAAATGGGCAGATTAAAAACCGACCCCATAGCGCTGCGCAGAACCTTTGGGTTAAAAATGTCGCAGCAGCCCTTAGTCAAAATAAGCCCCGAAGCACCGGCTGCGTCGGCGGTTCTTATAATTGTTCCCAAATTGCCGGGGTCTTGAAGGTTTTCACAAAGCACAATCAGGGCAGGGGACTTAACAAACAGCTCATCCCACTCACAGGTGAATTTCCGGCAGACACAGGCTATGCCCTGTGGGTTTACCGTTTGGCAGAGAGAAAAATATTCCTTTTCCGAAACAGTGTAAACGGGCAAATCGCCGTGCTGCGGCGTAATCTCCGATTTTTCAGGCAAAACATAATATTTTATAAGCCCTTTGGGAACGGAAGAAACAAGCCTTTCCCCCTCGGCTAAAAACAAGTCCGATTTTTTCCTCATATGGGCAGAAGAAAGAGCCGAAAGCTCCTTAATTACTTTATTGGTTACGTTTATTTTCATTAGTTTATCCTCGACTTATACTATGTTAATTTTATTATAACATTAAATTTACCGTTTGTCTTTTTATTTATGAAATTTTATAAAATTTTTAATATGTCACAGATTTTAACTGTTTTATCGTGAATTTTTTGTTGACTTATTTCAAGTTAGGTAGTATAATATTTTATTAAAAGTATTCAATGTGTATGATTAAAGCCGTCGGCTTTTGGTTATGCGGATTGACGGCATATTTTTAAAAATAAATAATAAAGGAGACAAAGGAATGAAAAAATATTTAAGCATTTTATTGGTTTTAAGCCTGGTTTTGTCGGCGTTTAATGTTTTCAGTGTTTCCGCTGATGACACTGTGCCTACGCTTACAATAGGCAGTGTTGAGGAAGCTGTTTCCGGCGACACAATCGAAATTCCCGTTACATTTACGGGCAACACAAACGGTGTAAGCAACTTCGGTATATATATAAGCTATGACACAACATACCTTACATACACAGGTGTTGATACAAGCGACAGCATTTACAAGTCAACTATTATTGACGGCGAAGAAGCTCCCGGCGAAGGAGAAACTGTCGGTCATATTATCTTAACCGGCGCAGGCATCACAAACTATACAGGCGACGGTAATTTGTTCACACTTAAGTTTACCGTAAATGACACAACGGAAACAAACGTTTCAACGGCTATTACTTTTACAGATGCTGAGAGTGCTGCAACATTCCAGCTTCAATATATTAATGAAACCTATGACAATATCGATTGTAACCCTACAATTGTTGAAGGTACGGTTACAATAAATGTTTCAGACGAGCCTGTTGTTGAACCCGATGATACAGCTATGGGCGACATCGACGGCAGCGGCAAAATCACAGCCAATGATGCGGCAGTTCTCTTACAGTACGTAATCGACAATGCAGCTAATGAAGAATGGCACGTTTCTACAGCTGTTGCAGACGTAAACGGCGACGGCACAGTTACTGCAGCGGATGCAGCTCTTATTATGGATAAGGTTTTGGACGCAAGCGTAAGCTTCTCATAAAAATAAATATAATTAAACATTAATAAGCGGAAAGCAGGTTAAGCCTTCCGCTTATTTTTTATGAATTTACGGTAAACTAAAAGGGATAAGGCTTAAAACCTTTCCCTTTTTATGCAGTTATTATAATTGTTATACAAATGCAAGCTTATGCTTAACCTTTTTGCCCAGTCTTTCACAGCTTTCCAAAACGGCGTTGTATTTATCCGCTGCCGAAACTACATAAGATTCCTTATAGTGAGGAACTCCCTTGCTGAGAGGGAACATATGGTTAACTATAGCGTCCTTTTCTATGTCGTTAAGGTCTGTCAGCTCCTCGGCATTTTTCAGAGCTTCCTTTGGACGGCGGAAAACGTGGCTTTCCGATGTTTTGTCGCAGTGTCTGTCATAAAGATAAAGGTCATGAAGAATACCTGCACGGGCTGCGGAACGGTAGTCGCAGTGAAGAAATTTTGATATTAAAAAGCTGTAATATGATACGTTTAAGCTGTGCTGAAGTCTTGATGTGCCGAAGTGCTGTTCAAAGTTTTCAAGGCTTTTAACCTCGCCTGATTCCAAAAGGTCTGATACACACTGTCTGTAGAGAGCCGCCGAAGGTTTTTCCGACTGCATTATATCGACCTTAGAGCCAATAGTTTTTTTAACATTATATACCTCTTTTCAAATTATAAAAAAGCAGTTATTTATTTTTTCAAAACTCAAAATCATTATAGACTTTTAAAGCTTATTTGTAAAGGGCTTTCAGCAAATTTTAATAAATTTTTAAACTTTTATACTTCGAAGATATTGTCGTTCTTATCATCTTATTTGGAAGAATTTTCTTCCGGTGAAGGAATTTCCGCAGGGGCTGTTTCCTCCGGGGCAGTCTTTTTCTCAGGTTCGGGAGGAATATAGTTAATTTCAATTCTTGAGGTACGGTCTTCATTAAAGCCCTGTTCGGAGTCTCGGTCCATTTCGGGCAGATATTTTCTGAACACACGCATTACCATAACGGAAGCAAAATAAGCATAAGCTCCGGGAAGGATAACTATAAGAATTTCGCATTTTGTGAAAAGCCAAAAAGCGCCGCAGAGAAAAACCAGACAGGTGACTGTGGTTGAAATATGGCGGTTAGCAAAATAAAAGGCATTTTTAAAATACTGACCCATTTTCAGCTTAAAGCGTGCAATAAGGAAGAAAATATAAATTGCCACGCCTGCAAGCTCACCCAAAAGAATGATTTGAAACACCATAACATATTGATTTTGGCGTGTCAGGTGGTTCAAAACCGAAAAATTCAGCACGGCGAGAATTACGGGAATAAGCAGAATTATATAAACGAATGTAGAACGGAAAAAGTTCTGACGGAAGCTTTTAAAAAAGTCTCTTGTAACATAGCCCTCACGGTGTGAAACCTGTCTTGTGGTAACATAAAAAAGGGCAGTTGTGGAAGCCCCTATAGTAAACAGGGGAATGGAACAGATTGCCCAAACAATGGAGAGAGCCATAAGGTCTGCCAAAAGTGTACACCACTTAAAAACAGGTCCGTCTATACGGAAAAAATTCATAAAATTAACCTCTTTTCATTTTAATTCTTAAGTATTAAAAAACCGCTGATCAGTCTGCGGTTTCTCATATTACTCTAATTATATAACATCTGTAACAAAATTTCAAGACGGCAGTATAATAAATTAGTTATATTTTTATGGGAGGACAAATGAAATGGATATTAGGGCGTTCCGGGAGGAAATAGAAAGCTCCCAAACAGGGGGACTTCAGATAGAGGTATATAACGAAACGGCAGGCGCGCCTGTTGAGGGGGCTTTAGTTTCGGTTTTTGGAGAAAAGGGCGAAAGCTTTTCGCTTGTGACGGATAACTCAGGGCAAACAAGTGTTGTTTTTTTAGCGGCACCCCCTGCCTATGTTACTCAAAGCCCTACGGGGGAAAGACCTTATTCTCTTGCAAGAGTGGCTGTAACAAAAGATGGTTTAAGCAGTGAAACAGCTGAGGGGGTTCAGATTTTTTCCGAGAATATTGCTATTTTAAGAGTGTTTTTAAATTCGGAGGGCGGTGTTAAAAACGTAGTTATAACGCCGTCTCCTCTTTATGAACCAAAGGAGGAGAGAGCTTTCGAAGCAGAGGTTAAGCCTCTTAAAAACGAAACGGGCTTTGCGGTTTTGGACAGCGTTGTAATTCCCGAATATATTGTTGTTCACGACGGCTCACCTAACGACAGCTCTGCTCCCGACTATTGGATTCCATACAAGGGCTATATCAAAAACGTGGCTTCAAGCGAGGTTTATTCCACATGGGAGCTTGAAGCGATCAGGGCAAATGTCCTTGCGATTATTTCTTTCACATTAAACAGGGTTTTTACGGAGTGGTACCGAAACAAGGGCAAAACCTACACCATAACCTCGTCAACGGCTGTTGACCACTATTTTGTTTACGGCAGAAACATTTATCAGGAGATTTCACAGGTGGTTGACGAGCTTTTTTCAACCTATATTAAGCGTGAAGGCAGCCGACAGCCCCTTCTTGCCCAGTACTGCGACGGAAGGAACGTAAGCTGCCCCGGGTGGATGACCCAGTGGGGGTCACAATATTTGGCTCAGCAGGGCTACTCAGCAATCGAAATTCTGAGATATTATTACGGCGATGACATTTATCTTACAACGGCGGAAAAGGTCAGCGGAGTGCCTTATTCCTTCCCCGGCGAGGTTTTGACCGTGGGTTCTTCCGGCAGCGCTGTGGAAGCGGTTCAAATTCAGTTAAACTATATAGCAAGAACCTACAGCGCCATAAACACCTTAACTCCGGACGGAATTTACGGCTCGGCTACTCAAGCCGCTGTTAAAACCTTTCAGGAAATATTTAACTTGAACCCCTCCGGTTCCGTAGATTACGCCACATGGTACCAAATTTCACAAATTTTCGTAGCGGTTGAGAAATTGGCATAGGCTCCCCTAAAGGGGAGACTTGTCGGTTCCTTTGGGTTTAATCATTTACGGAAAGGCTCTTACTGCACTATTGAGTTTGAAAGATATCTGAATGTTCCGTCGTCAAAGGGCTCCACGGTTAGACGGTTTGTAAATGCGCAGTCGGAATTATATTCTATCCACACCTCATCAACAGTAAGGGTGATTGTTCCGTCGGAATTTTCTTCATAGTCCACCACCTCGCCGAAGGGGGCGTAAGCCTTTCCCGAAACGCTCTCATAGGGATAGGTTTCGCTGTCCCCGTCATAATTACAGGCATATCTTAAATCTTCCACCGAAACGGGAAAATACGCAGTCATTACCTCTTCAAACAGCTCAGCCGGAATACTGTTATCCTCCGATGCATAGCTTTCTCCGGCGTAAATTCTGTATATATCTTCAAACATACAGGGCTTAAGAATGTCATCTGCATTATCGCTGTTCCAGTCTGTCACAAGCATATCGTAATTCACATAGCTGAGCCCGGAAACATATTTTTCCGTCAGCTCCCGATATTCATCGGAAACAGGGGTAATTCTCCAATATTCTCTGACGCCTGAATCAGTATAGGGCTGTTCATAGGCATATATAAAATAACCCTTTTCGGTCAGGTTGATTTCCGAAATATTTCTTATTGAAGAATCCTTAAGCTCCGGTATGCCGCCTTCCTGCCAACCTATGCTTATGTAGTGACATTGAAGCCTGTCATTGCGGTACACAAGGGTTTTAACGCCTATAAGTCCACCGCTGTTTACCTCATACACAGATACGGCGGAATCTGTTCCGTTAAGCAGGTCGGAATAAAAGGATTCTAGGGCGTCGGGGTTTTCCATATTATATCCGTCTGTAATGCTTGTAAAGCCCGCGCTTCCCAAAGCCGAAACTACAGCCTTTCTCTGCTCAAAGGTAAAACCCACTATGTTTGAAGCGTAGGAAACGGCATCATCCGAAAATTCAACGTCCTCATATATTTCGGCGGTCTGTTCAGCTGCCTGCATTATGGTTTCGTAAAGCTGCTTCCGTTCATCATCGCTTAAAAGAGAATTGCCGATTGCCCCTTCTGAGCTGTCATCCTCTGAGCCTCCGTATATTTCATTCCATTCCTCATCTGTCAGACGGGGTGCGTGCCAGGTTGTGTCAAAATCTGCTTCAGATGTAATTCTGTTGGAAATATACTGTACTCCGCCGTCCAAAGGTTTCACAGTGACCTTGTGAGAAAAGAGCTTTGAATTTTTTTCATAGGGAGACACGGCATTAACACTGAGGGTTATGGTTCCGTTTGAGTTTTCAACGCAGTCCGTGACCTCCGGGTAGGGGTGTTGGGAATTTTCTCTTTCATAATATCCTCTGGGCTTATATTCATATGAGGAGCTTTCGGAAAGATATTCTGTTTGAGACTGAAGCTCTTCTGCTTCAATGTTAAAATATGTCATTATGGCTTTTTCGAATTCTTCGGCAGGAATTTCATAAACCGCTCCTTCAGTAAAATCATCCTCTGACATATAGGCAGGCAGGGCATTTCCGTAAATCAGGCGGCTGCATATAGCAAAAATGTCGCTGAAGTCAAGGTCTGTGTAATTGCTTTCGTTCCAATTAACTATAAATATATTATTATTTTCATAGCCTATGGGAAGAATGTATTCTCTGTTAAATTCTCTGCATTTTTCATCGAGGGGAAGAACCCTTAGGGCGGCGGTTTCATCAGCCTCGCTTAAGGACGCTGTATAAAGCTCGTCAGAGTGCCATGTTCCCGAAAAGAATATATATCCCTCCTCGGTGTACTTCCAACCGGTGGCCTTATAGCTTGAAGTGGTTTTGTTTTGAAGCTCTCCGCCGTTAAATTCATAATATGACCGAACCACATCAACCTTTCCTTCGGAAGCTGTCATGTCATATTTTACAAATCCTCCCGTATAATTAACACGGAAAATCGAAAGCTCCCCGGCTTCTTTTTTGCTTACGTTTTCGCAAAACTGCTCCACCTGTTCATAATTTGTCATATTAACTTGATTTTTACTGTCAACGGCAGCATATCCGTTTTCTCCGAAGCTTTTAACAATACTGCTTACAGTATCAAGGCTTCCCAAAGTGCCTTCTTTGACGGCTTTGTTATAAATATCACCGTATAATGAGCTTATTTCAGCCCACTTTTCTTCCTCTGTTTCTTCGGTGCTTTCTGAATTTGTTTTTTTCCGTTCTGAAAAGCTTCTGCAGCCCGTCAAAATAAGCATCAAAACAGCAAACAATACGAAGGTATAATTAAACTGCAAAAATTTATATAATAATGAATGTTTTTTTGAAAAAATCACTTTTGTTATCTCCCTTTAAAAAATCACAAATTACAGTTATATTGGCTTTATTATACCAATTTTCCGCATTTAAGTAAAGACGCTTATAACAAATTTCAAGAAAAATTTTTTTGTGATAAAGACTTGTTATTATATTTTGTCACGGAATGACAGCTTTTTTGGCATACAATAAAATAAAAAAGGGGGATTCTTATGAAAAACATATGTGAAATTATTTTTTACGGTGCTAAATGCCTTTGGGCAGTGGTTATAAGCGAAAAGGCGGTAATGGTTTTGCTGTTTTTAATGTTTTGCGACACAATAACAGGGTGGATAGGCGCGAGCATTTTAAAAAACTGGACAAGCGCCAAAGCAAGAGAGGGCTTTATGGGAAAAATAATAGAGCTTGTTTTTGTGGCTGCCCTTTATGCCCTTGACTGGCTTTTCGAAATCGACTTTTTAAAGTATTTCGGTATATATTATTTTGCCGTGTGTGAGGTAGGCAGTATGGCTGAGAATATATCGAAAGCAGGGGGAGATGTTCCCCAGGGGCTTTCAGAGGTTTTAAACGCCTTTAAAGACAGCGTAGGCAAAAAGGTTTTGGAAAAGCTTAAGGAAATAGCCAATAACTTATAAAAATTTAATAATAAGGGAAAAACAAAAAGAGAGAGCTAACCCTAAAGGCGAGCTCTCTCTGATATTTTAAAACCGTTTAATTAAGCCATAGCCTTTGCAACTTCTGCTGCAAAGTCTTCATTCTTCTTTTCAAGACCCTGGCCTGTTTCGAAACGAACAAACTTCTTAAGGGCGATATTTCCGTTTTCAGCCTTAGCTACTGACTGGATATACTTGCCTACTGTTAAGCTGTCGTCTTTAACATATTCCTGATCTACAAGGCACATTTCCTTAAATTCCTTATTAAGACGGCCTGTAATCATCTTTTCGATAATGTTTTCGGGCTTAGAAGCATTCTTGGGGTCATTCTTAGCCTGATCGATAAGAATAGTCTTTTCCTTAGCGATAAATTCGTCTGAGATTTCGCTTCTGTCAACAAATCTGGGACTCATAGCGGCGATCTGCATACAAACATTCTTGCCTGCTTCAACAACTGCGTCTGTCTTAACGTCTGTTGTCATTTCAAGAAGAACAGCAACCTTTCCGCCGGCGTGGATATAGCTTACAAAAAGGCTTGAGCCTTCGTCAACAAGCTTTTCGAAACGTCTGATTGTAAGGTTTTCGCCGATTGTGGAAACCATATCAACGTGAGCTTCCTTAACTGTCTTTGAAGGATCGTCATTCCACTTGTCTGCAAGAAGCTCTTCAACATTTGAAGCGCTTGAACCGGCAATCTGCTTGGCAACAGCCAAAACATAGTCCTGGAATTTAACATTTTTAGCTACGAAGTCTGTTTCTGAGTTTACCTCAACAACAACAGCAGTCTTTCCGTCCTCTGAAATATAGGGCAGGCTTAAACCCTCGGCAGCAATTCTTCCTGCCTTCTTTTCTGCGGTAGCGGCGCCGTTCTTTCTGAGAATGTCAAAAGCGGCATCCATATCACCGTCAGCCTCTACAAGAGCGTTCTTGCATGCGCTCATACCTGCACCCGAAAGCCCTCTGAGTTCCTTAATCATAGCAGCAGTAACAGCCATAATATATATACCTCCGTTTAATTTGAATTATTCTTCAGTTGCTTCTTCGTCAGCTTCGGCTGCGTTTTCAGCCACGCCCTGACGGCTTTCAATAACTGCGTCAGCCATTCTCGAAGAGATAAGCTTTACGGCGCGGATAGCGTCGTCGTTTCCGGGGATAACATAGTCGATTTCCTCGGGGTCGCAGTTTGTATCAACAATGGCAACAATGGGAATATCAAGGCTGTGAGCCTCGGCAACGGCAAGGTGTTCCTTTCTGGGGTCAACAATAAAGATAACATCGGGTACTCTCTTCATTTCTTTGATACCGCCGATGTTTCTTTCAAGCTTTTCCTTTTCGTGCATAAGCTTTGCAACTTCCTTCTTGGGAAGTACATCCATTGTGCCGTCTTCAATCATTGCGTCAAGCTCTTTAAGTCTCTTAATTCTTGTCTTGGTTGTTTCGAAGTTTGTAAGAAGTCCGCCGGGCCATCTTTCGCTTACATAGTTCATACCGCAGCGCTGTGCTTCTTCTCTGATAGAGTCCTGAGCCTGCTTCTTTGTACCTACAAAAAGAAGCTCGCCGCCGTCCTTTGTGATGTCGCAGACAGCGTTATAAGCATCCTCAACCATTTTAACTGTTTTCTGAAGGTCGATAATATAAATGCCGTTTCTTTCGGCAAAGATATAATCAGCCATTTTAGGGTTCCAGCGTCTTGTTTGATGACCGAAGTGAACGCCTGCTTCAAGAAGCTGTTTCATAGTAATAACACTCATTTTAAAATCCTCCTTTTAGTTAAACCTCCACAGCATTTAACGGCAACCGAAAACCCTTTTTCGGCACATCGCCGTAAAACGAAAGCTGTGTGTGTAATAAGTGTTCGGCGAATATTGAACACGCCAAAAATTATAATATCATAAAACCGAAGGCATTTCAAGCCCTTTTTATTTATTTTTTTCAATTTTTTTGAAAAATTTCTTCTGGGTCTTGACATTTTGGGGGTTATTGGTTATAATTTTGTTAAGTTAAAAAATAAAGGCTGAGAAGGCGAGAGTAACTTATTTTTAGGCGAAAGAGACAGAGCGTCACAGGCTGAAAGCGCTCCCCGTTTTTAAATTTAAGAGAAGTTCACGCTGGAGCTTTTTCTCTGAAACGTTTTTTCACAAGCCTATTAGGAGAAAACGGCAGGAAACCGTTAAAAACCGAAGAGTGCGGACGTTTTGCGTCCGAAATTGGGTGGTACCGCGGAATGACTTCGTCCCTTTGGGGTAGAAGTCCTTTTTTATTGCTAAAAGCGTTGCTATAATATCGTTTTCAGCAGAACATTTTTAAGAGTTCATATATTACAGAAAGGAATTGTTACTATGAAAGACAGGTTGTTGGAGGTTAAGGCAAGGGCTCTTGAAAGCTTCGGCAAGGTTAAAGACCTTAAAGAGCTTGATGAAGCCAGAGTCAGAGTTTTAGGCAAAAAAGGCGAGCTTACAGCCCTTATGAAGGGCATGGGAAAGCTTTCTAAGGAAGAAAGACCTGCTATAGGTCAGCTTGCCAACGAGGTCAGAACGGCTATTGAACAGGATCTTGAAAAAAGAAGAACACAGTTTGAAGAACAGGCTGTTGCCGCAAAGCTTAAAAAAGAAAAAATAGATGTTACTATGCCCGGAAAGAAGTCAAGTCTCGGTCATATTCATCCTATGAATACGGTTATTGAAGACATTAAGAATATTTTTATAGGTATGGGCTATGAAATTGCTGAAGGCCCTGAAATAGAGGACGCTTATTATAACTTTACAGCCCTTAATATTCCCAAGGGTCACACCGCAAGAGATGAGCAGGACACATTCTACGTTGAGGGCGAAGGCGAGTTCCTCTTAAGAACACAGACCTCACCTATGCAGATTCGTGTTATGGAGCAGAGGAAGCCTCCTATCAGAATTATTGCCCCCGGACGTGTTTACCGCTCAGACGATGTAGACGCTACCCATTCTCCTATTTTCCACCAGCTTGAAGGGCTTGTTGTTGACAAGGGCATAACTATGGGCGACCTTAAGGGCGCTTTGGAGGTTTTCGCAAAGCAGCTTTTCGGCGAGGACACAAAGGTTAGATTTCGTCCCCACCACTTCCCCTTTACAGAGCCTTCTGCGGAAATGGACGCTACCTGCTTTGCCTGCGGAGGAAAGGGCTGCCGTGTTTGTAAGGACAGCGGCTGGATCGAAATGCTGGGCTGCGGAATGGTTCATCCCAAGGTTTTGGAAAGATGCGGAATTGACCCCAAGGTTTATTCGGGCTTTGCCTTCGGTATGGGTCTTGAAAGAGTTACTATGCAGAGATACGGCATTAACGACTTAAGACTTTTGTTCGAAAATGACGTTAAATTCTTAAAACAGTTCTGATTTTGGAGGTATAGTTATGGATTTGGCTTTAAAATGGGTTAAGGATTATGTGGATATTGACTGCGATGTAAATACATTTATGGATGTAATGACAATGGCAGGTCAAAAGGCTGAGGGTATCGCCGACAACGTATGCAACAGGGCTAAGGCTATTGACAAGTGCGTTGTAGGCAGAATTGAAAGCCTTGAAAAGCACCCCGACTCAGACCACCTTGTTATATGTCAGGTGAATGTAGGCGGCGGCGAAAATCTTCAGATAGTTACAGGTGCGCCCAATGTTTTTGCAGGGGCTTATGTTCCCGTTGCTCTTGACGGTTCAACTCTTGCAAACGGTGTTAAAATTAAGAAGGGCAAGCTGAGAGGGGCTGTTTCAAACGGTATGATGTGCTCCGTTGAGGAGCTGGGCTTTACAACTCACGACTTCCCCGATGCTCCCGAAAACGGAATTTATATTTTCAGCGGCGAGCCTGAGTTGGGTTCAGACGTAAAAGATGTTATGCAGCTGACAGACGATGTTGTTGAATTTGAAATAACCAACAACAGACCTGACTGTTATTCTGTTGTAGGTCTTGCAAGAGAAGCCGCAGCGGCTTTTGACAAGCCCTTTAAATACCCCGAAATTAATGTTAAGGCTGAGGCAGAGGGTCAGTCATCGGATTTTGTTTCCGTAGAGATTAAAAACCCGGAGCTTTGCCCCAGATATATAGGCAGAGTTGTTAAAAACGTAAAGGTTGAGCCTTCTCCCTTGTGGCTTCGTCACAGACTTACTTCAATGGGCGTAAGACCTATTAACAACATTGTGGACATAACAAACTATGTTATGCTTGAACTGGGTCAGCCTATGCACGCCTTCGACATCGACACTATCGATGAGGGCAGAATTATAATCAGAAACGCAGAGGACGGCGAAAAATTCACTACTCTTGACGGTCAGAACAGAGTTTTAGACTCATCTATGCTTGTTATTTCAGACCCCAACAAGGCTGTTGCCATAGCAGGCGTTATGGGCGGTGAAAATTCAAAGGTTTCTCCCAATGCCGCTGCTATTTTGTTCGAGTCTGCAAACTTCAACGGTCCTAATATAAGAATTACCGCTAAGAAGTTAGGTATGAGAACAGACGCTTCCGCTAAATACGAAAAGGGTCTTGACCCCAACACAGCCCTTGACGCAGTAAACAGAGCCGTTCAGCTTGTGGAAATGTTAGGCTGCGGTGAGGTTGTTCCCGGAATGGTTGACTGCTATCCCAACAAGAGAGAACCCTGGGAAGTAGCTTACAGTGCAGAAAGCATAAACAAGCTTATAGGCTTTAATCTGACCGATCAGGAAATGATTGACATTTTCAAGAAAATCGAGGTTGAAGCAGACGGAAAGACAGCTAAAATCCCCACATTCAGACCCGACCTTGTGTCTGAGGCGGATTTAGCAGAGGAAATTGCCCGTTTCTACGGCTATGACAAGATAGAAACAACTCTTGCTGCCGGAACACCTACCTGCGGTAAAAAGAGCTATACACAGCTTATTGAAGATAAAATCAGACAGACAATGGTTGCCTGCGGTTTCTGCGAAGCTATGACATTTTCATTTGAAAGCCCCAAGGTTTATGACAAGCTTTCGATTGATGAAAATTCACCTTTGAGAAAGGCTGTTAAAATAACAAACCCCTTGGGCGAGGACTTCAGCATAATGCGTACTCAAAGCGCCAACGGTATGCTCGAATCACTTTCCACAAACTATAACAGACGCAACGGCTCAGCTTATCTTTTCGAAATGGGAAAGGTCTATATGCCGGAAGAAGTGCCTATGAAGAAGCTTCCCAACGAAATACCTACACTTACACTGGGTATGTACGGAAAGAATTGCGATTTCTACAGAATTAAAGGCGTTGTTGAAGAGCTTGCCGGAGCTTTGGGCTTTGCTTCTAAATTAAGCTTTGAACCTGATGACAGCATTCCCTTTATGCACCCCGGCAGACTTGCCAAAATATTCGGAAAGAATGAGGAAATGGGCTATGTAGGCGAGGTTCACCCCTTAACCCTCAAAAATTATTCAATAGGCACAAGGGCTTATATTGCTGTTGTCGACCTTTCCAAGGTATTTGAGCTTACAGCATTTGAAAGAAGCTTTAAGCCATTGCCCAAATATCCCGCTACTGAAAGAGACGTTTCAATGGTAGTGGCTGAGGACGTAACCGTTAAGGAAATAGAGGATATTATTAAGAAGAAGGGCGGAAAGAACCTTGAAAGGGTTAAGCTCTTCGATGTATATAAGGGCGAACAGGTAGGAAAGGGTCTTAAGTCTGTGGCTTACAGCATAAGGTTCAGAGCAGCTGACAGAACTCTGACCGATGACGAGGTTAATAAGCCCGTAGATAAAATTCTTGCAGAGCTTAAGGATAAATTAGGGGCTGTTTTAAGAGACAAATAAGGGGATTTTATGTTTAAGAGATTTTTTGCGATTTTATTAACAACTGTTTTTTGCTTAGGTACTGTCTCGGTTTTTGCCGCCGAGACAGTCTGCCTTGATGTAAGCGTAACCTGCGGAGAAAATAATTATGAATTTAACGGCTTTAATGTGGACGGACGTGTGTGTCTGAGACTTCAGGACTTAAGTACGGCTTTTAAAGGGTCACGCTGTAGCTTTTCGGCGAGTGTCGACAGCTCTTCTATGACTGCTGTTATAACAAGAGGGGCTGAGCCTTTTGAAACGGATTTGTTTGTTAAAAGCTATGTTACCGCTCCGGCTGTTGAAAGTACAAAGCTCAGTGTTAAGGCAGACAGTGAGGAGCTTACCCTTGATGCTTATTTGATTGACGGAGAAATTTTCTGCGAAGTCAGAGCACTGGGCGGAGTTTTAATGTTTGACCCTGTTTATAACAGTGAAAACAAGTCGATTGACCTTTGCAGCGGAGGGTGGCTTACTGCGGAGATTATAAGCGAAAGGTCAGCCCTTAAAATTCAGGGAAAGCCCATTTGTCTCACCTTTGACGACGGACCGAGCTACACTTCAACAGAAAGACTTATAAAGGCTTTGTCCGCAGTTGGCGGTCACGGAACGTTCTTTGTTGTAGGTGAAAGGGCAGAGGAATACCCGAACCTTATAAAGGCAATTTATGAAAGCGGAAATCAGCTGGGCAACCACACCTACAGCCACCCACAGTTAACATCTCTCGGCAGTGCTTCTGTGGCAAGAGAAATAAATTCAACTTCAAACGCTGTTTATAACGCCTGCGGAACTTATACATATGTGGCAAGACCTCCCTACGGCGCAATAAATTCCGTTGTAAAAACAGCCGTTAATATTCCTTTTTTCAACTGGTCTGTTGATACACTTGACTGGAAATACAGGAACGCCGATTATGTTTACAGCCAAATTATGAACGGAGCGGAAGACGGAGCGGTTATTCTTCTTCACGACCTTTATGCTTCTTCGGCGGCGACTGTTGAAAGGGCTGTTCCCGAGCTTGCGGCAAAGGGCTATGTTTTCGTAACTATAGATGAAATGGCTCAGCTTAAAGGGGGATATGATAAGGTTTTGGGGTATGTGAAATAGAAGAAAAATAAATAAGGATTTGATATAAAGTTTGAGGGGTGTGGACAAATGGCTCAGATTATGGTATAATATAGCTATGAGAAAAAC